>CAZWVC010000425.1:0-3650 GCA_964637245.1 uncultured Desulfocapsaceae bacterium
GGCTTTCACCCAATGGGGTTTTTAATGATATGGGAAGTTCAGACTTCCGTGAAACCTTTCTCTACACTATCAAGGAGTTGAACAAACTGAACCTCGGCTATGTCCATATTATGGATGGCCTGGCATTTGGTTTTCATGAGCAGGGTGAACCCATGACCCTTGCTGATTTTAGGGAACATTATAAAGGGGTGATCATAGGTAATTGTGGATATACCAAGGAGGATGCAGAAGATCGTGTTGCCTCGGGAACTGCGGATATTGCCTGTATTGGCAGACCATTTATCTCCAACCCAGATTTAGTTGAGCGCTGGCGCAACGGCTGGTCGTTAAATGGATATGATGATATGTCGTTATGGTACACTCCCGGTCCGGAAGGTTATACCGATTATCAATTCTATGAGAACTAACCAGAACTGCTTATGAACATTTTGTCAATTTCGCTTGGGCTCTTTAGGTTAAATCCCAGAAATCACCAAATTTACAACATGTTCATCCAAGGTCAGCAGATGCGGTACCATTTCCTACGTCGCTTGACCAGAGTACCCAAGTAAGTATAGTACTTTTGGGCGGTCCTCGGATATGAAACCACTTCTTCTGATGAGGTATTCTGGCCAGCAGTTTTGTTACACCAAAATATAGCTGGATTCCTTTATGAGAAGGAATCCGGCATGTAGATTCTTCGAAAATAAGGTGTAATTAATTCGTAAAAACCACTACATTTATCAGTGCCATCTAGAAAATTCAATTAATACAAAAAAATTATACGACAGTCTGATTGAACTTTTTGACAATACAGTGTTTATTTAGAAGAAATTTATTCTGATCTGTATTATTTTTTCTCCTTCTCTCTCTATATAAGGCAATCAGAAAGAGGTAGTGTAAAACTTCCAATGTTGGTTGCCGAGGTTAAGTTCTATTGTTTAAAGGGAGCAGCAAATAGCGCAAATAGAGTAAACAAGAAAAAGTGGGGTTAAAAAATGCGCAAAGTAGGATTTGTTGGATGGCGAGGCATGGTTGGTTCCGTTCTCATGGAACGGATGTTGGCTGAGGATGATTTTAAGGGCTTTGAGCCGTATTTCTTCACTACCTCACAAACTGGTCAGGACGGCCCGGATGTGGGCACTGGTGCTAAACCTCTCCTGGATGCTAAAAATCTTGACCTACTTGCAGATATGGATGTCATACTGTCCTGCCAGGGGAGTGGTTATACCAATGCGGTATATGCAGATCTGCGCAGTCGCTGGGAGGGTTATTGGATAGACGCCGCGTCTGCCCTGCGAATGCAGGATGATAGCATAATTGCCCTTGATCCGGTCAATCGAAAAGTGATCGACGAGGGGTTAGAAAGGGGAATTAAAAACTATATTGGTGGAAATTGCACAGTATCATTAATGATGATGGCCTTGGGTGGATTGTTTGAAAATGATTTGGCCGAGTGGATCTCTACCATGACCTATCAGGCTGCCAGCGGTGCAGGTGCCAAGAATATGCGCGAATTACTTAGCCAGATGGGTGAGCTGGAGGCAGAAGTTAAGAGTCTTTTGAGTGAGCCAGGATCAGCCATACTGGACATTGACAGAAAGGTTACTCAAAAACTCAACGACGGCAGCCTGACCTTGGATAACTGGCCGGTACCTCTTGCTGCGAGTTTGATTCCCTGGATTGATTCACCAATGGAAAATGGACAAACCAGGGAAGAATGGAAAGGTATCAGTGAGACAAACAAAATCTTGGGGAACAATGATGAGTCTTTAATTCCAATAGACGGTCAATGCGTCCGTATTGGCTCGATGCGTTGTCATTCTCAAGCATTTACCATTAAGTTGAAGAGGGATATTAGCGTTGCTGAGATAGAAGAGATCCTCGAAAATCATAACCAGTGGGTGAAGGTCGTTCCCAATATCAGAGAGAAAACTGAAGAGCAGCTTACACCAGTGCAGACTTCAGGAACCCTGACCATACCCATTGGCAGGATCCGCAAAATGAATTTAGGCTCGCGTTATCTAACAGCTTTTTCTGTCGGCGACCAACTGCTCTGGGGTGCAGCTGAGCCGGTTCGCAGAATGCTGAAAATTTTCCTAGCCCAAATGTAAGGCTAAATGAAGGCTAAATGAAAAAAGCTGTCAGATTATTCTGACAGCTTTTAACGTATCGGCAGTTTTGCAGACTTATCAAATAATATCTTTCATTACCTTACATTTTCTGCAAATCTGAATCTTTTCGTCCCAACTCTTTTGGATTTTACAGTCGCAAATTGTTCCGTTAATAAACCAACAGAACTTTCCTGAACTGAATTCCCAGGCTGGGCAATTTTCTCGCCGATTTTCGGGACAGTCGAGGATTTCCCAACAGTTTTTTTGCGTTTTATGGCCATCTGATTTTCTAGAGAGTAGAAAGTACATCTGCCTTTCCACGTGAGGGGGAACGGATCGCCATCCCTGTTCATAGGAACAGATTGCTTTGAGCGAGGTGCCCATGAGCTCAGCGAGTTGCTTTTGGGTCTTCTGCAAGCGCTTACGAAGTTGAGAGAATTGTTTGCTGTCCATTGGCGATTAATTGAATAGTAATTTTCTGATTTAGTGTACCACGTGGTGGTATGAAAGTGAAGAATATTCGTGTTCGATTTCAGATAATTAATGGGGTACGTGTCTTTTTCTTTTGAATTGAGAAGGTTTTGTCATTATTGTTGAATGCTGTATGCAATATGTTGCTGATAATTTTAGCATACTACTTTGTCGGATAGATACTTATTCGTAGGATTTTTTTATGAGAGCTGGTTCTTTCTGAGATGATTGCTGTTTCGTTAGGCATGTATCAAGACAAATGGATTAACTGGAGAAATATAATGAAATACAAAGTTGTGGCTGTTCTATTTGTGCTGGTCTTCGTAAGTTCTGGAATAGTGGTTACAGCTGCACCAACTACAGAGGTTCCTGCAAAGGAGCGCTGTCCTGTTTGTGGCATGTTTGTTGCCAAATATAAACCTTGGCTGGCGCAACTAAAAATGGAGGATGGTACAACTACCTTTTTTGATGGTGTTAAAGATATGATGGCCTTCTATTTTGAACCGAAAAAGTATGGTAGTTCTTCAACACCACTAGAAGTATATGTCACAGACTACTATTCCCTCAAACTCATTGATGGGAAAAAAGCTTTCTATGTAGCCGGTTCTGATGTTTTAGGACCTATGGGTCATGAGTTGATACCATTTGACACTCAAGAAGCTGCAACTACTTTCAAAAAGGATCATAAAGGCAAAATGGTTATAGGGTTTGAGGAAATCAACCCTGAAATGATAGAGAAAATGCGCACTAGTGCAGGGCATAAAATGCATAAGATGAAAAAGAGTAAATAATGCAGATACGAAAAAGCTATTATCTTGCACTATTTGTTCTTGTAATCCTTGTGTTGGATCTAGGCTTGGTATTCATGATGCTCGGGCAACGGCACACTCGCAAATTGGAAAATCAACAGATGATTCAACTTGTCACAGAACTTGGTTTGTCGGATTTGGCAGTGACTACCGAAGCGCGTTACACCAGGCATCCGGCTGTGACTGATCCGCTTGTTCCTTTTATGGATCACCCCGGAAATATCGAACATTTTCCTTCTGGTTCATTTTACCGTCCGATTGAATAATTTATGCAAGT
>CAZWVC010000426.1:0-3640 GCA_964637245.1 uncultured Desulfocapsaceae bacterium
AAATAAAATGTTTTTATCTGTGATCATTAAATTGTTCATGAAATATCCGGGCTAGGCAGCCTTATTTAACGTGGTTGTGCAGAACCGTTAGCGTTTATGCCATTCTTCCCGTTTTTGCCATTCTTGCCATTCCACCGTTTTCGACCATTCAAAGAGATTGGGCCCTTACGATAGCTTAGTGCTTTATATCCTAAAAGTTCTTCTATCTTGTCTGAAAGTCCCCTGCAAGGTTTGACCGTGAGGTCTTTCAACACATCTATATCCACTTCCCCCTGACCTGCAAAATGAAGAGTCAGCATGAGCGGGCAATTGCCGTGAAATTGGTAGAGAATTTTCTTGAGCGAATCTAGGCGTCGGCGTGAAATTTTATCGGAGTCAAGGCGTATTCTAATGAGTTCTGTGAACTTTTCTCTAGCCTCTGCAAGCGAAAATAAAGAATCGGCAATTATTTTAGCACCACGTTCATCTTTCTGTATAGTTCCCTGAACGACGACAGGTTCAGTGGAGTCGAGGATTTGGTAACATTTCGAATAAGTATCAGGAAAAACCACAACCTCCACAGATTCTATGGTGTCTTCCACTGCCAGGAATGCCATGGGATCGCCTTTTTTACTTCTGAGCTTTTTGCAGTTTTTTATTAAACCGCCAATGCGGACAGGCTGTTCATCGGTCATATCTGTGAGATCCTGAATATCACAATGGACAATTGTTTTTAACTCATCCACAGTGTCATCAAGTGGATGACCGGTGATGTAGAATCCAACGGTTTCCTTTTCATTGGCAAGTCGTTGACGTTCATCCCATTCAGGGATATCAGGCATGCTAATCGCTGCAGTTTCATTTTGTTCTGAACCTGGCGCAACAGAGAAGAGCGACATTTGACCGCTTTGACGATCACGCTGGATAGCCTTTGCCTGTTCCATGGCCTTATCCACCGATGCCATAAGTTGCGATCGTTTAAAACCAAGTGAATCGAACGATCCTGATTTAATGAGACTTTCAATCACTCTGGAATTGACTCTGCGTGAATCAACACGGTTGCAGAAATCGCTTAGTGAAATGTATTTGCCTGCTTCTTCGCGTTCTTCGATGATTGAATCAAGAGCGGAACCACCAACATTTTTTACAGCCGCAAGTCCAAAGCGAATACGATCATCAATTACACTGAAATCTTTGATACTTTCATTTATATCTGGGGGTAGCACTTCAATGGCGTGGTCTTTACATTCGGCGATATAACGAACCACTTTATCGGTGTTTGCCATATCGCAGGAAAGCAATGCCGTCATGAACTGTGCGGGATAGTGTGCCTTGAGGTATGCGGTCTGATAGGCAATAAGAGCGTATGCGGCAGAGTGAGACTTATTAAAACCGTAGCCGGCAAACTTTGCCATCAGATCAAATATAAATTCGGCTTTATCTTCAGGAATATTATTCTCTCTGGCGCCAGCCATGAATTTGCCTTTCTCTTCCTCCATTACTTCAGGAATTTTCTTACCCATGGCACGGCGTAGAATATCTGCATCACCCAACGAATAATTAGCAAGGATGTTGGCGATCTTCATAACCTGTTCCTGATAGACGATCACCCCATAAGTTTCTTCAAGAACAAATTTAATCTGGGGCAGAGGATAATTGGCAGTAGCACGACCATGTTTCGTCTCGACAAAGTCATTCACCATGCCGGAGTCCAGTGGTCCAGGGCGGTACAGGGCAACAAGAGCAATGAGGTCAGTGAATTGCTCAGGTGCTAGCTTTACCAGAAGTTCACGCATACCTGAACTCTCCAATTGGAAAACTCCTAGGGCATCACCGCGACAGAGCAGGTCGTAGGTTTTAACATCATCCATTGGGATGGTTTCAATATCCAATTCCTTGCCAATGTCAGTTTTGATGTTTTTAAGAGCCTTATCAATGACAGTGAGCGTTTTCAAGCCAAGAAAGTCAAATTTAATAAGCCCTGTCATCTCAGTATGTTTCATGTCATACTGAGTCAGAGTTTCATCTTTGCTGCCTTTGCATGTTGGAAGGTACTCCACCATGGGTTTGGGAGATACCACTACCCCTGCGGCATGGGTTGAGGTGTGGCGTGCCAATCCTTCAAGCGTTTCTGAAACTCTCAGCAATTCAGAGATTCGTGGATCCCGGTCAGCTGCATCCTTGAGTTTCGGCTCTTCTTTCTTGGCCTTTTTGATGGTCATCTTCAGCTGATCAGGAATCAGTTTAGCAATTTTATCAACCTCACCAAAAGGTATATCAAGTGCTCTACCAACATCCCTGATGACTCCTCGGGCTTTCATTGAACCATAGGTTACAATCTGGGCGACATGTTGTGCTCCACCATACTTACTGCGAACATAATCTATAACCTCACCCCGTCTGTCCTGGCAAAAATCGATGTCAAAATCAGGCATTGATTTGCGCTCAATATTGAGAAAACGCTCAAAGATCAGACCGTAGGGAATGGGGTCGATATTGGTTATTTTCATACAGTATGCAGCCAGACTGCCAGCGCCTGAACCTCGACCCGGGCCAACTGGGATATCGTGATCCTGGGCCCAGTTGATAAAATCGGCAACAATGAGGAAATAGCCTGGAAAACCCATGGTATTAATAACATCCATTTCCATTTCCAGTCGTTCGGCATACACTTTCTCAACTTCTGCTGAGAAAGTGCCGATTTTCTGCATGGTGGCAAAACGCTGCTTCAACCCTCTCCGGCAGGCGGCAATAAAAAGAGACTCAAGCGTTTCACCTTCCGGAACAGGAAAGTTAGGAAAATGATAGTCACCAAAATCAATTTCGAGATTACAACGCTCAGCAATTTCAACGGAAGTGGCAATTGATTCGGGACAGTAGGAGAAACTTTCCTTCATCAATTCCGGTGGTTTTAAATAGAATTCGTCGGTGGCAAAAGAGAAATGTTTAGGGTCGGTAATGGTCTTACCTGTCTGGATGCATAGCAGGACTTCATGAGCATGTGCTTCTTCTCTGTTGAGATAGTGGCAATCATTTGTTGCGACTAATTTAACACCAAGTTCTTTACTGAGCTGTATCAAGCCATCATTTACTATTTTCTGATCGTCTATGCCATTTTCCTGGATTTCGAAATACAGCCTATCTCCAAATATTTCCTGGAGTTCTTTGGCTTTTTGACGGGCTCTGGGCATATCCTTTTGGTGGATATGATAGGGGACGATACCATGCAGGCAAGCAGTCAAAGCAATGACACCTTCGTTGTGGGCAGCAAGCACCTCCATGTCGATTCGCGGTTTATAATAAAAACCTTCAAATTGAGCGATGGAGGCCATTTTCATTAAATTGCGATACCCGGTAAAGTTCATCGCTAGAAGGACTATATGGTAAGCGCTGACTCCATCTACCTGTTTTTTCTCTTTTCTGCTTCGCGGGGCAATGTAGAATTCACAGCCGATAATTGGTTTTATTCCAGCTTTTTTAGCCTTAAGATAAAATTCCAATGAGCCGTACATGGCACCGTGATCGGTCACGGCAATACTGTCCATGTCATACTCTTTACATTTATCAATCAAATCTGTGATGCGAATGGCACCATCCAGTAGGCTGTATTGCGAATGGACATGAAGATGTACGAATCCTGCACTCATTGATTATACCTGGG
>CAZWVC010000427.1:0-3638 GCA_964637245.1 uncultured Desulfocapsaceae bacterium
TACTACCTGCCACAACATTTCTTGCTGTCTCAAATTCTTTGCGGAAAACCTGTGCCAATGCCTGTGGATTTTCCAGGAAGTAATAATTTCCGGAGCCATGATCGGCAATCGTGGTCATGAGTATCTCATTAAAGTCGTAACCCACTCCAACAGTACTTACGCCTATATTATGTTCGGCTCCATTTGCAGCCATCGAGCCAAGAGCATATGGATCTATGATTCCCTGGTTTGCCAGTCCATCTGAAATGAGAATAATTTTACGTTTTCTGGCAGTATTAGTTTTATGCATCATTGTGGCAATACCTTCCTTGAGACCACCACCAAGATTTGTACCACCACCTGAGCGGATGCGTTGAACATAGCCGGAGAGTGTTTGCTTGGCAGAGTTGTTCATTGCAACTAAAGGTGAAAGGATATGTACATCATTGGAATAAGTAATAATAGCCATACGATCTTCAGGAGAAAGAAGCCCCATTAAACGAATCACAGCCAATCGGGCATCACGTATTTTCTGACCACCCATAGAACCGCTGCGATCAAGAACCACTGTCAGATCAAGCGGCTGGATCTCGTGCTTAAGACGATTTGGGAGATCAGCTCCAGTGAGAGTAAGGGCAACGGCTACCCTGCCATCGGAACCTTGTAATACTTTATCCTGAACGAGCTTGGCATCAAGAGAGAGCGGTTGTGAACCAACAGGTTTAGGAGGTTTGGGTTGAGTGGTTTCCTGTGCTCCGATATAGGTCATTGCTGCGCCGGTTATACCTATTAAGAGAAGAATTGCCAAAAAGCTTTTTCGATACATTTTCATGGTGTGCTCCTTGTTGCTGAGGTTAGCCTGCATTTCTCATCAGTTCAGGTGGTGTCAGGTTCAAAGTTTTTGGCAGTAAACCATAGTGGACTATGTTTACTGCCGAAACACTGCTGAAGATGGAGCCACCTGAATTGACCTTTGGTGGACATTGTGTAAAGTTTAAAACTCCAAGCAATTTGCTGAACGACGTATATTGAAATAGCCATAAGTAAATTGACACAATGTTCATGAGAAATGCGGGTTAGTTGTTTTGCCTTCTACTTGTGATACTACGATTTCTGGAGCAAAAGACAATTCAAACAAATGCAAAAGGTTACACTGTTTTTTTTACATAACTTTTACTTTGAATACCCACCCCATTGATGTACTCTTGTATGAAGAAGATAAAAGTCAGTTACAGTTAATTGCCACCTGGCAGGAGCTCAGCAGATGAAACAGCCCAAAGCACATATTCTTATAGTTGAAGATGATCAGGCCATTCTCAGAGGCTTAAGCGATGTGTTGGTTTTTAACGGCTTTAGCGTCAAAGGAGCAGTAGATGGTGGAGAGGGATTGCAGATGATCCTTGATGAGCAGTTTGATCTGGTCCTGCTAGATGTGATGCTGCCAACCATGGATGGTTTTACCATCTGCCAGAAAGTCCGCGAAGTTAAACCATCACAGCCGATCATCATGATAACGGCCAAAGGGGCCGAAGATGATATTGTTACCGGCTTCAAAGCTGGAGTTGATGATTATGTTCCCAAGCCGTTTTCGCTACGCGAGTTGATTGTCCGGGTTGAGGCAGTTCTAAGGCGAAGCGGTAAACATCTGGGCGATGAGCGGATTGAGTGCGGCGGCATTATCTTTGACGGCAAGAACCTACGTGCCCGATGTGGGCAAAATATCCTTGATCTTACCCGTCGGGAAATGGATATCATTGTGTATATTCATCGCCATAAGGATCGTATTGTCAGTAAAAAGGAGCTGCTTACTGAAGTCTGGCGCTATGCCGATGCTGATATTGAAACTAGGACAGTGGATATTCATATGTTGAAGTTGAGAAAGAAGCTCATCACTTTAAATAATCAGGCCAACCTCATCCAGACGGTAAGGGGTGAAGGGTATCGTTTGTCCAATGAATAGGCTCAAACTTTTCATTCTGCTGTTTTTCATTGCTGTCTCCTTTCCTCTTGGGTTTGTCATCTGGCACAGCTACCTTGGATTGGAGAAAGAGGAACGGGCACAATTACAATTCTTTTCTGAGACTCTGTTTGACCAGATGGAGAAGGATCTAGCCGATCTGGTCCAACAGGAAGAAAGTCGCGCTGTTGATGAATATCAGTATTTTTTGGCGACACCTGAAGAAAGTGGCAGCGCCACAGTGCAGACTTCACCGTTGTCCTCACCACCTTTGCAGAACTATATCCTGGGTTATCTCCAAAATAATCCAGATGGCTCAATGCAGACACCGCAGGTGGCAGACATGGGGGCTGTACCAGCAGAAATGCAGGATCTGGTAACCAGGTTGCGTCAGGCAAATCAAATTTTTAATAAGAAAAAATTTACCATTACCAAACCTCCTCCAACTGCTGCTCCAAAGATGAGCAAGCCGGTGGAAAAAGACGCAGAAAAGGAAGGCTTCGCCGAACGCTTCTTAAGCAGGTCAAAAAGTGGTCCTGCCAAAACTTATCTGGGAAAGAAGAAGCAACGTATTGAAGAAATTACTGCAGAGCAGGCATATAATATTGCACCCGAAGATAAAACTCTCCGGCAGAGAAAAGCAGATGATGCTACACTGCAGGAATCGCCATCAGTGTATAATCAGGTTACTGCACCAGCATCTGTCGACGTTGAAAAGCGAGAGGACAATGAGATTGGGAGAGCACAGTCTGAGGTTGGAGAGCAAGAATTGTTTTTATCTGATGCCGTTGCGATAGGCGAAGGCCAACAACTGTTTCAGGCTGAGGTAGCTCCTTTTCAGTCTGTCTCAATTAGTGATGATCAGGTCTATATCTTTCGTCGTATTGCTATTAACAACCAGATCTATCGTCAGGGGTTCCTCATCGAGGTTAGAGACTTTTTGAGTCACCTTATTTCCAGTCATTTTGCAGGACAGCCTATAGCAGACTTTACAGCACTGCAAATACAGCGACGAGACCAGGTAAACAACCCTGCCTATATGACAGCAGGTGTTGCGATTAACCACACAGATTTTATAGCTAACCGAGTATTTCCCGCACCTTTTGATTTTTTACAGGTATCAATCAAAGCAAACGGTATCCCTTCATCACCTGCACGTAGCTCCCTTAATCTTGCTCTTGGGATGTTAGGTCTCTTTATGTTGCTTGGATTTGTTGCAATCTATCAAAGTGCCAGGACCATCGTTCAGATGTCAGAAAGACGTTCCCAATTTGTTTCTTCGGTTACTCATGAGCTAAAGACCCCACTGACCAATATTAGAATGTATATTGAAATGCTGGAGCAGGGCGTGGCCGCCAGCCCGGAGCGCGAACAGGAATACTTAGCTATCCTGGGATCTGAAAGTACTCGGTTGTCAGGTTTGATAAACAATGTTCTTGATCTCGCCAAATTGGAAAAGAAACAACGAAACTTTCATTTTCGCGAAGGGACTCTGGCAGATGTGCTTGGTGAGGTCGAGACCATGATGTCCCCTAAACTGCAGCATGAAGGGTTTAGCTTGAAAATTCTAGCTGTTGATGTGCCCCCCTTTAGCTATGACCGGGATGTGCTCATCCAGATATTAATGAATCTAATTGAAAATAGTGTAAAGTTCGGTAAACATTGTCCACAAAAAGATATCACCATTAATGTTGAGTCAACA
>CAZWVC010000428.1:0-3636 GCA_964637245.1 uncultured Desulfocapsaceae bacterium
GATTGCTTACAGTATAAATACTATCGAGGTCATGGGTCACCATAAATACGGTCAACTGCAGATTATTCTGCAGCTCCTGGATTAAATGGTCAAAAGCTGCCGCGCCAATGGGATCAAGACCTGCCGTTGGCTCATCTAAGAAAAGCAGTTCAGGATCAAGAGCCAGTGCCCGAGCCAAACCCACCCGCTTCCGCATGCCACCTGACAATTCTGAAGGAAACTTGTTACCCACTGTGTGATCCAGGCCAACCATGGCAATTTTAAAATCGGCCAATTCTTTGAGCAGCTTTTTGGGCAAACTGTAAAACTCGCGTAATGGTACCTGGATATTTTCGCTAACTGTGAGTGAACCAAACAAGGCGCCATCCTGAAACAGTACACCCAACCTTTTGCGTATCGCCATGGTCTTAGCTATTGAAATTTCCTCTATATTTTCCCCATATAGCTCTATACTGCCACTTCGGGGTTTGATGAGCCCTATTATAGCCTGGAGCAAAACCGATTTCCCAGTTCCAGAAGCTCCCACAATGGCCAGTATTTCACCAGGTTTTACCTTAAGATTGAGACCGTCGTGGATTCGCGTCTCGCCGAACTGGATGACTAAATTCTGAACATCTATGATATATTGGTAATCTTTGCTCATCAAATACCTATAATTCCAAAGAATATTGAGAAAAGTGCATCAAAGACAATGATCAGAAATATCGACTCAACAACTGCACGGGTGGTGTGCTTTCCAAGTGATTCTGCATTTCCCGACACCTGCATTCCCTCATAACAGCCAATAACCGCGATGATTGCCGCAAACACCGGCGCTTTCATCATGCCCACCCAGAAAGTCCAAGGTGAAACGGCATCAAGCAGCTGGGCGATAAAGAGCGTCGGCGACATTTCCAATACAGCCCATACCAAAATTCCGCCACCTATTAAGCCAAATATATTTGCAAGCAGAGTCAAAATCGGGAGGGCAATGACCAAACCTAGAACCCGTGGAATAACCAGGACTTCCATAGGATTCAAGCCGATGGTCTGCATAGCATCGATTTCCTGAGATAATTTCATAGAACCGATTTCTGCAGCATAGGTTGAACCTGAACGCCCAGCTATAACGATGGCTGAAAGCAGAATACCAAGTTCTCTAAGAATAGTCACAGCGAGCAAGTCAACGGTATATACATCAGCCCCTAATCTGCCTAGTTGCCAGGCTCCTTGATACGCAACGACAATACCAATCAGAAAAGCAATGAGTACGATAATAGGAATGGCATTTAGTCCGCTCAATTCTATTTGGGTTGCCATCAGACCTGCTCTGAAACGAGCTGGACGAAAAACCGAAGCGACCAATAAAGATGTAATATCACCGATAAAAACAACAAAGCAGGCAGCAAGCTCTATTGCATTAAGTGTACCCTTCCCGAGAGCTGCAATTTTTTCGTAGATGAAGTTGGTTTCTGGTCTGCCTGCGCAGGGTGTTGGTTGGTAGCGGTTCAATGTGGTGAGAATGGCATCAACACGCTCGTTTGAAGAAAACTCGAAGGTTTTTCTTTTCTCGGCCTGGTCGAGCAATTGTCTCACAAGACGTGCTCCTGCTGTATCAATTTTTTGGACCTGACTGAAATTAAGCTCGGCTTTATCGACTTGCGGTAGAGCAAAAGAATTCACTTTTTTATAGAGTTCAGCGACATTATCTATGGTCCAATTGCCGCCAGCAGTAAGTCGGGCAAAATGAGCATCAGTATCTATTTGTAACCAGCCGTTTGATTCATTCATACTGTGATACAATAATACGTTATTTTCTTTGGGAAACAGAGTGTTTATGAGGCAGAATTAAGGGCTAGATGAAGTCTTGAAAAACAAGAGTTTATTTACTTTTTTTTAACCAGCAAAAATACTTGAATTACCAAGCACATAAATCAATTAGAATTTATCTACTGGGACGCAACTGCAAGCTTAATTCTATTATAGACATTGATTATTGAACAAGTTTTTTTTGCCTAAACAGCTGTTTTAAAATTTCCTCCCCCATTCTTGGTTATGAACGCCTGAAGATGTTCATAACATTGAAAGTAGATTCAAGGAGCCATCAAAGTAGAACAATCAACATCAAGCATGGAACCAAGACCATTGTCTGAATACATACATTCTATATCAGGGCTCCCCCCTGTATCTTTGGAGTTTATAATAGTTGAGTAGCTTACCCGAACCGATCCCCCATCTTGCTGGAGTCCATAGCTAGGGCCACTGATCATACTGTACCTGATGGTCGGATAAGAGGAATTATTGCTGCTGATTCCGTAGCCAGCACTGCTGACAGAACCCTCGTTAACCCAGGCAGCGAGTTCGACATATTTTAATGCTGGATTTGAATTGTCATTATAAATTCCATAGGCCCATCTCCCTGAACCGTATAGATATGAGTTCGATATAGTTGGATGGGAAGAATTGCTGTTATACACACCATAGCTTGCGCATGTGCCAAATGCACCCAGCGCACTACCCCATGCTTGTACATCTACATTCGAAATATCATAGGTGGCCCCAGAGTTATAGATGCCAGTAGAGTAGTTACCACCACCCGTATTCCGTATGGAAAGATCTGCCAGTCCGCTAAATGTTGCCCCGACTACCATTGCAGAACTGGGCCCGATTGTGCTTGAACTAATAGAGCCGGTTAATATAGTCGCATCCTCACCAGATCCTCGCACGTCCACATAGGACTTTAACACCAGTGGCTGAGTTAGTGTATATACTCCAGGACCGATGAAAACCAGATAGCGATTGGTACTGCTATTGCCGCTTATTGAATTCACAGCTGCCACCGGGCTAGTGAAATCTCCCCCTTGAGGTGAAACAGTTATAATATTATCGAGGTTTGTACCCGATGACCCTTGCAAGGGAACAACAACCACCTTTTGATGTGCTCCAGCCCAGCTGATTAGCGCGAAAAAAATTAATGTCGTTAAGCAGATTCTCAGATGTCGCATAGTGCTCTCCCTTCTTTTATTATTTTGCTGAGAATTAACTGATACGTGCCTCCTCAAATAAAATTAATAGCTCTCTATCCTATCACAGTAGAAGCCTAACAATCTATCAGTTTTTGCTGTACTTCCTAAATATTTTCACAGATTATTAGCAGTTTTATAGGGTCAACTGGAAAAAATATGTATGGAATTTACCATGAAAGGCAATATTCTATTTGTTGGTGAGGCTTCTAATCTCTCAAGAAGTCAAAACTTAGCTCTATATGCACAGATGCAAATCGGCATCGCAATAGTGGAAAGATTGCAATTTGACTAAAATGTATAACTCGAAGTAGCATGAAAGCTTTAATTATATCAATTGGTCTTAAGTCCAACCAGTTGATATTATATCCCATAACCAGACATAGGAAATAGCAATGAACATTGATGAGGCCAAGTTAATTTTACAGGATAAACAAGCGTTCCAGGCAATAGCTGGTTTTGCAGACAAAATAGTAAAAAAATTAAACCTCAACAAGGATGCCAAAATACTGGATGTCGGAACCGGAGAAGGATACATGGCTATTATTCTGGCGTTGAATGGATTTCATGTAGTCACCGGAGAACCGGAAGATGATTATTCAGAATACAGTAGGAAGAACTGGCAATCAAATGC
>CAZWVC010000429.1:0-3620 GCA_964637245.1 uncultured Desulfocapsaceae bacterium
AGCAAGAAGAAGGATGCCCCCAGCGGCACCGCTCTTAAGTTAGGCGAGATGGCTGCAGAGGCAACAGGACGTGACTTGGCTGAAGTGGGTGTGCTGGAGAGAAACGGCATCATAGGTGAGCGGAAGGCTAAGGAAATTGGCATCCAGACAATCAGGGCGGCGGACATCGTGGGTGAACATACGGTGTATTTTGCCGGGCCTGGCGAGCGTATCGAGCTGGCCCACAGGGCCCATAGCCGGGATCACTTTGCCAAGGGTGCTGCCAGAGCGGCAGCCTGGGTCGGTAGCAAGAAGCCTGGTATGTATTCGATGTTTGATGTGTTGGAATTGGATGATCTTTAGGTTTAAATTACATCCTAAATTTTGCAATTGGTAAGTTTGCCGGAGATGTGAGGCATCAATAGTGTAGACGTATAAATATACTTCAAACTATTGATAACGAAGAAGATTCGGTAAAATTGTCAATCCCTGAGGGTGCAGAATGTGAGAGGAAAAGGGTTCACTCGTTTAATGCATGCAAAATTAATAGGTTACGTGGAAAATGCCTTGTTATTGGGTCGCTTATAAATTTCACTCACATCTTGCGTGCAAAATTTAGGTACAATAGAAAAGTCCTTGACAGAATCAGCATACATAGGTCTTGGTTCCAACCTCGGCGACGGACTCATCACCCTGCAGCAGGCATGGCAGGCAATTGGAGAAGAAGAGGGAGTAACGCCCATTGCCCTGTCAGCACCATACCTCTCTGAGCCGGTGGGTATGGAGAGCAGCAACTGGTTTACCAATTGTGTCGGCCACCTGAAAACGGAGCTCTCCGCCCACGATTTGTTGCACCATCTTCTGCAGGTCGAAGCGAATTTCGGCAGAAGAAGAGACGCAAATGTTACCGGCTATCAGGATCGTACCCTCGATCTGGATATAATCTACTATGCTCAGCTGATATTGCAGGACGAAGACCTTTTGTTGCCCCATCCTCAAATGGCAGAGCGGCTTTTTGTGCTGCAGCCTCTTGTGGAAATTGCTCCTGACTTTAATGATCCAAGAGATGGAGTGACAGTAAGACAGAAGCTGGAGAACCTCCAGCAGCGGATGAGTGATGGAACCTTATCTCAGCAGCAGATAACCAGGGGCGAATGGT
Organism: uncultured Desulfocapsaceae bacterium; assembly: GCA_964637245.1. Classification (GTDB taxonomy): domain Bacteria; phylum Desulfobacterota; class Desulfobulbia; order Desulfobulbales; family Desulfocapsaceae; genus Desulfopila_A. Next base: position 1,139 of record CAZWVC010000429.1, read on the forward strand.
CGAGGTCAGGGTGACAAAAGCGCAATAAGGCAATATGCTTATTGCGGTAGGAAGTTGGAAATGTTCGCTTAATAACCGAACATGAAACTTCGGGTGTATACCCGGAATCTGCAAGCTTGAATAACAATTACGTTGTTTTAGCTTCAATTTTGTAATAAACATAAAGATAACGAGTTACCACCCCAAGACTCAGCATTCTGTTATAGATCGAGGCACGACTTGGATTTTTATCACAGCCGCCCTGAAAGAAGTGCCCTTGGGGTGCATTTAATCGACCATGCAATCGATATTGCGAGGATAAAAATTCTAAGCCGTAACACTGAAATTGAGCAGAGTGGTAGTCTTAGGACGGAACTTACCAGGTGAAAGAATGAGTCCGATCAGGCTTATCATAATAGGCATCCTGCTCTACATCGGCTATCTCCTCATCAAAGGAAGCGGCAAAAAAAAGAAAAACCTGGAAGGCGATGACAAGACCGAGCCATCCAGTCTTTCCGATGTACTGATTGAGGATCCGATATGCAAGAAACTTGTCCCCAGGCAGCAGGCGAAAACCCTGGAGCACGAGGGCGAGACCATATATTTTTGCAGCGATGAATGCTGCGCCAAGTACGTTTCAGAAAAAGGAGCTGAGTAATGAAATTTTTTATAGATACCGCAAATATTGATGAGATTAAACGAGGTGTGGAAATGGGCATGGTTGATGGGGTTACCACCAATCCCTCGCTTGTGGCTAAAGAAGACGCACCTTTCGTCGATATATTAAAGGGAATCTGCGAGGTTGTGGACGGTCCGGTGAATGCCGAGGTGGTCAGCCTCGAGGCCGACGGCATGGTGGCAGAAGCCCACGAACTGGTCAAAATAGATGAGAAAATCGTCATCAAAGTACCAATGATTGTTGAAGGCCTCAAAGCTGTCAAAAGACTGACATCAGAGGGCATCAAGACCAACGTAACCCTGATTTTCTCCTCAGCCCAGGCACTGCTCGCTGCCAAGGCGGGAGCAAGCTATGTTTCTCCCTTCGTCGGCAGGCTCGATGACATCAGCCATCAAGGACTGGACCTGGTCTCCGACATTATGGCCGTCTATCAGAACTACGGTTATGAGAGCGAAGTTATTGTTGCCAGCGTGAGAAGTCCACTCCACGTTATGGATTCTGCGCTAATTGGTGCAGATATTGCAACAATTCCGCTCAAAGTTATCGAACAACTTGCTAAACACCCATTGACCGACAGAGGAATGGATCAATTCCTGGCGGATTGGGAGAAAAGAAAAAAATAGCAATATAGCCTATTTAAAAATGAGGATTTTCTTTCAGAATCAAGGCATGCGATGAATTATTTCCGCAGGAATATGCTAAATATTTTGAGGAAAAAAATTTTGAGCATAACGCAGAATGTGAGAGAAAAGGTCATTTTTCAAGAGGCTCAAGAGTAAACTTATGAAAATATCCCAATACATCCTTCTCATCCTGCTAGTTGCGCTCTATCATCAGAGCGCTGCTGCTGGTATGTATCGTTGTATTGATGATAACGGAACCGTGCGGTTTACCGATACCATGGAGCATGAATACTGTGCTCCCATGGTATTTAATAAACGTGAAACATCGTTTTCCCGTAGTGGAAGGTCCACAGGCGGCAGTAGATTGATGCGGCAGCGCAGCGCTCAATACGACAAGCTGATCAGCTATTACGGTGTGCGCTACAATATTGATCCCCATCTTATCCGTGCGGTCATCCGTACCGAATCTGGCTTCAACCCCCATGCAATCTCCAAAAAGGGTGCCCAGGGCCTGATGCAGCTTATGCCCGATACCGCAAAGGATCTAAGGGTTGTTGATCCTTTCAATCCCCGCGACAATATAAATGGCGGAACGCGCTATCTTCGTACATTACTGGATACCTTCAAACAGGATGTCCGCCTGGCACTAGCGGCCTACAACTGCGGCCCTACCACGGTTAAACGAGTACGCAGCGTCCCCCGCATCCCCGAAACCGTAGACTACGTCAAAAAAGTCCTTCGCTATTACCGTGAATACAAAAACGGTAGAGCGTAGTTGTCAGTTTTTTACTGTCTTATTTTCTTTACGATTTATAAAGACTTCTGAATGCTACAGTAGATCTTGATTGGACGTTATAGCTAATTAAAAAGCTCCAAATTCAAGGCGTAGAAAAATTATATTTTTTCTTTTGGAAGGTCTTTACTTAAACAATCCGCTAGATTTCTAACTAAAAGCCTCATACACGAGACGCTTAGAATTTTTGCTATTAAGGCGTACTGATAGATACGTCGTAAGATCTAAAAATTAGTAGCAACGAAGTAGATGAGGAAATTTAGTACGTAATCAAGTGGATTGAATCTTGACGAAGACACGAATAGTATTGTATAAACCACCACTATGCCGGAGTGGTGAAATTGGTAGACGCACTGGACTCAAAATCCAGCGAGCCTTGCGCTCGTGTCGGTTCGACTCCGACCTCCG
>CAZWVC010000430.1:0-3614 GCA_964637245.1 uncultured Desulfocapsaceae bacterium
TACTCTGATCATCTTGAGTTCTCATAAGTCATCGCTCACCGATCAGGCTGAGATTGCCATACCAGTGGCATCCTACAGTGAATACTCGGGGACAATTATCAACTGTGACGGGATTGTGCAGTCTTTTGGTAAGGCCGTTCATAAGAATAATCCTCCGAGTGAAACAGTTGAGGTGCTGGGTAAATTAGCTGGACCAGTACAGAGCCGGGAAGAGCTTCTAACACTCTTGGCAAAGGGCTCAGAGCCCCTGGCAAGTATTGATTTTAACAAGATCCCGCAAGAGGGATTGAAATTAAGCTAAGACGAGGCAGGATATGTCAATGCTGGATATTCTCTTGGTAGCAATTAGGGTAGCATTTGGAGCCTTTGTGCCCCTTTGCTTTATCGCAGTACTTGTCTGGATGGAAAGACGGGGCGCTGCATTCTTCCAGGACAGGGCTGGCCCAAACAGAGCCAACGTTATGGGTTTCAGAGCAGCAGGCTTAATCCAGAATCTGGCTGATGGGGCGAAACTCATCTTCAAGGAAGATGTGGTGCCTGGTCATATAAAACACAAGGTTTATTTTATCTTTGCCCCTGTTATTGTCTTTTTCACCGCGGTTGTGTCCTTTGCGGTTGTACCTTTTGCTGATACCCTGGTGATTGGTGAGAACAGCTATATAATGCAAGCCATCCCGACGGATATAGGTGTCCTCTGGTTTTTGGCACTTGCTGGTTTTGCCGTGTATGGAATCATCTTGGCTGGTTGGTCATCAACCAACAAATACGGTATGCTAGGAGGTCTGCGAGCGGCTGCTCAGGTGATCAGCTATGAAATACCCATGGGACTTGCCCTGGTAAGTCTACTGGTAGTCTATGGAACCGTTAATCTAAGTGAGATGGCCCAGTTTCAAGGACAGCTGCTTTTCGGTTTTATTCCCATGTGGGGGGTAATTCTCCAACCTCTTGGAGTGATAATTTTTATTATTGCTGCCTTTGCCGAAGCTAACCGCACACCTTTCGATCTTGCTGAGGGCGAAAGTGAAATTGTCGCTGGATTTCATGTTGAATACAGTGCAATGAAATTCGCTGTATTTTTTATGGGCGAATATGTCGCTATGTTTACCTCGAGTGCAATTATTGTCACTCTGTTTTTCGGCGGATATCAAATTCCCTGGCTGTCAACTGAAACGCTCATCAATCACGCCAAACCCCTGACCATACTCATTATGCTGCTGCTGCCAGTTGCGATGTATTATTTTGCCGGATGGATTCGGCGAAGTAATGTTAGTCATTATAACCGGCCTAATGACCCACGAAAACGGGAAGCACAAGTATATATTAAAGGATTGTGGGGACTTGTTGGGGTTGTCGAATTTATCCTGCTGTTGATTCTTTTTACTGCCTCAGGTGGGGTAGCAATACACATTTTTGTAGCGCTGCTGCAGATCTGCACCTTTCTGTTGAAAACCACCCTGATGTGTTTCGTCTATGTCTGGGTGCGTTGGACTTTGCCTCGTTTTCGCTATGATCAACTGCAAAAACTGGGCTGGCAGACACTGCTGCCACTGTCGTTACTCAATATTTTCATAACCAGTGCAGTAGTCGTGGCCTTAAGTTAAGGGAGAAGGAAATGGGTGCAAAAGTCAAAGTCATCAAACGCAAGGGTGAAAGCTTGCCAGAAAGGCTTTACCTTGTTGAAATATTTAAAGGAATGGGTGTTACCCTCGGTCACTTTATCCGGAATTTACTGGATAACTCAAGACTCTATGTCAGGCATTATCCGGAACAGCAGCCTGAAATAACTCCCCGCTGGAGGGGTCGGCACAGATTGACTACTCATGAAGATGGGTCAATCAAGTGTGTAGCTTGCTATATGTGTCAGACCAACTGCCCTTCGAAATGTATCATGATTGAAGCGGGTGAAAGGTTGGACGGTAAAGATGAGAAAATACCGGTAAAATTTGATATAGACCTGCTTGAATGTATCTACTGTGGGTATTGTGTAGAAGCCTGCCCAAAGGATGCCATCCGTATGGATACCGGGATCTTTTCAGTAGTAGAGGATAACCGTGAGGATATGCTCATAGGGATTGAAGAACTTGCTGCTACTCCCGGTGCATTTGCCGAAGAAGACTACCAGAAAAGAGGTCTGTGATACCATGATAGCCCAATATCTTTTTTACTTATTCGCATGTATCGCCGTGGTTGGGGCTTTAGGACTAATCTTGTCTCGCCATCCGATGAACGGAGCCATCAGCCTGGTAGTAACCATGATCGCCCTGGCGGGACTCTACTCACTGCTCTCGGCAAAGCTGATATTTGTTCTACAGCTCATTGTCTATGCCGGTGCCATTATGTCGCTAATCCTATTTATCATCATGTTTCTCAATATTAAATCCGAGGATTTGCCAGATGAGCGATGGCGCTGGGCCTATTACCTTGGTGGTGCTGTTTTACTGGCTCCTGTTGCAGCATTGCTGATAGGAGCGATCAAAAAAATGCCAGGAGTAGAAACCGCTATAGTTGATGTGGGCTTTGGTGGAGTTAAAGAAGTGGGACTCGTATTGTTCAGAGAATGGCTTCTGCCTTTTGAGATAGTCTCGATACTACTACTCGTGTCCCTGGTCGGTGCTGTTGTGCTGGCAGGAAAAAGGGGGGCCGAATCATGATAGCTGATTATCTCATTTTAAGTGTCATCCTTTTCTGTATCGGCATTCTTGGTGTGGTCTCAAGACGAAATGTTTTTACGGTCTTTATGTCAATTGAGCTGATGCTCAATGCAGCTAACCTGGCTTTTATCGCCTTCTCCAGAGTGCATGTGAGTATGGATGGTCATGTTCTGGCAATGATGGTGATGGCAGTAGCGGCTGCTGAAGCGGCGTTGGCACTAGCTGTTGTCATCCTTCTCCATAAGCATAAAAGCAAGCTGGATACCAATGTATTCAGCCTTCTCAAGGGGTGATTAGATGGAACATTCGGTAACATATCTTGGACTGATCCCGTTGATGCCTTTGATAGGTGCGGTTATTATCGGGTTGCTACACATGTTTACCTGTACCCGTAAACCTATCTCCGAAAAGGTCTATTCTCTCCTTGCGGTGTCTGGGCCGGTTATTTCAACGCTGCTCGCCTTTAGAGCATTTTCTCATATCGGGAAGATGCCCGAGGAGTCGCGTTATTTGACCCAGAAAATTTTCACCTGGTTTCATGTCGGTGAGCTTGATGTTGCCATGGGTTTTCTGGCCGATCCTTTGAGTGGTTTGATGCTTCTCTTTGTCACGTTTATTGGTACCCTTATCCATTTTTACTCAATAGGGTACATGGCAGGTGATGAAAATTACGGTAAATTCTTTGCTTATCTCAATCTCTTTCTGGGATCAATGCTCATCCTTGTTTTGGGTGATGGTCCATTAGTCATGTTTGTCGGTTGGGAAGGTGTGGGATTGTGTTCATATTTATTGATAAGCTTCTACAGTGAAGACAAGGAAAACGTCCTGGCTGGCAATAAAGCCTTCATTGTCAACAGAATTGGTGATCTTGGTTTTGTCCTGGGAATGTCCCTGCTTTTCTGGGCGATTGGTTACGGTGGTTTTGACTATCTCTCCCTGCGGGCTAATGTCGGCGATTTGACT
>CAZWVC010000431.1:0-3610 GCA_964637245.1 uncultured Desulfocapsaceae bacterium
TATGCAGATTGAGCATACCTCCTGAAGTCAACATCCTGCTCAGATCGAACACATGTTTAAATGGATTGAGCACGTGCTCTAGCGTTGCCTGTGACACTTAATTACTTTCATCTCAACCACATTCAATTCTAAAGCCGCAAGCGGATTAATCATGCCTGAAAGATTACATGTGAGTGACGTCAATTAAGTAATTCGAAAAATTGCATTGTGTTCACCATTTTACATCAAGTCAATATGGTAGGTTTCACAATCAGCATCTTAAGATTGTCTTTATCCAACACTGTCGATTTTGCAAGAGGGGTACCTACGCTGATGACCCCTTTATCGAACCACCAGAACAGAGCATGGAGCAGTCTGCAATACCCTATTGGTGACGCTACCAACTATGAGGCTTGCCAGATTAGTTAAACCGCGGGAGCCCATGATAATGAGGTCGCATTTTTCTATTCTGGCAATTTCAGTAATCCTGGTGCCAGCAGGTTCTTCCATGAGTCGATCTTCAACACGAATGTCCGCTTCCCTGATTTGCTCAAGATAGGGTTTAACTAGGTGTTCTGCATGTTTTATGATGTTGGATATTTCTTTGTCCCGGTGGAGCTGGGCCATAATCGAGGGAAATTTCATATGGCAGTAGACCAGCACGATCTCGCCATGCATGAGTCTCGCAAATTCGATTGCCTTGGCAACCACCTGGTTAGAATGTTCAGAGCCATCAATAGCCACAACTATTTTCTTTTTATCCATGACATCCTCCTCATTCAGTGGTCATTAAGTTTAACTGATGATCTGACTATGGAAATTCGTCCCTGACTTAGCCGGGATATTTCATGAATATTTCAGTAAATATAGAATAAAATATTAAATTTCGATGTATTACGAGTATTGCAGAGGCAATCTCGGGCGGTACAAAGTGCACTGTCCACTGTTGAAAGCATTATTCACCCTTCAGGCGAGCCTGAAATGCCCATGGCCATCATTATCGAGGGTTCCAGGTAGAAAACTACAGCTTCACCCTCGATGCCTTGGCCATAAACCTTTCAGACTCGTGTAATATCCAGCCTAGTATAATTATATACAATTTCCACCAACTCCTCAATTCTGTGAATTAAATCAAGGTTAGTTTATTTGGTGCTTTTGATGAGGGATGTTTAGTGAAAATAGTGGCTGAATCTTTAATAAATTACAGAAAAATAGGCTAAAAGTTGGCGTAAATCCGCCATCTTTGTGCTACAGTCAAAGATATTCAATTGCGTGGTATCATTATTTAAGCTGAGTGGAATAAATATGTAGGAGGAGTGATGTCAAACAACCAGGTAGCTGCCAACACATCAAGGTGGTGGGGAGAGGTTATTGATAAGGCTCCTAGCTTTCTCTTTATCAGTCTGGCACTGGGTATACTGATTCTAATTATCGTTCTTGTCAACAGACGCTGGAAACGAAGTGAGGCGAATAATCCCGAAGCAAAGTCTTTCCGTCTGCTTGGTCTTTCACTTCTGACGATATTAGGATTAGTTTGCATTTTCCTGTTACAACCAGGTAAGGACACATCGGTTGATCATCTGCTCACGCTGTTAGGAGTTTTTCTCAGTGCTGCCATAGCCTTGTCTTCGACTACCTTTATTAGTAACTTTATGGCAGGAATAATGATTTCACGGGTAGGGCATTTCCGTACCGGTGATTTTCTCAGCGTAGGTGAGCATTTTGGCAGGGTAACCGAGATGGGGTTACTGCACACAGAGATACAAACCGAACACAGCAATCTAACAACTTTTCCAAATCTCTATCTAGTTACAAATCCCTGCAAGGTTGTACGGAAAAAGAAAACTGTCGTCTCGGCAACTGTATCGCTTGGCTATGATATTCCTCGAACCCAGGTAAAAGAACTTTTACTGCAAGCAGCCCAGGAGGTGCCGCTGAGCGATCCCTTTGTCCAGGTGATTGAGTTAGGAGATTTCTCCGTAAACTATAAGATTGCCGGAGTTCTGGAAAACGCCAAACACCTTATTTCCACACGCTCAAAACTCCGCGAAAAAATGCTTGATTCATTACATGGGGCAGGAATTGAGATAGTTTCTCCAACCTTTATGTATACACGTCAACAATCTGCCAGTGAACACATATTGTCCTCCGCAGAGGAGATAAATATGGAAATACACGAGGAGCAGAGTACACCCGAAACTATTATCTTTGATAAGGCGGATGAGGCGGAATCGATAGAAAAAGTACGCAAAAGACGCAAAATTTTGGAGCAGGAACTAGACACCCTCAAATCAAAACTCAAAGCTGCCAAGACAGAAGTAGATAAGCAACATCTTGAACAAGAAATAGGCTGGAGAAAATCCAGCATTAATTTTATGACAAAAAGAATCGAACAAATAGAGAGTAGGGACTCCTAAGAATTGGGCTTTATATTAAATGCGAATGCTGTTCTTTTGAGGTTTAAATGATCACAACTCTGATTACCGCCATTGAAAACTCGGATGTGAATGCAGCACGCACCGCTGTGAAAAAGATTCTTGAGAGTGCCAAGGTAAATCCATGGGATGCTCATAATGCTCTATATCCGCTGGTGCAGCGGGTGACCAACCCTCCTTTTATAAATCCCCACTTACCCAAGATGTATGCAATCAACCAAGAGCTGGCCTCCTACCTTAAAACAGAGGATCTCGGACCTCTTTTAGCCCTTGAGGTAGAAGAATATGCCAGACGTGAGAAATTTCCATCTTTATCCAGGGGGGAGAAATATCCTAAAAGTTCAATATTTGATGGAATAATAGAGACAATTTCTCAAGGTGATGTGAGCAAAACAGCAGGTCTGATGAAAGTTTTTTTTGACCAACAAGGTGGCGAAGAACTAGCGCGAAAACTTCTGCTTCTTGGTAGTGGCTATGTCGATTCATCACTTGGTCACTCAATCTCCTGTAGTGCTTTTATATTATTGGAAATGATTCGCCAAGGGGAGAATGACCCGTGGCCAGCGCTCGCTACCTTGGCTGACTATTTCTGTAAAGGAGGTTTTTACAGAGAATCCAATCTTCAAACTGCAACCTTAAGCGTATATCGGGAGGCTTACCTTCTCGAAGTTGAACGTGCAGTAAGTGGGACAGGTATAGTTGAGCTTCATCACACCATTACGCTCTATGCAATTGAACGATGCCGTTATCTCTTTGCTGAGGATGAATATGAGCATTTATTGACAAAATGGGCTGGTATGATGAAGAATAAGAGGGTTGATTTGAAATCCTCCACCGAAAAACCTGCTGAACTTTCTGACTATTCTGATTTTGCAGCTTTATTTGTACGCCACAAACCGGAATCCCTCATACCATATATAAAAGGAGCACTTAACAGCAAATCCCTACGATATCAATTGGGTGGATATATTGTTAAAGGTGTGCTGGAATTATATAACGGCAAATACAATCCTCATTCTTTAACAGGTCTGGGCTCTGCCTTGTGGGTAATGGACACATTTTCCGAATATCCGAAAATCGTTATAAATGGCTGGTTGCAATATCTGGATTTTTTCTATTCCGATATCTCCTGATGATTGGGGATTACATTTTATTATCCATACTCCATGCGAGTGAGATACGGTGCATGCACTGAA
>CAZWVC010000432.1:0-3594 GCA_964637245.1 uncultured Desulfocapsaceae bacterium
CAATATCTTGTTGTAAATATGGCCAGAGATACTGATCCATTCTTCCAGGATTGTAGCTGGCTGCATTTTGTTCCATAAAGATACAAATTTGATAGAAATACAGAGATTGCAGGGCTTCATGAAAATTTCTGGCAGGTTGTGCCGGAACCCTGGCGCACACCTCAGCTATTTCCAGCAGCTCATCTTTTCTTTTTCGATCACTCTCGAGAGCAGCCTGCCTGCGTGCTTCTTCACTGTAACGTTGAGCAAGGATGTTTATCCCTTCGGCAACAATGACCAAAGATTTCAGATAGTAGTCCTTTTCATAATCACCAGGAACGGTGAGATCCAACTTTGCTCGACGTTTTTTCACCACATCTTTAATCCCGGCAAGACCTTTGTTGATAAGCCAGGCATAGCCAGCTGTGGTTTCACCAAATCCGCGAACTGCTTTTCTATTTATATAGATTACACCGCTATCACGCAGCTCACGAGTATCTTCAGGGATCTGGGCTAACCACTCTTCATAGTTGGACTTACCTTCCCAGAAGGGCCGTATTTCATCTTCAAAAATCTGCCGATCCGTCGCGTGTAAATGAAAGGGGTCGTAAGAGCGGCTTGATATTGTTTCTAACTCATCATGTAACACCGACCAGCAGGTATCAGCGCAAAGGATTCCCGCACGCATTTTACTACCAGAACAGCCAACTATTAGCTCATCTTCCCATATGGTTACACTCTTCTCCCGGCATTGTCGTCTAAAGGCTTTAGCTTTACGTAACACATGCGGCTCACCTGCTGTCTGGCGAAAATCTCTGGTAAGAATCGAGGCATTTTCCAAATCCATCTCAGGACGAGTGGCAATGACCCGGTTCTTCAAACGTTGAATACGTTTCAGGTAGGAGGGAGAAGAGTTGAGACCATACTCCCGACTTGATTTTTTGCGCATAACGACCCCCACGTAATGCTATTGAGAATAACAACAGTTATTCTTTCTTTTACCACCATTTGCCTGCATTGCAAAGAAACTCATTTTTGATAGCTGATCTATTAACCCCATTTTATTCAATCTTCTTAACAGCAGGGTCAACCTGATTATAAAAACTAAAGAGTGGTTCAGCAAAAATCGCTTAAGATCATGGCAGCTATGTGCTATCATGCCTTTATCACAGCGTTATGGCAAATCATATTTACCCCTCTGTTATAAAGGAATTACGACGATCATCTCCCCAACATTTCAGCAAAATAAAAATTGAGTTTCACGCTTAACTGATCATATGGCAAAAGATAATCAGCATAACCCCAAATTTCTTCAACCTGAACTTTACTTCACCCAGAAACACATAGAGGTTGGTGGCCCGCTATCGGAGGAGAAGGTATTAGTTTCGCAACTTGTACGAAAAGGTGCCAGCCTCGCAGATTTTCCAACCTATCTACGAATGAAAAAGAAGGGCCTTATCAGAAGCCCGATGGAAGCAGGTGAACATGTCGAGTTTGCTGAAGAGTCATATTCTCTTATTGCCTCAGCCTCAGGCTATCCCAAAATAAACTACATTGCTCAAGAAAACGGACCTGATATCCTGGTTGTATCGATTATCCCGTTGATTAAAATATCCTATAACAAAATGCAGGCAAATCTCATTATCCATCCGGCCATTCCCAACTCACCATCGTTAAAAACGGAGAACCTTAATGGGCTTATTGCTGAAGCTGGAATTACCTTTGGTATTGAACAGCATGCTTTGGAGCAGGCCGAGCAAATTATATGCGGAGAAATAGCTGATTTTAATGATATCGTTATTGCCAAAGGCACCTATCCCGGTGAAGGTGAAGATGCCCGTGTCCAGTTCGAGCTTGAAATTGGACCACTTGCTGGCTATCAGATGGATGACGGGAGCATCGATTTTCGTGATCGTCGGATTATGGTGGGAATTCAAGAAGGTGATCATATCGCCACCAAAATTCCCGCGATACCTGGAGAACCGGGCTATAATGTCCTTGGTGAAAAAATAGAACCGAAGACAGGCAAAGATGTGAAGATAAAAGTTCAGGGGCAAGCCCGTTTCATTACCGATGAGAACATAGTCGTCGCCACGGCTGATGGAGCACTTTCTATTGTCAATACTGATACCATAAAGGTTGCCACTAAAGTAACGATTCCAACGGACGTTGATTATGCCACCGGCAACATTGAATCCGAAAATAACACTGTGATTAGGGGATCGATCCAACCTGGTTTCAAAGTCAATGTAGGTGGTGATCTCCAAATTATCGGAGCGGTCTCTTCCGCGGCTATCCAAAGTGGAGGAAATTCCGTCATTAAAGGTGGGATAACTGGAACATCATCCGAGATTGAAACCAGCGGCGATGTGGACATCAATTTCATTGAACGCGGTAAAATCAAATCCGGAGGCTTGGTGGTAATCCGTAAGCAATGCTATTACAGCAGCGTTGAGGCTGTATCCGATATACGGTGCCACAAGAGTTCAACCATCCTCGGGGGAATCCTCATTGCCGGCGGTAGTCTCACGGTGGGAAATGTAGGTGCTGAAAGCTGTGATCCAGCCACCATTGGAGCAGGGGTTGATCCCGAAAGATATTTACTCTACAACCAGCTTCGCCAAGAATACCAGAAACAACAGGAAGAAATTATTCAGACCTTGCAGCTTCTTGGACGTGGTGGTCGGCCGAAAAAGATAAAAAAAATGGAAGAGGCTGCTGATGAAACTAAACTAAAACTCCTGAAGCTCAATCTCATCCCCGGCACCGAACTTTATTCACGTACAGGCAAGGGAAAAGAAAGGGAAGAAGTTGAGGATGAAGATCCGATGTATCTCCCAGGTGCTAATATCGAAAATATTCGCATTGAAGTATATGGCAAAATTTATGCGGGTACTGAGATCCTGCTGGGCAATAGAACCATCATGCTCAAACGTGATGTGGAAAAGAGAAAATTTCGTCTCAGTAAGAATCTCAAACGGATTATGGCTATTCCGCTTTAAATTCCTCATCATTACTTACGTATAAGCAATCTTTTAGTCTGGTACCAGAACTACTTTTCCATGTACTGATTTATGCGTTTTCACGCTCCATTTTTTCAAAATTTTCGCTAACTTCTCTGGCTCCACCGGTTTGGATAAGTAATCGCTCATCCCGGCATCAAGACACTTTAATTCATCACCCATGATAGCATGGGCGGTCATCGCAATTATCGGTACATCGCGATCTAAAACCTTGGTATCTGCTGTACGAATCATTCTAGTGGTCTCGTAACCGTCCATAATAGGCATCTGACAATCCATGAGCACTATATCGTAGGCTTTCAATTGCATCGCCCGAAGAGCTTCTTTGCCATTGGAAACAGCATCTGCAAGATACCCAAGTTTCATCAGTATTTTCAGGGCAACAAACTGATTTATTTCATTATCCTCTACCAGCAGAATAACCAGATCGGAATGCTCTATCTGCCTGAACTCTGTCCTTTCGGAATTATGATCCTGCCGCACTTTGGCAACCGAGGTTTGCTCAATCTCGATTCCAGCCAAGCAAGCCAGGCATTCATAGAGTTGTGTTGATTTGATCGGTTTAGTTAATTGTGCTGAGAATATACTCTCA
>CAZWVC010000433.1:0-3568 GCA_964637245.1 uncultured Desulfocapsaceae bacterium
TGAAGTAATAAAAGAGCAGGTTGATAAAAATTTTGAGGCCTGTATGCAGTGCGGTACCTGTACTGGAGTATGTCCTTCAACACAAATACGTAATTACAGTCCCCGACTTGTACTGCGCAATATTGCACTCGATAGAGCTACTGACGTTAATGTTGATGAGGCTGTTTGGAGTTGTGTCACCTGTAACAACTGTGTCGAGCATTGTCCGCGAGGTATTGAACTACTTGATGTGGTCAAACATGTCCGGGAGAACACTGTCGAGGCTGGAAACACCCCGAAACAACTCAAGGCTCCTCTTGAAATGCTCAAAAAAGAGGGAACTCCCTGGCCAGGTAAGCGTGATGATCGTGTCCTGTGGGCTAAGGATCCTGGTCTACCCAGTTACTCCCCAGATAAGGAATATTGTTTATTCACCTGCTGTACAACAGCCTATGACAGCTCACCTGATCAAGGAAGCAAAAATGGCGGATTGGCGCTGATTAAACTCCTAGAAATAGGTGATGTATCTTATGGCACCCTAGGGAGCAATGAATCATGCTGCGGAGACCAAGCAGAGAAAATCGGCGATATTAACCTTGCTGCTTCTTTACGTAATGCAAACACCAATCAGTTCAAATCGAATGAGGTTGAGAAGATATTAACATCCTCGCCACACTGTTTGAATGCTTTCACCAAGAATTATCCAGAACTCGATAAAGAAGTAGAGACAACTCACTATACTGAGCTGCTTGACTCCCTTATCAAGGATGGAAAACTAACACCCCTCAGCAAGCTGGACAGTAAAGTAACCTATCATGATCCCTGCTACCTTGGCAGGCATAATAAGATCTATGAAGCACCGCGGCAAGTGCTGCAGTCCATCCCAGGTCTTGAACTCATAGAAATGCAAAAAAACAAACAGCGCAGTCACTGTTGTGGAGGCGGTGGTGGTGGTGCATGGCAGATTCTGCCCATGGAGGAAAATCACGGTGTCCAGAGAGTCCGGGAAGCCTTGGATACTGGTGCAGAAATTATTGCCACAGCATGTCCCTACTGTATTCGCATGCTCAAGGATGCGATTAAGTTGATTGGCGCTGAAAATAAAATTCAGGTCCGCGATGTAGCAGAGCTTCTCCTGCAATCTGTTGAAGCTTCATATATATCGGGCCACAGCAATTCTGTTAACCAGGAGGAGTATCATGTCTGAAAGAATAGGATTTTTTATCTGCCACTGCGGTATAAACATCGCCTATCGCGTGCGCGTTAAGGAGGTGGCGGAATATGCAGCAACCTTCCCGGGTGTCGTTGTTTCCAAAGATTATCTATTCATGTGTTCCGACCCAGGTCAGGAAATAATTGAAAATGATATCAAAGAACACAATCTTACCCGCATTGTAGTAGCGGCCTGCTCTCCCCGAATGCATGAGAAGACCTTCAGGGCAGCCTGTGAGCGTTCAGGGTTGAACCCCTATCACGCTTTTCATCAGGTGTGTGTCCGTGAACACGGCTCCTGGGTTACAGAAAGTGAGGATGAAGCAACTGCAAAGGCCATAACTATTGTTAAAGCAGGTCTTTCACGAGTTGCCTATCAGGATGCCCTGCATCCGAAAACCTTTCCGGTCAATCCTAATACCTTGGTTGTTGGTGGCGGTATTGCCGGAATGCAGGCTTCTCTTGATATCGCCAGCTCTGGAAATACAGCATACTTGGTGGAAATGCAGCCCACTGTGGGCGGGCATATGCTGCAATATGACAAGACCTTTCCCACCTTAGACTGTGCAGCCTGTATTGGGACACCTAAAATGGTAGCTGTAGGTCAAGACAAGAATGTTGAACTTATGACTTACAGTGAGGTTGAAGAAGTAGACGGTTTCGTCGGCAACTTCAAGGTGAAGGTAAACCAAAAAGCCCGTTACATCGAATCCAACTGTACCGGATGTGGAGATTGCGCCAAAGTCTGTCCTGTTGATGCCCCTAATGACTGGGATGTCAATACAAAAATGCGTAAAGCTGTCTATATCCCCTTTCCTCAGGCTGTGCCGGTTCGCTATGTGATTGACAAGAAAGATCGCGGACCTTGCGTTCAGAAATGTCCAGCAGGAATTAATATCCAGGGATTTGTGGCCCTCATTAAGATGGGTGAGCATCAAAAGGCACTAGATCTGATAATGGAAAAAATGCCTTTACCTGGCTCACTTGGCCGTATTTGCCCAGCACCTTGTGAAACCGACTGTAGAAGAAAAGAGGTCGATTCACCATTGGCAATTTGTTCACTGAAACGTTTTGCTGCTGATCAGGCAGACTGGGATAATCTCCCAATACCAGAAATCGATAAAAAGGATGAGTCAGAAAAGGTTGCGATCATAGGTGCAGGACCAGCAGGTCTCACCGCGGCCTACTTTCTCGCCTTGGATGGTTATCACCCCACTATTTTCGAGAAAGCACCTAAAACCGGTGGCTGGCTCCGTTATGGTATTCCAGACTATCGCCTACCTCAGGATGTCCTTGATCGTGAGGTAAACTATATCGAAAAACTGGGAGTTAAGATTGAAGTCAACACCAGCATAGGTCCAGACAGAACAATAGAGGATCTCATGCAAGAAGGTTTTAAGGCGGTCTATCTTGCAGCCGGTGCTCACAACAGCCGCAAGATGAACATTAAAAATGAGGATGCCGAGGGTGTCGTTCATGGCATCGACTATCTCAGTCGCCTCAATCGAAAAGAGGATGTAACGACTGGTCAGAAAGTCGTAGTCGTCGGCGGTGGTGACGTTGCCATCGATGCAGCAAGGGAGGCCATTCGCCAGGGTGCCAAAGAAGTTACCATGGTATATCGCCGCAGTAGAACGGAAATGCCGGCGGTGCAGGCAGAAATTGATGCAGCTGAAGAAGAAGGCATCAAGGTTGAAATTCTGCAGAACCCCATAGAAGTGCTCACCGAGGGTGGCAAAGCGGTTGGCATAAAATGTATAAAGATGGAGCTCGGTGAACCCGATGACTCCGGCCGACGCCGACCAGTTCCCATTGAGGGCTCTGAATATGAAATCGAGTGCGATATGGTCATTCCTGCCATCGGACAGCAGGTAAACAGTGATTTCATCAAAGGCACAGAAGGTGTTGAGCTGACTCGTTGGGGAACCATCGACGCTGACCCGATAACCTACCACACAAGTAAACCCGGCGTATTTGCCGGTGGCGATGTATATACCGGACCGTCCATTGCTGTCGAGGCAATTGGCGCCGGTCAGGAAGCCGCTATATCAATTACCAAATACCTCAATGGTGAAGAACTCTTTGAGAACAGGCAGAAACGGCCAACAGGAACCAACTGGCAGGAAATTTCTGAGAAAACCGAAAAAGCCGAACGTGCCAGAATGGCTGAGCTACCTGTATCTGATAGAATCACCAATTATAATGAAATAGAACTGGGATTCAAGGAAGATCAGGCCATTCAGGAAGCCTCCCGCTGTGTAGACTGTGGTGGGTGTTGTGAATGCAAGCTTTGTGTAGACCAGTGTAAAGCCCAGGCGATCAACCACGATGATGCTGACAATCGAGAGGTTATCGAAGTCGGTTCGATAATTGTGGC
>CAZWVC010000434.1:0-3549 GCA_964637245.1 uncultured Desulfocapsaceae bacterium
AAAGGCTCGGCATTCTCTTGATGAACTTTTCTATTTTTTTCTGATGTTCTTCCCTATTAAGTTGCATTCACGTTAACCTAAGTGATTCTCCTGTTCTAAATAGATTCTCCTCAACACATAATTGCAATCATTGTATCTAAAGTTATACACAAGGTCAAGAAGTGCAAAGGTCGTCTTTCTCCTGAGAATCAATATGTTTTTTCATCCTGGCAACTTTTGTGAAAGGCCACGGTTTCTGCATAGGTGATGCCTGTGCCACCAAATATATCCAATGCACTACCAATCGTTGCATCAATATTTCCACCCCCTAATTCATAGATCTTCTTCAGATCATCCAGATTACGTATTCCGCCAGCATAAGTAGTAGGAATAGTTATCCACTTACCAAGCTTATACACGAGCTCCTTTTCAATCCCCGCACATTTTCCCTCAACATCGGCGGCATGGATCAAAAACTCATCGCAGTAACTGGAAAATTTTTCAATCGTTGATTGGTTAATTGTGACCTCGGTAAACTTCTGCCACCTATCAGTAACTATATAGTAGTCCTTTTCTCTTTTGCGACAACTCAAATCCAGAACTAGATTTTTAGGCCCAATTTTTTTAACAAGTTTATCTAAATATTCTTGATTAATTTTGCCATTCTTAAAAACACATGATGTTACTATTACATGTGAGGCACCGCGATCTAGCCATTGCGCGGCATTCTCCAGGGAAATTCCGCCCCCAATCTGCATACCACCAGGCCATGCCTGGAGGGCTTCAATTGCCGCAGCAGTATTACCTGGTCCCAATTTTATAATATGGCCACCCTCCAGGTTGTCTTGACAATACATCTGGGCATAATAGGAAGAAGGCTTGTCAGCCACAAAATTCGTTTTCAGGCATTCCGGCTGATTATCACTCAAACTTGAACCAACAATCTGTTTTACCTTACCATTATGAAGGTCTATGCACGGTCTGAATTTCATCGTCTATATTTTTTTTGTCTTTAAATAAGTAAGTTCTATTGTACTGCTGCCATAGGAAAGAACAAATAAAAAAAAGGCGAAGGGTTGATAACCCTTCGCCTTTTTTAATTAATGGATGGCCTCTTTCGGCTACTGAAGATGTTAGATCTTCTTGATAAGCATGGTTGAGGGATCAAAGGCAAGCTTTGAGCTGGCATCAATTTCACACGTTTCACATTTGATAATATCAAGTTTAATCGACTCTTCCTCGGGATTAATGAACAAGACAGAACCAAACATATCATCTATTTCATGACATGGTGCCGGCACCCCGTTTGCACTTACCCGATCATCACCGCGATGACTCACGGCAGAGAACCAGATCATATTTAGTCCCTTATTCGTCATCAATTCAACAAAACCTGCTAAAGCTGTTCTGTCATTGGCAACAAAATCAAAGCCATCTACAATCAAACAATCGGGTTTATAGACATCTTGTTTAACCAAGTCATCAAGCCGCTCTTCCAAGGTTGCAAGATTAAACGAACTCTCTTTAAACGTCATGATCATTCTATTGCGCATCACCTCAGGTTCTAGCTCTACCCGGTCCTCGTCCCCTAACTCTTGCGTAATGAGAGAAAAAATATCATCATACCAGTTACGTGCTTTATCAACGGTTTCGTCAATGGAAACATGCAGGACTCTCTCATTGCGCATCATAAAGTCAAGCGCTATCTGAACAAGAATTGCTGTTTTGCCAAGACCTGCTCTGGCCATCACGAGTCCCATTCCCTGATTATCACTATTCGTATCGTCACCCAGGCCAAGGGCCCGCAGTGGATTGTTGCTTACTAAGTCCTCTTTTGTCATGGCACTACCTCTTTTTAATTCCTTAATGGCTTCTTATCTTAACCGTTGAATCGCCATGGAGCCAACAAATAAATAAATCGTTTATCACTCCAAAACTGCACAGATGAACCCACATCATTGCAAGAACATAGGCAGAGTCAGGAGCTTTATGATAAATGATTACTGGTTTTTTTCATCCTGGTGTTTTTTTACCAGTTCCTCACTTACACTCTTCGGTACCTGTTTAAAGGTAGCAAATTCCATGGTAAACTCAGCTTTACCCTGAGTTAGCGAACGGAGTGTAGTACTATAACCAAACATTTCAGAAAGTGGGACTTCGGCCTCAATTACCGTATAGTTGCCCTCTTCCATGGTACCGATAATCATACCCCTGCGCTGATTTAAAGAGCCCATAACGGCACCTTGAAATTCTGCAGGTCCTTCCACAGCCACTTTCATTATTGGTTCCATAATAACTGGCTTAGCTTTAAGATACCCTTCCTTAAATGCCCCAACAGCTGCTTGCTGGAAAGCTACATCAGATGAGTCAACGGAGTGTGCTGCACCATCATTGATTACACAACGTACTCCGGTAATGGCAGCACCGCACAGAGATCCCTTGGCTAGACTCTTGGAGAATCCCTTATTACAGGAGCTGATAAATTCACGTGGTATTACACCACCAACAATGTTGTCGACAAATTCGTACTCGCCACCATCCTCTAGGGGTTCTAGATAACCGGCAACTCGACCAAACTGGCCAGAACCACCAGTCTGTTTTTTATGGGTATAGTTAAATTCAGCTTTCTGGGTCACAGTTTCACGATAAGCAACCTGTGGTGCACCAACTTCGACCTCTGCCTTATACTCTCTCTTCATTCTCTCGATATATACATCAAGATGAAGTTCACCCATTCCGGAAACAATGGTCTCTCCAGTCTCATGGTCCACATATGTCCTAAAGGTAGGGTCTTCTTTAGTAAAGCGGTTTAGGGCCTTGGACATATTCACCTGGGCCTTGTTATCTGCAGGAACAATGGCAAGGGAAATTACCGGTTCTGGGATATGCATGGAGGTCATAGAACATGAAATTTCTCCGGCAGTGAAACTGTCGCCTGAAGCACAATCAACTCCGAATAGGGCAACAATATCACCAGAACCGCAAGATTCAATCTCTTCCATTTCATCGGAATGCATACGAACCAGACGTCCAATTTTGACTTTCTTCCCAGTGCGACTGTTAAACACAGTATCACCTTTCTTCAGGGTTCCCTGATATGTACGAATATAAGTAAGCTGGCCATATCGTCCGTCTTCAAGTTTGAATGCCAGCATAATCAATGGGTCTTCTGGATTATTGGAAACCGGAAACTCCGCCTCTTCATTTTTTAAATCAAGAGCATTGTTTTCTACATCTGTTGGACAAGGCAAATATTGTTCAACCGCATCAAGTAAAGTCTGCACACCTTTGTTTTTATAAGCAGAGCCTATAAAGACCGGAGTAAATTCCAACGCCAGAGTTCCCTTGCGAACTGCATCATAGATCAGATCGGTATCAATTTCGCCCTCATCCAACAATGCCTCCATCAATTCCTCGGAAAACATCGATACTTCTTCCAGAAAAATGGCACGTTTTTCCTCACAAACTTCAACCATAGCTGAAGGGATCTCGTCTTCACGGATAGTCTCACCATTGTCGCCATCAAAATATATGGCTTTCATCTTAACAAGATCAACCACACCTTGAAGT
>CAZWVC010000435.1:0-3540 GCA_964637245.1 uncultured Desulfocapsaceae bacterium
TATGTTTCAGCACGAGCGATAAAAGAACTGGTGATTGCCCCATTTGAGGTAAACCGGACACCTTCAAGAAATTCTCCGTCGGTTATCCCGGTGGCGGCAATGGCTACCTCCTTTGAGCGAATGAGGTCTTGAGCGCGAAAAATCTTGTCATAATCAAAAATATTATGTTCGCTTGCCTCCTCTCTGTCCCGATCATTTTCATAGAACATCTTTCCCTCAAAATAGCCGCCCAAACAACTGATAGCAGCAGCCACTAAAACACCTTCTGGGGCGAAGCCATACCCCATGTAAATATCTGCTTTTTCACCTATTATTGCGGAAAGGCAGCCGGAGATTTCACCTTCCCCGATTAACTTAATCCTTGCACCACAGCTTCGCACCTCTTTAATGAGTTTCTGATGACGCGCCTGATTAAGGATGCAGACGGTGACGTTATCTGTATATTTTCGCAAAGCTCGGGCAGCACGCTTTACATTAACGGTTGGTGGTTGGTTGATATCGATAACAGGCCCAACCTTGGGCCCTACAACAATTTTATACATGTTAAGGTTAGGAACAGACTGGATAGAATCTTTTTCGGCAATAACTGCATATGAGGTGGCATTGTTCAAGCCGTCTGCGGCCGAATGGTGGCCTTCCAAAGCCACAGCCATAAGATCCATGTCAGGACCACCATCACCCAATAATTCAGGCATTTTCAAAGTAGCTTCCCGTTTGGAAAACCTGTCGTTGATGAGATGGCCGTTGATCTGTAGTCGGTTGAGAGTTTTTATTATAGCAGCTCTGGCACTGTTAAGAATTTCATCCTCATTACCGAGACCTTGAATTCTAGCTGAGGTAAGCGCTGCAATTTCTGTCGCCCGAACTATTTCCATCCCATAATTCTTATTCATATCGATCCGTTGGTTTCAGATACGAAAAGTATCGCTTAGAGTTTATAATTTCGAATAATTCTCATCAGTTTATCACGTTCCTCTTTGAGCACTTTACCTTCTACGGTATCCTTTCTTTTCATCGGTTGACGGAACTCATCAATGAGTTCGATATCAAGTGGTGCCGATTCCAGGTTTTTTTCAGCCTCTTGTATTTCATCGGGAGTTGGTAGAATTATGCCGTAGATCTGATGTGGTGTATGAACAAGGGCATGACCACGATTATAGTAGGCAGCTGCAAATCCACCATCAACATTTATTGCAATGCCGTCATCACTAGCCATTTGTCGTCCTTTCAAATAGTCGACCGGGGTGTGGCCGAACACCACCCGCTGCACTCCAAATTCAGTTTGCAGCTTGCGTTTAAAGTCATCGGTTTTTAAATTTTGCTTCCAGTAGAGCGTTCTTTCCTCATGGGTTTTCTTATCAATAAGAAAATATCGCTCAAATGTCTTCATTGCATGTTTTCCAAAGAAGGGGGATTTTGGTCCACACCATAGATAAAAGAAAAGCGCTTGATCTTTCGGATCTTGGGGTTTTCCCTCAAGATAATTTCTGCCAACCCGGCGGATTGTCTGTTGAATATAATCGAGCAAATCCTTGCCTTTGCGACCTAAGAATTCCTCAAATTCGCCTTCTTCAGTAGAAGGCACAAGAGCATGTATATTTAGAATATTATTAAGAATATGGTAAGTTCTGCCGTGGGTGAAAAAATACTTTAAAAGTCTTTTGAGTTTTCGATTATTAATAAACTGATTTTCAAGGTCATCTATTACCTCTTGTTCTTCAGTGGTTAATTTACCAGGATTATCAAGATCCAGGGTAGGGAAGTAGTTGTCATTCAGGCCATCAGTGTCACCATTTTTAAGCATTTCAGCCAACTTGTCGAGCCACAGCCGGCTATGCATATCGTAGTCAGGGAAATCACGAATGGTCTGCTCTTCAAGTTTGAATTGGATGATGGCAAGTGCCTTCTCCATTGACCTTCCCATATCAGTTTTTGCTTTAAAATACCCGGTGACCATATCGGTGGGATAGGTAGAAGAGGCAAACTCTGCAAGTTTAGAAGTGTCAAAGCCAAATCGCTCCATCAGTTCAAAGTGATCATATCTGCAGGTGATACGAATTGCCTCGGCGATCAGAGACTTGTTACCCGAGGCAGCTCCAAGCCAGAGTATATCATGATTGCCCAGAACATAATCTACCATGTCACGATAATAGAGTGATGAGAGAATGCGGATAATCTTGTCTGGTTGTGAACCTCTGTCGAAGATATCTCCTAAAACCTGAATGCGATCGAGAAGCACCTGGCGGATAGAATGGGAGAGATGGGCAATTAATCTTTCCGAAATTACATTTTCCTCAAAAATTGGATCTGGTACTGGTGATCCTGAAAGCAGTCTGTTGATGATATCATGGAATTCCGGTAAGAATATATCGTCTATTTGGTAGCGGATATTTGTTAATTTATATCTCAGCACTTGAATCAGACAGAAGATGACATCCTGTCTATCCATGCTGGTCTCTTCAACATGAAAGAATTTCTTCTTACGAATTACTGAGACGAGGTATTGGATCTTGTCTGAACTGAAGGTGTTTGGCAGAGCTTCCCGGCATGTCTGATAAAGCATACCAAAACGCCCTCTGAGAATTGATTTGAATCTGTCACCCTCGCCATGCAGATCGCTAATCCAAAGCGTTGTTGGAATATTGCAATTAAGATCAATTTCCATTTGAAGGAGCTGATTTGCCAGTTTATCTATTTCGCTAATCTGGATATCATCTTCAGTCTCCATCGGCATCCTGTCGTCGGCTATATTGTCGGCACTCATAAAAATCTCTTCTTCTCTAATTTAAGTATTCGCTTTTTCAATATTTAGAAAAGTATGCAAGGCAAGAGTATGGTTCGAGTTCTCTCCTAAAAAGAGTTGCTTTAAGTGTATTCGGTTTTTAATCAAATGCCAATAAAATCAGTGTCAAAGTACGTCTTTTTCTTCACTATATTAAAATCCATATCAGCAACAGCGGATCTTGCGAAAAAGAAAATGGGTATTGCTACGTTCGATTGGGGATATTTACCATTCATTTTTTAAGAAATGCATTAAGATCAAGGGTATGAAAGAACAACATCTCAGAAAAAACCCTACATTATTAACTCGTCACTACGAGGAGGTTTTTGTCGAGCAAAGGTTTCGCGGTGTAAATGGATGTCTGCTCCGCTATATTCGGCAAAGAGAGATTACATCTCCGAACGGCCTGCTTATTCTCGGTGGTCGAACTGAGTTTGTTGAAAAATATCAGGAGCTATTCTATGACCTCAGTTCTCTAAACTGCTCTATTTACAGTTACGATCATCGCGGTCAGGGTATGTCAACTAGACTTTTGGCAAATTCGCAAAAAGGATATGTAAATCACTTTCCAGACTACGTTTCCGACCTTAAAAATTTTATAGAAAATGTGATGGCTGGTCACCATCAACGTATTGTCGTACTGGGCTTCTCTATGGGTGGAGCAGTTACAACCCTTTTGGCCCGGGTAAACCCTGGTTTCATTGATGCTGCAATCCTTTGCTGCCCAATGTTTACGATCAATACTTTTCCGCTTTCGC
>CAZWVC010000436.1:0-3529 GCA_964637245.1 uncultured Desulfocapsaceae bacterium
AACTCTAGCAGGTCAACAACTTTTTGATGAATTGTCTAAAACTTCTCTTACTATTTTCGCAAAATCAGATTTTGAGTAAGGTTTATCAACAAAGGCGTTTATTCCAATTTGCTTTGCTTTTTTATCATTAATTTTATTGCTATACCCTGTGCAGAGAATTATCGGAATATCCACACGTACTTTTCTCAATTGCTTAGTTAAATCTTCTCCTGTCATAAGCGGCATGGTCATATCCGTTATCACCAGATCGAATTCTTCCGGTTTATTCTTGAATAACTCAAAAGCTTCAAAGCTATTCGTCTGTGGAGTTACTTTATATCCGAGGCTTTCAAGGATGCGACACCCCATTAAAATTAAGGCCGGTTCATCATCTACAAATAAAATATGTTCAGTCCCATACTCAACTGATTCATCTCGTGTAAATTCATGTGTGTCTGATCCTGGTGTGATGGCTAAACGCACTGCAAAAACTGTTTCTTTGCCAGGATCACTTGTTACTGTTATTTCTCCGCCATAACTTTCAATTATACCTTTAACGACTGCCAGCCCCATACCAGTGCCTTTACCAACACCTTTGGTAGTAAAATAGGGTTCAAATATGCTTTCTTTTATTGATGTGTCCACCCCTGGACCATTATCAGAAACCGAAAGTTCTATATAACCATCGGTGTTATACTCACGGCTACCCATGTCATGATCATCGATTGGTTTAATATTCTGCAAACCAATTTTCAAAAAACCTCCGCTTTCCTGTAATGCTTGAATCGAATTGGTGCATAAATTCATGACCACTTGATGCAATTGTGAAGGGTTTCCCATAGTAAAGGAGTTACTTTCGATGACAGGGATGATTTCTATGGTCGTGGGCGTTGATGGGCGAAGAAGTTTAAGTGCTTCAAATACAATATCGCTTAATCTCGTCGGTTTTGTCTCTTCCTCGGATTGGCGGGCGAATGCAAGTATTTGTTTGACTAGATCTTTAGCCCTGTTTCCTGCAGCATAGACTTCATTGAGATGCTCTTGTAACTCTGAACCATCTTCAACGTCGTCTAAAGAAAGCTCGGTAAAGCCTATGATTGAAGATAGAATGTTATTGAAGTCATGGGCGATCCCACCAGCTAGATTGCCGATGGACTCCATCTTTTGTGCTTGCAGTAATTGCGCCTGGAGTTTTCTCTTTTCTGTTATGTCTTCACCGGAACCAAGAAAACCAACAATTTTGCCATTATCATCCTCGATAAAAGTGTTGTGCCAGGCTATGGCTTTTATGTTGTTGTTTTTGGAAATAACTTCATTTTCATGATATTCAACCAGTTCAATTTCCTTATTCATCATACGCTCATATACTTTATGCGCATCAGCTCTTTTATACTCTGGTATGTAGTTATCAAACCAATTCTTTCCTATGATTTCGGTATCACTGCATTCCAACACTTTACATGCTTTTTGGTTTGCGATATTCACATTACCATTAGTATCGAATCCAATAAACATCACACCTGCAAGGTTTAAATATCGCTCTGCGATTTGTTTCTGATCCCTTATCTCTTTTTCGGCCTGCTCACGTGCTGTTATATCAGTTGCGGTAATCAGCAGATGTTTTTTTTCTTTGAAAAAGAGCGGTGCAAAGTGACAATCAATTACCAATTCCTGGTTGAAAGTTGTCTTCACTTCCGTTATGAGATGTTTATTTTGATCCTCTTCCAGTGAATTCTGGGCTGTTGTCAACAAACCCGATTTTTTCCATGATTCAGTTGTGTAAAAGTTCTGCTGAAGTATCTGCTCTTTGGTGGCTCCAACGAGATTGGCTATCGCATCGTTGGCGACAATACACTGTCCCGAATCTGCTTCATAAATTGCAATCCCAACCGGGGATTCGGCGACAATCTTCTCGTTGAAGCGCATAACATCCACTAGAGCAACCTCTGCTTTTTTGCGCTCTGTTATGTCATTAAATGTGACTATCAAATTATTGGGTAGAAATGTTGCGTAGAGTTCACATATTCGAATCAATGAATTTTCACAAGTTATGTGATACTCACCTGTATTTATAGATCTTCCAGAAGTTCGAGCTACTTCAAGAAACGATTTCCATCGATCTATCGCCTCTCGGCGATATTCTGAATCTGGGAAAACAATCTGGTACCAATCCGCTTTGGTGGTAGCCGTATGCCCAAAAAGTGTTGTGGCACTGCTGCTCCAGTAAAAAATCCTATTATCGTGCACATCGACAATTGCTGTTGGGAAAGGGGTGGCATCAAGGGTAGCACGTAAATTATTCTCACTCTCAAGAAGCTTATTTTCTGCTCTTGCCGTACTTTTAATAGTCAGTACTGCAATCAATGTTGATACAGATATCGTTAGAAATAGAAAAACAATCAAAAAAAGATTGAGCCTCGTATGCGTTCGATCCGCTTTTTCCATAAATACAGTAGCTTTGGTTCTGGCATAATCCGTTAGCCCACGCATTTTTTCTTCAAGGATGCTCACATGAACGGCACCTTTGCCGATTGTTATCTCAGCAGCTTTTTCTCTTTCACCTTCGCGTACCAGAGCAATTACTTCTTCACGAATCTGTCGCCATTTATCGAAAAGTTCCCGTGCTTCTTTTTCAAGTTCCTTACCCTCATCGCCTAAAATGTTTTTTCTTACAAGATCAAGATATTTATATACATGTTGTTCTTGCTGATTAACTGCCTTAATTGACTGCTGAATCCTGTCAGGAGATTTAAATAAAACTACGTCCTTCATGCTCCGGTGCATCTTTGCAATTGAGACATTGGATTGTAACGCCGCATTTGATACGACTAATGGATGATTATAGATTGTTCGGGTCAAACCCGAAATGGTACGAGTGTCATATAAGGAAAACAAACCAAAAACTAGAAAAACCGCGATCAATAAGCCAAATCTAAAGATAAGTTTGCGGCTTATGTTTTGTATTTTTGAAGGCCTCACCTGCATTTCAATTCACCTTATTGCGGCCGCTGGGAACGGGCAAACAGTATCATTTGATTGCTATTGTCAATTCTGGAATTAGACTGATGAAGAGCATGGCTTCAAACTTCATGTTATTTTTTCTTGGTGTTGGGTAAATCACCTGTTTGTGACATTATATCCGCAGATGAATATTTCAAGTTGCAGCTCTGGTTTGGTAGGATTGGAATCTGCTGTTTTTTACTTATAAATGGACACTATTCAGTAGCTTTAGACTATTTTCTGCCAAGCCAGTCAAGAATTGGGTCAATCCACTCCCGGTAAGGTTTATAAAGAAGACCGTGACCCTTTTCCATTTTCAGCGTTATTGCCTTGAAACTCCCAAGCCCCGCTGATCGCTCAAAGTAGAGCTGCGGGGTGATGCCCAATGTGTCGGCTGAATCATGAATTGAGAGAACATTGCCATAGAGCTTCAGCTCCTCATCTTCGAGATATTTTTTAAACAGGCCAGCCAGATAAACATAGTTCACCTGCTTTTCTCTTAGAATGGTGGAGACATATGCACCTATAGCTCCTCCTCTGGAGGCACCGA
>CAZWVC010000437.1:0-3518 GCA_964637245.1 uncultured Desulfocapsaceae bacterium
AATAGTTAAAAGGTGCTGTTCCACTCGGTGCAAAAGAGGAATATCCATTTCTACCTCCTCAAGAGAAGGCTTTAAATATTTGATAGGATCTTATTAGATACACCACAAAGTGTTGTCGATAAATGGAACGATGTGGTTGGAGTTGAAAAAGATTCTCGCTACAAATCTATGTAAAAGTAGGGTTGGAGGAAACTTTTGGCTATTCCTGTGCATCGCCGATTTCAGCCCTGGGGTCGGCGGTCGAATCACCTGCCTTGTGCTCCATTTAATAGCAACAGGAATAAGATCAACTACAAGTGCTGTCAGGATATTCAGACCTTTGATATGGCAAGGTTAACACCGCGATCACGCGCTTGTCGCGAGCATTGCCTTGTTATGTCCCAGATTTAACAACCTCGTATCGCAAGCGTAGTGCATTTTCATTTAGGGGCTTAGATTCCAAAAGTTTCAGTTGAGGTAAATCGATAGTGTCACCAAACATAGGGGTGCCTGCACCAAAGGCAACCGGGTGTAAGTCTATAACAATGTGATCAACAAGTCCCTGGCTCATAAAAGTATGTGCGACAGTACGGCCTCCACCTATAATAGCTTCTTCAACTCCGGCGTCCTCCAAGATCTTTAACGCTTCTTCGGGTGATTTTGCTTGTTGCCAACCAGTTTCGGCCAAATCTAGGTCTTTGGAAGAGAGGACAACTTTGTATTCCGGATGCAGAGCCGCTCCCATTTCCGGGTTGTTCACCTGTTCGAAAGAACTACGCCCTGCAATGACGTTGCCAGTGTCATTTACCAAAGAGCACCAATCTTCCCACGCGCCCTCTGGGAAGAGGGGTATACCCTGCTTGTCAGCGATCATCCCGTCAATTGAAACTGAAAGAAAAAGTGTTGTTTTCATAATACTCTCCGGAGGAAATAACGCCTCAGTAATAGAGCCTTTATTAAGCCGTCTTTGCCAGAGGCTAGTAGTTAGTTGATTTATTATCAGAAATTGCGAAACGAGCAATTTCAAAAGAAAAATTATTGACGACAGATCGATTGTCAAGCATGTGTTTCATTGGCAATCCTATGTTTGCTAGAGATGTCTGTTCTCTAAACTATTCCTGTATCTCAAAACTTACAGTTTTCCCAAAACCTAGCAACAAGGCGGCAGGCTGAGGATCTACCTTCTCTTTGGTAATCTTTACTTTGCAGTTGCTCCATTTCTGGACAATTCCATACAAATCGGCAGGTCTAACTGAACAAGAACAAGGTCAAGTTGCTGTCCAATCGTCTTAATGAGAGGTGTGAGCCGGCAAACTCAACAACTGACTATTAAACGATATCTCTCAAGCTCTCTTTGTCCGCTTCATCTATACCCAGATCAAACCTAATAGGTAGGTCACCTGAAGCAGTCACCAACACTACCTTTATTTTGTATAGTGCTCAACATAGCCCCAGATTGGTGTACTCGTATGCAGCTCAACAACTGTATATCAATAACTAATTATAAATATAGCTATTATTTGACTGTTAAGAATCATTTATATTGCTTGACATTGGGCTCAAATTTCAGCATCATGAGACATGGAGGTGTGTATATGAACAGTATGACACCTTGTGGCACTGGCAATTCAAGGAGGTTTTTATGTTAATGATTCTTTCCGTCAGACCCGGGCCTCCCAGCTTGTCAGGGGAACGGGAGGTGCCTATGAGTCATTCTCAAATTGAGCACTTGTTTTGCAATATAGGGAGCAGCGGCTGATTGTTGCCCCCTGTACAAATTTAATCTAACTTCGCGCATAGTAACGCCCTTGTGAGCAACAATAGATCTAATACTTTGATCAAAGGAGACTAATTGCTGAGATAAGACAGTCAATCTAATGAAACGGATACTCAGCTTTAGAAATATAAGCCAGCTGTTCAACGAAAAAAGCTCCATTCTGGTAAATGTGAGGAAATTGGAAAAAGGGAGGGGGATTTAGCGCCGGTAACAAAGCTATGTCTTATCATTTGACCGGGAGATCACATTTACTAAGTTTCTCTCTGATGATAGGCTTTTAATAGCGGCACCTTAGATTGGGAAAAGGGTAAATTCAAAGGTCACCGGAATGACAAGTTGTCAGCCACCATCTCGTTATGACCTATAGAACAACCCGATTTAAAGGTGCTGCGACCGTTCTTTCCCACATCCTTGTGATCGCTAATCTATCGGATATAATTTACCATGCAGCCTTAGGGTGCCAGGTAACCTTAAGGTAAGCCTGAGGAGGTGTCAGGTGGTACCAAAAAACGATATGCGAAAAGATGGTGTGGATGAGAGGCCTTCCATTAATATTGCCATTGCAGGTGGTGGACAGACCTGCTGTTTTTTCCTTGACCAGATCCATGATAATTCCTTACCTTTTTTTAACATCAAAGTACTGGGGGTTTTCGATAATAATCCAGCTGCAGAGGGGATACTGCTTGCGCGGCAGATGGGTATATATACCACTGACAATCTCCACGACCTTCTGAATATCGACCAGATTGATAGTGTCCTGGAACTGACCGGCAATCGGCATGTGCTCTTTGAAATCAACCGGTTAAGACCTAAGGGCGTCGGAGTCCTTGAGTTCAAAGCCAACAGGATAGTACGCAATTTCATGGAGATGATGAGCCGGCGGCTGGACTCAATCGAGCAGAAGCTCATTGCCGAGAAGACGTTTTCCAAATTATTGATCCAGCAGAGCACGACGCCCATTGTCTTTATTAATAAGGATTTCACCATTGCCGATGCCAATGACGCCTATCTCAATACGGTAAAAAAGGTTAAAGATAAAGTCATCGGCACCCATTGCTATGAAATTTCTCATGGACTAAAAACACCTTGTTCGAGTGCCTTTCCCGGGGTGAAATGCCCCATGCTTGAAACCCTGAGGACCGGCAAGGATGTCCATGTTATCCATGACCATCCGGGACCGGACGGTCAGCGGGTATACTGCGACCTGAGCACCTATCCGATCAAGGATGATGCCGGGAATGTCACACAGGTGATCGAGTTCTGGCGGGACATTACTGCAGAATTCTCAGATCGGTGGAACAAGAAGACCGAAGAGATCGAATCCAATATCCAGAAGATGATCCAGGAAGACCGGATGATCTCTCTGGGCAAGCTGTCGGCAAGCTGCGCCCATGAAATCAACAACCCTATCCAGGGACTTTTAACCTTCTGCGAGTATATGCTGGATGTTTTAACCGCCGGTCCCCCCACTGAAGAGTCCCTGGAAAAATTTAAAGACCACCTGCAGCTCATGTCAGGGGAGCTGGAGCGGGTGGGAGGTATCGTGTCAGGGCTACTCTCTTTTTCCCGGGAATCGGGAGTGGAACATGCCCATGTCGATTTAAACGATGTCCTGGATGCTGCGCTTTCCTTGACCCGCCACAAGATGAAACTCGGGAATATCATACTGACGACAGAGTTATACCCGGCCCCTGTCATGCTCGTTGGAGATCTCAACCAGCTTCAGCAATGCTTTTTGAACCTGATTTTCAACGCCATTGAA
>CAZWVC010000438.1:0-3484 GCA_964637245.1 uncultured Desulfocapsaceae bacterium
AGGAAACCAGAATCCCGGCGCTCTATTGCAACATTTGAAACGTGACATGACACTAATTCCACTCCAAGTATAAATCGTATTCGATCTTCCTGATCAGTCAATTTTGTTATTCAATTCAGCTATGTTATAATGCTGTAGCGCTCAGCAAATCCTGGAAAAATAAGTTGGTGTTCTTAGACAGGATTACAATGGGGTTAATTGTCGTCAAAATGGGGACGGGAAATGGCAGATACAGTGTGATGAATGATCAGGATTTTATGGATGAGGCTTTCAAAGAGGCTATTTTAGCCGGTGAGCGGGGTGAGTGTCCGGTTGGTGCAGTTTTAGTGAAAGATGGCAAGATCATCGTTCGTTCGGGAAACGCAGAGTTGGAAACAAAAGATCCCACTGCACATGCGGAAATGCTCTGTTTGCGAAAAGCAGGTGAAATCCTTGGCAGCCATATATTGCAAGGCTGCACTATGTATACAACCCTATGGCCCTGTCCCATGTGCCAGGGTGCACTGCTTCAGGCACAGGTAGCCAAGGTGGTCACCGGTACAACCTCATTTGATTGGATTATGGATGTACGATTTGCCTCAGAAAACCTTGAGATAATCGGTCCAATCAAAGACGAGGAGTGTCGAACGTTATTCATCGAATGGGCGAGAAAAAATGACCGGTATGAGATACTGGAAAAAGAAGGCATTCGATAACGCCAGAACTCTTTTTCTCCCACCTAAATAATAGTGTCCAAGGTATGTCTGGAACCGATAAAAAATCAAAGAATGAAGCACAGAAACGTGCGGATCAGATAGATCATTTTCGGCGCGAGTTGCAATTGTTGCAAGAGCATGAAGTACTGGTATTAAACGATAGCCAACGCGACCAACTGCAAGTTTACCATAGATCCTTATTGGCTAAATTAACTCACCAATATGATATTGACATAGACCAACGAGAAAAACAGCTAAGCTTGGGGATGCGTATAACTTCATTTCTTGGTGCGCTAGGATTGGGAGCTTCACTCTTCTTTTTATTTTATCAGTTTTGGGGATATTTCAATACAGCCATTCAGGTGCTGATTTTGACATCATCTCCACTTGTTTTTCTCGGTGCAACCATGGTTGCTGCCAAACGAGAAAAAACAGGATATACTTCCAAAATCTTAGGAATACTAGCCTTGGCGGCATTTGTGCTCAATTTGGTTATGTTTGGACAGATATTCAATATAACCCCTTCCAACAGGGCTTTTCTCGTCTGGGCAGTTCTGGGGTTTTTACTTGCTTATGCTAGCGATGCCAGGCTGCTACTAGCTTTTGCAATTATTTCTTTAGCCGGATTTCTCTCTGCCCAGATGGGCACCTGGAGTGGTTGTTACTGGATACACTTTGGTGAGAGACCGGAAAATTTCTACCCAGCTGCATTACTGATATTCTTGCTGGGTTGTCTGCACCATCGCAGATATAGTGATTTTGAAGTAATTTACCGGGTTTTTGGTCTGCTGTTGCTCTTTATCCCTATGCTTATCCTGGCAAACTGGGGAAGTATTAGTTATTTGCCGTTAACCTACACCACAATCGAAATTATCTACCAGTTTGGTGGCTTTTTCTGTGCTGCTTTTTTTATCTGGCTAGGGATCCATATGGGTTGGTCTGATGTGGTGAATTGCGGAAATGTGTTCTTTGTGATCTTCCTGTATACCAAGTTTTTTGACTGGTGGTGGGAGTTAATGCCAAAATATCTTTTTTTCCTGCTTATTGGACTGACTTCTCTGCTCTTCCTTTTTATTTTTAAACGGTTGCGCAGTAATGTGGTCATATCACAGCAGGAGGTGTTGCCATGATTGACAGCAAAAGGTCTAGAAATTTGTTTTTTTGCGCATTTCTGCTTGTTGTGTTTATCAATATTGTGGTGTTGAGCGGTGTTTATGTAAATCGAAGAGCGGAGCCTGAGGCAGAACTGATTCTCACTGAACGGGAATTAAGCCTGGAATATGATTACCGTGATGAAAGCAGCGGGCTGGGCATGAGGCTCAACTGGCGGGTATTTAATCCGGAGAGTGACGGCCAATATTCCTACTATCACCAACCGGAGTGGTTGGACAATACAAAGATTGAAGAACTTGGTTTTGATCTGGCAAAATATGCGCAGACTGATCTGAAGAGACGCAAATATTCACGACCACTGCCGAGAGATGTCTATCTGGTGCTGGAAAACAATAGTCCCTTGCATAGGAAGACTATTGAGCAGGCTGAAAATTCAGTGGTGCAGGCTCGTGCAAATCTCAAAACCAACAGTGATGATGAATCACTCAAGAGTGTCTTGAAAAACGCCCTGGAAAACCTCAAGAAGGAGAAGTTCAACCGGTCTCGATTGTATGTCATCGATGCAGGAACCGAAGCACAGGTTTTACGATCAGAATATCCGCAGAATGATAAATACATCATCGCTGCTGGTGTTGTGCGAGTCGTTCCAGGCTATAATAACATTCGGAGTGAAATGCGAGGGTACATTGATCAAATTAGTATCACTCATATTCATGTGTCAGTCGATTATCGGGACTTTTTTAACAGGATGCGGGACTCTGACTCACGCTACCTGGCAGCAGATGAAATGCCACGATATAAGGCACGATTAGCCTATGGTAGCCGGTTTGAGCCGTGGCTGGTTGCCCTTGAAGAATTTGATGGCCAGCAGAAATAATTCTCGTCCGGTTATCGCATGAGTCATTGATGAAACTATCTGAGCCAGGGAAGATACCCTGGAATAGATCATTCCGTAAAACCACGTTCAGCCATTGAAGCGCTTTTTTGAAAATGAGCCATTCCGGTTTTCATTTTTCTAAAACCCCATTTCTGGTAAAACCCTTCCTTTCCCGGCGAAGCATAAAGTATGACATTGCAATGTGAAATCTTTGAAAGGATGGGTTCAATTATCATCCTGCCAACCCCTTTACCTTGATATTTTGGAAGAACTGCACAGTCATACACTGCGGCTTGGTATACACCATCGGAAATGGCACGACCAAAACCAATTAATTCTCCTAAATGATGGATAAATAATACGGCATAGCTGGCTTCGAAAGCTATTTTGTGGATTTCAGGATCATGATATGCCATACCTGCACTTTTCAATACATGTGAAACCTCCTGCCAATCTATTCCCTCACAGTGGTTCTGTGTTGCCAGTTTCATATACGACCTCAAGATTTGTAGATATAATCAGCATATTATTTACGTGATTTATTGTGAATTATGGGAGTAGCACCAGCCCGGATGTTTTATGAGTCTGAAAGGTTTATGGCCATTGAATTATTAATGAAATATCAGGGCTAGTGCTTGTTGGACTTCTAAGGTAATACCGTCAAAAAAATAGCTGTAGATGCAGACGAATAAACCAGCCACTGTCCAGCTGAGCAGAGTTGATGGTGTATATTGCGAGGGATTTTGTCTCTCTTTGTTATTAATGGCAGGTGCTTGGTAGATGAAAGTTCTCCTTCCAA
>CAZWVC010000439.1:0-1227 GCA_964637245.1 uncultured Desulfocapsaceae bacterium
TTTTCCCTGTATTTTTCTACATCCATCAACCGAGATAAGCCTTCAATTCCGACCAGGCTCTCACTTTCAATGGCCAGGGTTGCCTCAACTACATTCCTGAGCTCGCGGACATTACCTGGCCAATCGTAGCCAATGAGCACCTCACATGACTCAGGGGTAAACCCTCTAACCTGTGTTCCAAAACGACGATTCATCTCCTTGACAAAATGAGCTGCAAGCAGAGGTATATCTGTTCTACGTTCCCGCAGTGGTGGCATTTTCAATAGCACCACCGCAAGTCTATAGTAGAGATCCTCTCTGAAGCTCCCTTTTTCCATTTCCTCTTGCAGATCGGCGTTGGTAGCAGCCAAAACGCGAACATCCACCCGGGTAGGGGTCGTTTCTCCAACCCGATAAAATTCTTTTTCCTGGAGAAAACGAAGTAAGGCTTTCTGCACATTCATTGGCAGATTTCCCACTTCATCGAGTAGCAGGGTTCCTTGGTCTGCCATCGCGAAAAGCCCTTTCTTGTCTTGATCAGCACCGGTAAAGGCACCTTTAGCATGCCCGAAAAGCTCACTCTCCAGCAATGATTCCGGAAGTGCCCCACAGTTGATTGCAACAAAGGGTTTGTCTTTCCTGACAGAGTTCGCATGAATCGCACAGGCAACCAGTTCCTTACCCGTACCCGACTCACCACTAATCGTGACAGGGATATCCCGCCGCGCAATTTTTCGGGCTGTGTCAAGCACTGTGAGAAGTGCTGGTGATTTCCCAATCACTTCGCCGAAATTTTCCTGGTCGGCCAGCTCCTGGCGAAGCTGTTTATTCTCCTCAATGAGTGATGACTGGCGAAGACAATTACGAACTCTCTGGATCAATTCCTCTGGCTCAAAAGGCTTGGTGAGAATATCAAAGGCACCATTGCGCAGTGCATGAATTGACATTTCCACGGTTGCATATCCGGTGATCATAATAACCGGAATATCTTCTTCCTGCTTTTTAATGGTCTTAAGGACTTCAAGACCATCAACTCCTGGCATTTTCACGTCAGTTATAACCATACTGAAGCGACCGGGATTATAAAATTCCAGCGCTTTTTTGGGGTTGGTGAATGCTGACACCCGATAACCGCTATCACCAAGAACAGCCTCAAGCATTTTGCAAAGGCCTTTTTCGTTATCAATGACAAGAATATGTGCACCGCTCATTGAGGTTCCCCTTAGCCCGGATATTTCATGAATAATT
>CAZWVC010000439.1:1327-3473 GCA_964637245.1 uncultured Desulfocapsaceae bacterium
TGCAATATCCGGGTTAGCTTATTTGACCGGTATATAAACACGTACTGTTGTGCCCTCTCCCACTATACTGGCGATTTCGATTGAACCCATGTGGGCTTCAATTATTTGCTTACTGATTGCCAGACCAAGTCCGGTGCCTTTTGTTTTCGTGGTAAAAAATGGCTCAAATACTTCACCAAGGTTTTCCACAGAAATGCCATGCCCCGTATCAGCGATTTCAATGAGGAGTTTATCTGTCTCAAGAGTCGTTGAAATTGTGAGCAATCCGCCATCTTTCATCGCCCCGGCAGCATTAAGTACCAGGTTCATTATCACCTGACGAAGCTGATCACCATCAACTTCTATTAGCGGCAGCTTCTGGCGAGAGCTTTTGTGAATCTCAATTTTCTCCATATCGGCGTGACCTGCGGCAAAATCGAGGATTTGATCAAGCAGGTTGCTGATGTCTGTTGGTTCCAGAGTCAGATGTGGGGCTTTAGCATAATCGAGAAGGTTTTGGACTATTTTTACACATCGCCTACTCTCCTGTTTAATCTCCTGAACAAAGTGAAGATTGGCATCATCTTTATCGAGTTTGTTTTCAAGATGGCAGGCATATCCCAAAATCACCCCCATAGGATTATTTATTTCATGGGCAACTCCAGAAGACAACACTCCGATTGAAGCCATTTTTTCCATTCGTGAAAGCTTTTCTTCAAGCTCTTTCTCTCGTTGTATGTGCTCCGACATGTTGTTATAGGCTATGGCCAACTTGCGCAATTCATCTCCATCTGGAACGGTAATCTTCCTAACCTGACGCCCTCCTTTAGCTCGAGTGATCTGTTCGGTCATCAAGAAAATAGGGAAGGTAAAGCGATTGGCCACATAAAAGGCGATCATACCGGCAAAGCCTGAAACCAAAAAGCTTAGGAAGATAACGGAAACTAGGATGTTTTTCTTTGTCTCGGTGGCCGACCCATAGAGTTCATCTTCATACGCCTCAACAAAAACAACCCAATCCCAAGGCTGAAAATATTCAAGTCGGGCTATACGTTTCCGAGGTTGATTTCCAGGTCCCTGGTGCTGCAAGGATCTAGACCATTCCGTGGTCCCTTTACTCCCACATACCTGCTTAAATGATGTTAAACCGCTTTTATCCAGCCAGGTATAGACGTTTTTTCCTTCATATTTAGGATGTATTACAAGGTTGCCATCACAGTCAGCTACATATATGAAACCGGTCTTGCCTACTTTCTTTTCACTGATTTGCTTTTTCAGTTCAGCAAATGCCCTATTTTCAAAGGGTTGTTCATCATAAATTTCATCCAAATAACTTCCCGCAGAAATTATCCAACCCCACTCTGCAAAAAATCTGTATGCAACAATTTTGGCCCGCGGACGCAGATTAGCCAGCATAGCGTCTTTCCATGAATACTTTTTATACAGTACTTCTCCAGGTTGAGCTTTAATTGCTGCAGTGGTCATCTCTTGAATAAACAATCTGCCTCGCTCATCCCTGGAATTATAAATAACCTGCCCTTCTGAATAGGGGTGGACAATCAACTTACCAGCAGTATCCATGACACTGATAAAACCACCTTCACCAACACTTGCGGATATAAGGCCACTTCGCGCAGCACGCTTTACGCTCTCGAACGGCAGCTTCCTGCTGATAAACTGCTGATGATGGGTTTCTACAAGATTATAGGCAAGATCGACAATATCTTTGAGCTTCTGGCGCACAGCCCTTTCTTTTTCCTGCTGGTACACCTCATACTGGCGATAATGACCATCAATTAAGTCAAGGGAAAAGTCTCCCATATGTTCAAGGTCATCCATACTTGCATGGGTTATACCTTCATAGGCCAATCCTATGGAGATATCACTGACTGCTATGGCTACGAAAAGCAAAGGAATGAGGACAAGGGGCATTACCATGACGAGCAGTTTCCAACGCAGCTGTAAGTGGCGAAACCAAACCATACTCTAATCCCCTATTCTATTGTCAGGTTAACTTGAAAGTTCCTGTTCAAAAGTGAATGCGAGAGAATTGCTTAACTTGCTCGAAGCAGGCAATGGTGCAATTCTCCGCTATTCGCCTGACTTCCATCAGCAATGTGACTACGATACCAGAATAGTGAAATATACTCAACATCGTCGGTTTTCC
>CAZWVC010000440.1:0-3466 GCA_964637245.1 uncultured Desulfocapsaceae bacterium
AAGTAAGGTCGATATAAATGAGTATTGCCCTAAAGACAATCAATTATTCCTGGTGAAGAAATCGACTGTGACAATCGCTTTTTACGGCATATAATTATTCATCTTACCAGACCTATCGGAATGAAATATTATGGCAGAGTGATAAACAGAAAAGTAAAAATGGGTGATAGGTAGTGCATGAGGTCAGCATGATGAATTTGTGGAATGAAGAAATATCTCTAATATAAGTTTAACGATGTAAGACAGCGATTATATTTAAAGGAAAAAGTAAACTTCGGTTGCTGAACTTTGAAAATATATAAGCGCTAAAGTATTAACATAGAAAAAGATCTAATGGTGTTTTCAATATGATAAGATTGCTAGATTATGGTGCAGGCAATGTTCGGAGTGTAAAAAATGCCGTTTCCCTCCTTGGCGAAAACATAGAAACGGTAAAAGCTCCTGAAGATATTCTCAATGCCGAAAAGCTTATTTTTCCAGGAGTCGGAAATTTTGGGGTTGTCATGGATAGGCTTCGCAAGCGAGGCTTTGTGGAACCATTAGTTAAAAGAATACATGAAAACCGACCTCTCTTAGGCATTTGCGTTGCTTTGCAAACTTTTTTCGAAGGAAGTGAGGAAGCTCCTGGAGTTGAAGGAATGGGTGTAGTCCCAGGGATGGTGCGTAGATTTGATGATAATGATTTGTCTGTACCTCAAATTGGTTGGAACGGTTTGACATTATTGAAAGAATCTGAACTGTTCAGCACCTATAAAAATCAGAAACTGTATTTTGTACATTCATACTATGCAGAAATCAAAGATGAAAATATGCCATGGATCTTAAGTACTAGTAATTATGGTAATGCTTTTATATCTGCGGTCGAGATGGGAAACATTTCGGCATTTCAGTTCCACCCTGAAAAAAGTGGGATTGCCGGATTGGCACTAATTGAAAATTTTCTCAAGAGCACTAAAGAGAGAAATTCTCTAAAAATAGCTGTAAAGCAAAATAAAGCACAAACCAAAGTTGCAAAACGGGTAATCGCTTGCCTCGATGTGAGAACAAATGATCATGGTGATTTGGTTGTTACAAAGGGGGATCAGTATGATGTGCGTGAAGAGGGTGAGGTTAGAAACCTGGGACAGCCTGTTAGTCTCGCGCGACGCTATTACGAAGAAGGTGCCGATGAGATTACTTTTCTTAATATTACCGGGTTCAGAGATTTTCCGATGAATGATCAGCCAATGTTAGAAATTCTCAGGAAGACCTCTGAAAATGTGTTTGTCCCATTAACAATTGGCGGAGGAATCAAGGAATTCACCGACTCCGAAGGGAACTTTTACTCAGCCCTTGATGTAGCATCAGCATACTTTCGATCTGGTGCGGATAAAGTATCTATTGGTAGTGATGCAGTATATGTAGCCGAAAAATATCAGGAATCAAGTGAAAAGAGTGGTCTATCATCAATAGAGCAGATATCTAGAGTTTATGGTGCTCAAGCGGTGGTAATCTCAGTTGATCCCCGGAGAGTTTATGTTCAAAGCCCAGAAGACACCCAAAGACATACAATAAAAACTGCAATGAAAGGACCGAACGGTGAAGAGTACTGTTGGTATCAATGTACCATTAAAGGTGGAAGAGAAGGTCGAGATATAGATGTAATCGAGCTAGTGCAATCTTGTGAGGCATTAGGAGCGGGTGAAATCCTTCTAAATTGTATAGATAAGGATGGCACGAATAGGGGGTTTGATTTAGAGCTTATTGATCATGTTCGAGAAGCAGTTTCAATTCCGATTATCGCCTCAAGTGGTGCTGGTAAACCTCAACACTTTGTTGAGGTTTTCAACAAAACCAGGGTGGAAGCAGCTCTTGCTGCAGGTATTTTTCACAGACGTGAAGTAGAGATATCTGCAGTTAAACAAATGTTGTTAGACAACCAAATTGAGACGAGGTAAAAGGTTGATGTCAGAGAGTGGTATGGTTTTATTAAGCCAGTTGCGGTTTCAAGCTATGTGCTTAATTCTGCAAAAACCAATCTGCCAGCAAGGGGTATCTGCAAGATGAGTATATTAAAAAAAATAACATCTTTTATTTCAGTCTCCGTTGTTGTCATATTTATAGTGATGGTTGTCGCTTTACTTTATGCTGCCAGATTAACCTACGATAAGGGACTTGAAAATCTTGCCGAAGAAGGTTCTGCCAAACTCGAACTACATGTTACTTACCTACGAGGTATATTAGAAAAATATGAAAGCCTGCCTGAGCTTTTAGCCAGAGATAAGAGACTCATTAACTATTTGATTAAACCTGGTGGAAGGGAAAGAATTGATGCTTTAAATAAGTACCTGGAAACTATTAATGGCATTAGTGATGCTTCGGATACCTACTTGATGGACAACGAAGGATTAACCATTGCAGCTTCAAACTGGAATGAACAACATCCCTTTGTCGGTAGGAATTTCAGCTATAGACCTTATTTTAAAGAGGCCATGAAAGGCCAACTGGGTCGATATTTTGCGCTGGGTACAACATCAAGCAGGAGGGGATATTACTTCGCTTATCCCGTGCGCCATGAAGGTAAAATTCTAGGTGCACTCGCTATAAAAATTGGCATAGATTCTGTAGAACAATCATGGGGCCATAAAAATCAATCTTTTCTGGTTACCGATCCGGATGGAGTGATTTTTTTTACCACCAACCATGACTGGCGATTTCGTACACTTTTTCCATTAGCAGCTGACACTCGCAAGAGAATTGTAGAGAGTAGGAGGTATCCCAATGCAACTCTTGAACCACTAAATATTTTGAGCGAAGAAAGTACCTCTTTTGGAAGAATTGTAAAAATTAAAAGAGAAAATAGGTTCAAGGCAAAAAGTTACTTGTTGCAAAGCGTCTATATGGAGCAAGCTGGTTGGAATGTCCAGATCCTCTCAGAAACTAATGGTGTAGAGAAGCTGGTTGCCCTGGTGTCTGTGCTTTTGGCGACATTGTTTATACTTGGTGGTTTGTTGCAGATGTTATTTTATCAGCGGCGCCAGAGGTTACTAGAAGCAAAACGTTTTGAGGAAAAATCACGAAAAGTCCTTGAAGATGCCAATGAAAGGTTGGAGGGAAGAGTTGTTGAACGTACTGCGGAGCTCACCGAAACAAATAAACATCTTCTCAAGGAAATAGATGACCGGAAAAAAGCAGAAGAAGCTCTGAAAAAAACCAGGTCTGAGCTTGTTCACGCGGCAAAGCTTGCTGCTCTTGGGCAAATGTCTGCTGGGATAAACCATGAACTTAATCAACCTCTGGCGGCAATTAGAAGTTATGCCGATAACTGTAATCTGTTTTTGAAAAAAGGCAGATTAGATGAAGTGAACTGGAATCTTGAGCAAATTGGTGAGCTGACCGAGAGAATGGCGCGCATAGGCGCACAGCTTAAGCTTTTTTCTCGAAAAACCAGTGGGCAAATAGCAA
Source organism: uncultured Desulfocapsaceae bacterium (assembly GCA_964637245.1). Lineage (GTDB taxonomy): Bacteria > Desulfobacterota > Desulfobulbia > Desulfobulbales > Desulfocapsaceae > Desulfopila_A. Next base: position 3,445 of record CAZWVC010000440.1, read on the forward strand.
CGGTTCCCCTTCATGGAGTAAT
>CAZWVC010000441.1:0-3464 GCA_964637245.1 uncultured Desulfocapsaceae bacterium
TGATACAAGACGATTGATGAAGAGACTTGCTCCAGGGCTTCAAGTGAAACATCCTGCCGTGTTGGATCGTAGAGATTTTTCCGAGTCGCTGTCCATAGGACAATATTCGCCAGACTGAACAAAATGATCAAGCTGCTTAAGATCTCATAGCTGCTTATATGTTTTCTATTTACTCGACGACGTTTCGGGTTAAAAAGTCTGACGTTTGGCATGATGATTGTTTCAGATTGAATGGCCGACAACGAAAGAGAATAATGCAGGAGTATACATTGTATTGAGGTGCGCTAGCAATATAAATCGGCACGACGTCTTCCAAGCTTAAAGCATCAGTGAAATGAAAATATAGTGAAAATGAGCGTGGTAATAAATATTTCTCAGCGGGCTCGAGATAAGATGATATATTTTGCACCGTAAGGAACAGAAAAATGTATCTCCCATAGCTTGATTGGGTTTTTTTTGTGGGGGATTTTTACACGTTGCTCAATTGCGATGGAGTAGTTATCAACAAAAAATAGCAGGTCTTGAAGCATATCTTTTTGTTATTTATAGATATTATTTTATTTAATGTCATTAAATAGATTCTTTCAAAATCTGTAATCTGCTTTAAAGTATTACGATATCTGTGATGCAATAGAATTCTTTTTAACTAATTTTACTATTCTTTCTTTTAATAATATTAATTGGTTATAAAGCTTGGAGTTATATCATGGTTAGTTCCATCCATAGGCTCACCTCTAGTCCTTATTTATCAGGTTAATTTTTCTCTTCGATTGGGGGTTATTAGACACCAAAGCAAAATCAAATGTATAAAAATCTACATTTTATCCACTAGGGAGACACTGATCCATGCCAAGGAAAAAGCAAACACTAAAAAATCCTAAGAACGCTAAAAAATATATTAATTTAGCCTTGCAAGGAGGGGGAGCGCATGGGGCATTTACCTGGGGTGTTTTAGATCGAATATTGGAATCTGACCGTATTGAAATTGCGGCTATCAGCGGTACAAGTGCAGGAGCAATGAATGCGGTTGTCTTGGCGGATGGGATAATGGAAGGAGGGAAAGAGGGAGCCCGTAAAGCGCTGGATAAGTTTTGGAGAGCTGTACATGAAGCCGCAGTCTCAAGTCCTTTTCAGCGAACACCAATTGATATGGTGACGAATAACTGGAATTTAGATTATTCCCCCGGATATCTGTTTTCGGATATTTATTCGCGCCTGATGTCGCCATATCAATCAAACCCATTGAATTGGAATCCATTGAGGGAACTATTAACTAATCAGGTGGATTTTGAACGGGTTCGTTCCTGTAATAAAATTAAACTGTTCATCAGTGCCACAAGCGTTCGAAATGGTCAGGTTAAACGTTTTGACCGGAGCCGATTGACGGTGGATAAAGTGATGGCCTCGGCATGTTTGCCCTATATGTTCCAGGCTGTTGAAGTGGACGGAGAGGATTATTGGGATGGTGGGTATTCGGGCAATCCAATTTTGTATCCATTTTTCTATCACAGTGACTCCCGAGATGTCGTTATCGTTCAAATCAACCCGTTAAGTTGTCAAGATACACCGAAGACAGCCCGTGATATCTTAAATCGTGTCAATGAAATTACATTTAATGCCAGCCTGTTGCATGAGCTACGGGCAATTAATTTTGTTTCTCGGTTGCTGGATGAGGGGAGTTTGGACCCCAAACGATATAGAAAAATGTTTATCCATTTGATTTCAGATGAAAAAGGTTTTGATCCCCTGAATGCCTCGAGCAAACTCAATACGGAATGGGACTTTTTACAACATTTGCACTCAATGGGATATATTGCCGCTTCAAACTTCTTAAAAGAACACTATGATTGTCTTGGGGATCATTCTTCACTGAACGTTTCAGGCATATTGCATGGTTGCACGGCGGCATGAAGTGTTTTTAGGTGTTTTGCTCCGTGGTGTATATCTTGTAACACAATACTCCCCATGCATAGGCAGGGTACAAATCTAATTGAACATGGTGATCAGCACTGTTATTATAAAACAAAATTTAACTTTGTAACCTAACAAACAGGAGGGAAGAATGGCTGATCCTAAAGACATGTATCAATGTCAGGTAAGTAACTGTGGCTACATTTATGATCCAGACAAAGGGGAGTCGAAAACTAATACCCCTGCAGGTACAACGTTTAAGGATATTCCTGATGACTGGGAATGCCCACACTGCGGCTCATCGAAAAAGACTTTCCGGCCCTTAGCTGGACCAGGATCAGTTTTAGAAGAGGGTATCTGATCCACCCAGATAAGGCTGAATCACCAATGCAATGAGCCGAATTCTATCAAGAATTCGGCTCTTTTTTTCTCAAAGAGTTCCACAGAAACAATAACCTCATTCTGAAGAGCATTGATGCAGGATTAGCTCCGGTACTGTCTTTTTTCAGGCCTAATTTTCTTGAATTCACAACTGCAATGTGATTTAATTATTAGATACATTTCCAGACAACTTACATTATCTCAGTGCATCGAATATAAATTCACATTTCAATTTTAAAATCGTAAGTATCTACTTGCCTTTTAGAACACAGGATGAGGATGATTCGATTTTACATATTGTCCTTTTCCTACTTTTTACCTGCTTATCTGTTATTAAATTTTTAAGAATCATTTTTAAACTTTTAAAAGAAAACAGATCTATAGTTCTTTCTCTTGTACTAGAGAGTTTTCAAACAAGCTCAATCATCAAATTTATCCGCTAAAGCACTGTTAATTTCATTTTTATTTTGGCTAATGTTTCTTCATTAACTACACGTAATAAATTGGAAAAAAGAGAAGCTCCAAAGAGGTTAATTCGGATTCATCTTTTTCTAGGCTTAGGGTTAAGTTCATTTCCGGTAATTGCAACGAATAGATAATGCTTGAAAAATAAAAACCATCGCTTCGTTTGGTTCGGTGAGTATCACTTGTTGAGAGCATGTTGTTCTTAATCTTTTTTCAGGTCGTACTTTTGTTGTCAATGCACTTCTGTTGATTCAGCACAATATGCTCTATTGGTCACATTAACCTTCAAAAAAGGAGGAGATGAAAATGATCGATTTTATGCAAAAGAAACAGATGATTGGCAGATGGTGGCTGACATCCATTCTGCTCCCTGTTATGACCATGTGCTTTTTAGGTATAGGGCAAAGCGCATTAGCTGATGTGGAGGAAATCATACCCATATCGGGGCTGAGTCCATATCCACCAGGAGTGGATTGCAATGTGTCACCTCAAACTGGAACAGTTTGGCGCAACAGCGAGACAGAACCATTTATGGATGTAGATTTTGCCTGGCCTGAACGGATGACCGCCATTGTCCACCAAGACCGTTGGAGCAATGGATCCGCTCAGAGCACGGCAACATTTTATTCAGATGATGGAGGACTCACCTGGAATCTGAGTGATACTCCCATTACCCGATGTTCGGGTGGACTGCAGACCGGCCCAGA
>CAZWVC010000442.1:0-3456 GCA_964637245.1 uncultured Desulfocapsaceae bacterium
ATGGCGATTCTGTCTGCATTGTGTACCTGACCAAGAAGTAATTTCGATCTCTCTTCCCATTGGAAAGAAAAAGAAGATCCATCTATTAAAGTGACAAACGGACCGATGTCGTATTTAATGTCTCTCAGTCCTATTTTTACAACATCGCGGAGTTCCTTGGTAACGATCATTTCAGAAGGCTCAAGGAAAAGAATATCTGGATTAAGGTCCTTCTTGAGCTTCTTTTTTAGCTGGACCAGACTGGCAGCCAGGGTACAGCCGAGTCAACCTCCACGCAGATGCTCCACGGCAATATGTTGACTGCGAATAAAGTCTTCATCGTAGGGTATTTCGCCATCCTCATTAACTATAACAGCGGATCGTTTTCCTCGGGCTGCAAGCTTTGCAATAAGCTCTTTGATAACAGTTGTCTTCCCGCTACCCCGTGTTCCTGATATACTGACAATTCTCATCCCTATCCTTCTAGTTTCGATCAAAGACTTTTAAAATGCATACTTTTTTTAGGGGCTATTCATCTTCAGACAATTGTTTTTCTAGTTGTTTGATGTATTCCTGCTTGGAGGCGACAAAATCAAACTCATCAAAATAGGAGTGTTCTTTTTCTTTAACAACCGCCACCCCTCTCTCTTCAGTAATTTCATGAAGACCATCGAGAGTGGCATTTTGGACTGCATCTTCTTTTATTCCCTGAATTATGCTGTTTATAGCGATATATAGATCTTTTACAGCATGATCCAATTTACCTGTAGAATATGTGCCATGACTGACCCCTATTGTGTCAGCCTTGATCGTCCCTGCTTCTGTGCGGATATGGCATTTGATATGACCTATGCATTTAGCTCCGGAATGCATGCATTTTTCTGCAATGGACAGCATCATTTCCTCAGCCATTGCTTGTACAAAGGCACTGTCCATGGCTTCCTGCCTGCTCAATTTTGCCGCCACTCCATAACCGGTGACACCATGTTCTGTATAACAACCTGGATCTGCGTTATTCTCAGTGTCCATACTCTTACTCCTTCCAGTCGATGATGCATTCTGCAAGTTCATTTATGCCAATGTCCTTGAAAGAGGACAGGTTAAAGATATCAGCCTGGGAATTATAATTGCGAATCCGCTCTGCTGAGTCACCCGTGGCAGCTTCATCCACAGCATCAACCTTGCTGATCGCTACAATATCGGCGTCCTTTAATTGTGTCGTTACAAGTTGGCCAAGCATATCCATATCCAGCAGTTCAGCCGGGCGGGTGGCATCAAATAATACGATCGCCGGGCCAAGGGAGATTTTTGCATCTCTACCTCCCATCCTCGCTGCCAGCTTCACCTGGTGGGGCACAGCAACTCCGGTAGGTTCGACAAGCACATGGTCTGGATTGTAGGATTTATAGAGCTGAGTGAGAGTTTTAGCAAATGTAGATGCTACCTCGCAGCAGATACAGCCTCCCCCGATATCCTTCACTTGCATGCCGCTTTCTTCCATGATTTTACCGTCTACAGGAATTTCACCTATTTCATTGACGACCAGTGCGACTTTTCTTTCATTATTGCCAGCAAGGAGTTGAGAGAGTTTCAATAGTAGCGTTGTCTTGCCACAACCTAAAAAGCCAGCTATCTGTGTTATTTTCATAAGGCACCCTATAATTGTATGTGCTTAAAAAAACAGCCCTCGTTCGAAAGTGTGTTTGTGCGGATAGGAGTGGGATGAACCCTTAAAAAGAAAGCGCGCTGTTCCGAAATTGCTCTGTGAAAAGATCAATTTCCTGCGTAGAATTTTTGCTAAGCTATTGAGTTTGCTCTCTAACTAGATACCCTCATCCCAGTCCAGATATATAGCTTAATTCCACAATGTGGTACTGCAATAACTACGCCATATAAAGCGACATGCATAACAGTATGAAAATAATCGAAAAAATAGTTGGTCGAGCTTGTTTTAAATAATCAAGAAAACACAGACGGGGCCAAAAAGCCCCATTTCCGTGAAGGTTATCTGTGGACGATCTTCTGGGTGCGGCTGTAGAGGGGTGTTGTAGAGAATTGGGGTTAACCGCAGACATTATGTGGTCAATTGACCCCGTACCGTTTCATTTTTTTGAACAAGGTTTTTCGATTGATATTTAGATCAGAGGCGCTTTTCAGTCGATGCCAATTGTTTTTTTTCAGCGCAGCAAGGATGAGCTGTTTTTCATACATTTCCAGATGTGACTTCAACCCTTTTCTTGAAGAGTCGGATTTTGGTAAAGGTGTTTGCTCATCAGTCTCGGCGATGAAATTATCCATGACAAGGTCCAGGTCAAGGCGTTTAAGTGTCATCAGTCTCTGTAGAACATTTTGCAATTCTCTGATATTACCCGGCCAGCCGTAATCCTGTAATGCCTCCATGACCTGGGGTGTGAGGGTAGATATTTTCTTATCACTATACTTAAATACTTTGAGAAAATGTTGAATTAATAGAGGGATGTCATCCTTTCGGTCCCTTAAAGGCGGAAGGTTGATCGGAATAATATGCACTCGGTAAAAAAAATCTTCACGCATCTTACCTTCTTTCACCTGTTCAGCAAGGTTGAGACTTGTTGCTGCAATAATGCGAACATTCGGTTTGATGATTCTGGAGCCGCCCACAGGAGTGTAGCCGTTTCCCTCAATTGCACGCAAAAGTTTTACCTGCATGTGCAAATCAATTTCGCCAATTTCATCAAGAAATAAGATGCCGTTATCGGCAAGGTCCATAAAACCTTTCTTGTCTACATGAGCTCCCGTAAATGCTCCTTTTTTATGCCCAAAGAACTCACTCTCAAGTAAATGGTAGGGGATGGCTCCGCAGTTGACCGAGATAAATTTCTCCGTCTTCCGAGTACTCATTTTATGAATGGCTCTGGAAACCAGTTCCTTACCGGTCCCGGATTCTCCATAGACAATTACGTTGGCATCGGAGTTCGCCGCTTCAACTATTAAATTGTAAACTGCCTGCATAGCCTGGCTCTTGCCGACGATATTGCCAAAACCATAACGTTTCTGAACAGAGGACTTGAGTAGGATGTTTTCTCGGCGAAGTGTCGCTTCCTTGTCTCGAAGGATTGCTTCTGCTCTTTTGGATTGAGTTATGTCGAAAAAAGAGGCAATACACCTATTCATATCAGGGAGGATCCCCAGCTTAATAACTATGTTTTTATTGACAGCATCGTGATCAACTATTTTACATTCATACGTTGTGCGAACCTGGTCATCATTCTTTTTTAATTCAGCATGATAGCTTTTCATTTTGTCGAGGTCATCATCTGCAATGAAGTCAGAAAACTTCATCTTGTTTTCGATTTCCTTCCTGGAGTATCCAATTAGCTGTTCAAACTTGGCGTTTGCCATGGAGATAGTTAAATCTTCTTCTACGATAACCGAGGGTGAACCGGAATTTTCAAATACACTACGATATTTTTCTTCACTTTCTTTAAGTTCCTCTCC
>CAZWVC010000443.1:0-3454 GCA_964637245.1 uncultured Desulfocapsaceae bacterium
TATTTACAAAGAAACTACTTATAACTCACGTTTCAAGGAGGAAAAAGTGAAAAGCTTTCACATTATTGCATTCATTCTCTTCACATTATGTGTAACTTCAACGGCTGTTTTGGCAAATAAGGTGGTGGTGATTCCTCTAGGAGGTTCGACCGTATCCCCTGCAGATGCTCTTTATGCGGGGGTAAGGGTTAGTAGTGACGGGACCATACGCGGCAGATTCGGCGAGAGTGTAAATGTGAGTAAATTCAGCGTTGGGGAGTACAGAGTCATCATAACAGGATATGGATGTCCTGGTTCAGGTTTAAAGGGGTGGCCTATGGTTTCCGTTTCAAGAGAGGTTGGTGTGGGTTTTCAGAATGCCAAAGCAGCTTCCTGTTTAGGGGGAGTGGATGGGGATATGACAATCTTTGTGAATACATTCGACATTACCGGTGACCCGGAAGACACCATCTTCAATATTACCATCTATGATACCCTACCATAGGGAAATAATTGGTCTTCTATTGTTCCCCTTGAAGAGAAGAACCTATATTTAAGTAAGTGAGAAGACTACTCACCTTCGTCCTGGAAACGTCAAACTCAAGGATAAGTTAATGGAAATAACCGTTCAGGAATAGCATTAGCTTTCAGATTTGCAAAAATGGCTAATATTGCCAATATTCATCCACAGAAGACTTAGCCTTGCTTACCTTTTTTTTCGCTCAGTTTATCAATATGCGTTTTACCATAACGAATACCACGCTTTTTCATCCTGTTATGCAATGTACTTGAATTGACCCCAAGTAGGGCAGCAGCGCCATCCTTCCCATTGGCCTTCTCATAAATGACTTCTGAATATAAATATCAAGCGTCATGCAATAAACTCAAAATGCATTATTTTGTCTATTTTAATATTCTTTAAGTACTCTAAAGTTTACCAGGATAGACAATTCTTGATTTTTTTATAATGGAATGTTATGGTGTTGTATATTTTAATAATCTTTAGCATTATTAATGACTACTGTAGTGTACATTGTTTGATGGTTGGGACTATGAGAAAACAAAGGACATATTCAAAATACGCGCAAGAAGCAGCTCTATTACTTGGTAAGCAAATCCAACTTGGCCGCAAAAAGCGTAAATGGTCTGAGAAAAATCTAGCTGAGCGAATTGGAATAACAAGAGTTACACTACGAAAAATTGAAAGTGGTGAGATGACCTGTGCGATAGGATTAGTCTTTGAAGCAGCCGCTCTTGTTGGTCTCAATCTGTTTGAGCAAGATAGGCTGCCACTATCAGTGAGTATTGAGCAAACTGCTAATAATATAGCTTTGCTTCCTAAACGAATTCAGCCTCAAATTAAGGTAGTTGATGATGACTTCTAATGAGAACAAAGAAGTCTTTGTTTGGATATGGTTACCAGAGCAAGCAAATCCAGTTGTTGCCGGTAAACTTACCGAGGATGATGGTCTGGTTCATTTCAATTATGGTAAAAGCTATCTTGAGCGATTAAAGGGAACTTCACCATCTATTTCTATTTACGAGCCTGAATTACCTTTACGTCCTGGTATTTTGCCACTACTTGGCGATTTGCAAATACCAAACTGCATACGTGACGCAGCACCAGATGCTTGGGGAAGACGCGTTATTATTAATAAAATGCTTGGACAAAAAGGCAAAGATGCTGATACAGCGGAATTAAACGAAATCACATATCTGCTTGAATCTGGATCAGATCGAATTGGAGCATTGGATTTTCAGCAATCAGCTACTGAATATATTCCAAGATCAGCTACCAATACCAGTTTAGAAGAGTTACTCGAGTCTGCTGAAAGAGTTGAAAAGGGGGTACCTTTAAATCCTGATCTTGATCAGGCTTTATTTCATGGCAGCTCTATTGGCGGAGCTCGTCCAAAAGCATTGATCGAAGATCACGGTATTAAATATATAGCGAAATTTTCATCTGGTACCGATGTATATAGTGTTGTAAAAGCAGAATATATTGCAATGCGGTTAGCCGCAGTTGTAGGTATTAATGTTGCGCCTGTAAAGTTGGTTAAAGCGGCAGGTAAAGATGTTCTGCTTATAGAGCGGTTTGATCGTATCCATTCTGCAGAAGGCTGGCTAAGGAAATCTATGATCTCAGCGTTAACAATGTTTGGTCTTAGCGACATGACTGCTCGTTATGCAAGTTATGAAGACTTAGCCCACATCATTAGGAAGGTTTTTTCTTCTCCAAAGGCTACTTTAAGAGAAATGTTCTCACGTCTTGTCTTCAACATTCTTTGTGGAAACAACGATGATCATGCAAGAAATCATGCAGCCTTCTGGGATGGAAAGGAACTAAGCCTTACTCCTGCATATGATATTTGCCCTCAGGGTCGCACAGGAAATGAAGCTTCCCAGGCAATGAAAATATCTGATAATAACAATCTAAGCCAGCTGAAACTATGTCTTGAAGTTGCTCACCATTTCATGCTTTCGCCTGAAGAAGCCAAAGAGATCTTTGCACATGTTGAAGCTGTTATTCGTGGGAACTGGGACAAGGTTTGTGAAGAAGCACAGCTTTCTGATATAGATAAAAAGCTATTCTGGGAGAGGCAGTTCCTAAATCCTTATTCATTTGAGGGATTAAATGGATGAGAAGGCTAAAACGTCATTTAAATGAACTGAGATCTCACAAAAATTTACTTTTTCCAAGCATAGATCAATGATCCGTAAGATAGGGGGCTGCGTGGGTTCTCCCTCAAAGAAAGGGGATGAAAAATATTCCTTAATGAAAAAAGGACTTACAGCAGCTATGCCGTAAGTCCTTAATATATTTTGGTAGCGGGGGAGGGATTTGAACCCCCGACCTTCGGGTTATGAGCCCGACGAGCTACCGAACTGCTCCACCCCGCGATGCGAGGACCAATATACAACGATGGAAATTTATGTCAATGGCTATTTTAACAATTGATTCTGCTTATTCAGTTTTTGCAGAGCTCCTCTAGCTTGCATGTAATCTCAACAGGTAAAACCACAAGCTTACCCTCTCGATCAACCGAAGCATTAACTGTATAGCCTTTTACCAGAAGGGTTCGACGCTCATCTTCTCCATCATTCCGGAAGAGGCGATAATTGAAGCGACAGGAGTATTTTCTCAGGTCAGCAACTGTTGTTTCTATGGTGATAATATTGTCATAATGCGCCGGCGCTTTGAATCGGGTAAAACACTCGGTTACCGGCAAAACAATTCCTAGTTTTTCAATCTCTTTATAGCTCCTCACCCAATCTCGCATGAGTTCCGTTCGGCCAATTTCGAAAAATTTGAGATAATTGCCATAATAGACAACACCAGCAGCATCTGTATCACTGTAGAGAACGCGATATGAAGTTTTGTGAGCAGGCAAGGTCGCCATTTCAACTGTCCGGTTTGAGGAGGAGTTTATTGATCAGCTCATAGCCGTTATGTAAAGTTGCTATCTCCCTGTTA
>CAZWVC010000444.1:0-3447 GCA_964637245.1 uncultured Desulfocapsaceae bacterium
ATTTAGGGGATGGGTCTGAGATTACAAAAGGATGGATCCAAATCATAAGATAATATAGAAGATCGATTCAAATTCACACGCCTTATTTTCAAGACTGAAATACCGGAATTAGCAAGAATAATCCCTATTTTTGAAATCCAAAAACTTAAAATTATGATTGCATACATATTTCCAGGTCAGGGCGCCCAATTTGTTGGTATGGGAATGGATCTTTATGAAAAGTTTCCTGTCGCGCAAGAACTATTCGAACAAGCCAATGAGATTCTTCGATTCTCGATTACAGATATCATGTTCGAGGGTTCGGCAGAAGATTTGCGAGAGACCAAGGTAACCCAACCTGCTATTTTTCTCCATTCGGTGATTTTAAGCAAGGTCATGGGCGATGATTTTAAGCCTGATATGGTTGCAGGGCATTCCCTAGGCGAATTTTCTGCACTAGTTGCCAATGGAGTTCTAAATTTTGAGGATGGCTTAAAGTTGGTCTCACAAAGGGCAAAGGCGATGCAGAAGGCCTGTGAAATGAAACCAGGAACTATGGCAGCGGTACTTAGACTCGAAGATCAAGTAGTGGAAAGAATATGTGAGGAAACATCCGGTATCGTGGTTGCTGCAAATTACAATTGTCCCGGACAATTGGTTATTTCCGGTGAGGTTGAGGCTATTAATGCAGCTTGCGAAAGTTTGAAGGAAGCAGGTGCTAGGAGGGCAATGGTATTGCCTGTTGGGGGAGCATTTCATTCCCCATTAATGCAACCTGCTGAAGAGCAATTAGCTTCTGCCATAGAAGCAACGAAATTCGCTGCTCCAAAATGTCCCATTTATCAGAACGTCTCCACGACAGCAGTAACCAATGAAGATGAAATCAAGAAAAATTTGATTTCCCAATTGACCTCTCCTGTGAAATGGACACAAAGTGTTCAAAATATGGTACAGGATGGTGCCACTTCATTTGTGGAAGTTGGCCCAGGTAAGGTTTTGCAGGGCTTGGTCAAAAAGATTGAACCTTCTACTGAAGCCACATCGGCCATTTTGTTATAAAGCCCATTGGCCAGGAATTGCATTTTAACCGAAAAAGCCATATTTAAACCCAAGAATACAGATTATGGCTGTTATTTTTAGTAATATTGACTCCCTACAAATTGACTTAAACACACTGATTCACTGTCATATTTAGTGCAGTTTGTTAAAAACAGTCTATGAAATTGAAAAGAAAGTATTATTCGCCCCTATTGAGTAACCCTGCTTCAAAGAAAAGTATTGCGGTACTCTTTTTTATGTTCTCTTTTTTCTTACAAGCCCAGATAGTTACTATCGACGTACAAAATCCGGCAGCTTCGGAAACAGGCCCATCTAATGGAGTTTTCAGGGTGGTTTCAGATACCCCAGCAGGATTTTTTGGACTAACCGTAAGTTATTCGGTTACTGGTAGTGCCACCCCGGTGGCTGATTATACAGCATTAACAGGGTCGGTAACAATTCCATTCAATTCTACGGAGGCGTTTATTGTAATAGCGAGTTTAGACGATAGCCTTGTAGAAGGGGATGAGGATGTTACGGTCACCATAGATAGCGGATTTGGCTATACTCCTGGTACACCTGACCAAGCAACGATAACTATTGCGGATAATGATATCGGTACGGTTTCACTAGATTTAAATACCCCCCCCTTTATACCCAATGCATCAGAGGCCGGTCCTGTATTTGGTAGATTTAGGCTTTCCCTAGATAATCCCAATAACTCAGCGAATACCGTCGAGGTCTTTTATACATTGACTGGTACTGCTGACAATCCCTCTGAAGCGGTTCCTGATTATTCATTATCTGGCGGTGTTCCAATGACTTTTGCCAATAATGGTTTGACAGTAGCTAGAAATTTGAATATAACTCCTTTTGATGATAGTCTCGTTGAGAATAATGAAACTGTAATAATTACCTTGACAGGAACGAGCGACCCTGCTTTATTTGTAATTGGATTCCCAAACACAGCTACAGTTACTATTGCTGACAATGATGCAATTGTAGAGTTTTCCGGGGCGTCGAGTTCTGGACTTGAGGCTGCGGGCAACAACCTGCCTACCTTGTTCGTGACGGGAACAGTAAGTGCGGCAACGAGCGTCACTGTTACCACCACGGGCGGTACTGCGACGGGCGGAGGGACGGATTACAGTTTTACCAGCCCACAGGTCGTGGCGATTCCTGCAGGGACCTATGATGGTACGGCAGCAACTGAAATAACCATTCCGACCCTGTCGATAGTAGACGATTCGATTGTTGAATCGGGGGGTGAGACGATAGCTTTTTCATTGAGTGCGCCAACGGGCGATGCCATTCTTGGCGGACAGACCACAACTACGTACACCATTGATGACGACGATTTGTTTTTAGTGAGTATATCGGCTACAGATGGGACGGCCACAGAAGAGGGTACAACTAATAATGCGGAATTAACTGTTGATCTTGGCACAGTCAATGGCACAGGCTCTCCTGTTGTAGTGAACTTCACCAGAACGGGAACAGCGACCCACATAACAGACTACCAGAACATAGGCACAAGCGTCTCAATTCCTAATGGTGATCAAACAGCAGCAATAACGATAAATCCTGTAGACGACCTCGTAGTGGAAGATACTGAGACTGTGATATTAACCCTAGCCACAGGTACGGGTTATAATATTGGGTTGCCTAATACTGACTCAGCCAATATTCTTGATAATGATACTGCTGGTTATACACTTTCGACCGCTACGCTGGCTACAGTGGAAAATGGTCCTAATGACACTTTCACCGTTGTATTATCAGCTGGCCCCACGAGCAATGTGGTCATATCCGTTACCTCTGGTGATACTTCAGAAGGGACTATATCGCCTTCGACCTTGACCTTTACGCCAGGTAATTTTAATGTGGCCCAGCCTGTCACCGTTACACCTGTTGACGATTTGTTGGACGATGGTGACCAGACCTATGATATTACTATGAGCGTGATTGATGCAAGCAGTGACGACAATTTTGATGCTTTGGCGGACCAGACCGTTACCGTTACCAATGTAGATGATGATAGTTGCCCAACAATTGCTCCTGAATTGACAGATACGGATGTGCAAACCGAATTCTGTGATAGTTTCAGTCAACAGTTAAATGCCTATACAGATACCGCTGCACCGCCCAATTCCATATTGACCTGGAGTACCAATTCGGATCCCTTGGTGACTGCCGATCATTTGTCGAATTCCTTGGTTTCAGTTGCTGATACCTACTATGGATTCTTCTATGATGCTACAAATAATTGTGCAGGACCTACTTTGGAGATTGTTCTTACCTTGAACATTTCACCATCGCCGGGAACGGCCAACAATGCATCGGTTTGCAACACCAATGAAGGCGGACAGGCTACAAGCTTGGATTTGGATGATCAACTGGCAGGTGCCGATGCAGGGGATTGGTCCTTGA
>CAZWVC010000445.1:0-3431 GCA_964637245.1 uncultured Desulfocapsaceae bacterium
ATGAAATATCCGGGCTAGTTTCTATAATCTTGAAACATCGATTCAGTGGTATTGTGCTGATTCGTATGAGGCTTTCTGCCATCCCGCAGGCGCAAATCAACCTGGGGAAAGGGAATTTCGATATTATTATTATCCAATTTTTTGTATATTTCCGATAAAACAATATCAAAGGTGTATGCCGGACGTCTGGCATTCTGCCCCTCTACCCAGATTGCCGCAACGAAGGAAAGTGAGCTCTCGGCATGTTCTACCAGCCAGATTTGCGGTTCGGGGTATCCTAATACCACCGGTAAATCGACAACAGCTTGTTTAACAACACTCTTAACTAATTCAATGTCAGTTCCATAAGCTACTGAAAAAGGTACCCTAAAGCGAATCTTCTCATCTGAATAGGTCCAATTTACTACCTGTGATGCCATCAGATCAGCATTGGGAATAATGATATTAATATTATCATTGGTGCGCAGTACCGTAGACCTTGTATTCATTTGTACGACGTTGCCTCGATATCCTCCTTTCTGAGTGGGATCACCCAGGGAGATAAAATCACCTGGCCTGATCGATTTGTCAAAAAGCAGGAGAATCCCCGATACCAGGTTATTTACGATGGTCTGCATACCGAAACCAATACCCACTGAAAGGGCACCAGCAACCAATGCCAGTGAGCTGGTATTAATCCCGATTACTGAGAGCAGGATCATGGCCACAATAAAGATAAAAGGATATTTACCCATGGCATGAACCAGTTGTATAGTTCTCTCTGACCATTTCCTTTTCCTTCCCATACGTAAAACCACATGACCATAAAGACGATTGATTATGATTCCGAATATCAATAGGAGAAGAATTTGAAGAACAAGAAGTAGATTTAAGGTCATTCCACTGTAGGATACCAGGGGGTATTGGAGTACATGTATGGCTTTTTCATAGATATCATCGGTAGCCTCACGGGTTTTGGTAACCATAGATCCTAAAGAAGACTGTTTAAGATCAATTGTTTCGTCGAGCAATCTTCCTTTCTGTTCTAAAACTCCTGCCCGCTGGTAGATACCAGAGAGCAGAGTAAAAATCTCACTGAGATGGTTATCAAGCTCTTCAATAAGTTCGTTGGATTTAGGGCCGATTAGCGCATTTCCACCACGGAGAAAAGAGAGTTCCTTTTCAAAAGTATATTTGCGTACTTGGGCTTTGGCTGCTCGTTTACGTAACAAACTGACTTTTTTTGAAATATCTCCAGAAATATCGGCAAGCTGAAAATATCCCCCAGCCCGGTTAAGAAGCTTCAACCACAATAGTTCCTGCTCTTCTGCCAAAGCCTCAAGTTGAGCGTTAAAGACCTGGCTCTCTCTGGAAAGTTTTTTTGCCTGAAGCTTCAGGAGTTTGAGTTGTTCGTAATGCATAGTTTTCTTGTCATTATCACTTAGTTCTCTTCCCAGATATCCTGCAAGCAAACTTTCCTGCTGTTCAATTTCTGCTTCATCACTTGCTGATGCTAAACTTTTCTCTTCCGTAAGGTGTTGCCTGGCATTTACTGCCTGTTTTACTTTTTCTTGCTGAATACTGATATCCTTAGCATCAACATTTACCTTTACAAGTATTTCGGGATATATCTCTTTTGCCTTTTTTAACCTTCCCTTGAGCTGTTTGTCTAAGACAGACTGATGCTTGAGCTTGCGAACCTGATAAGCATGCTGCAGCTGAATTTTGGTCTCTTCCTCACTTTTTTCTGGAAGTGCTATTAGCCTGCTATACAACTTCTGTTTCTGTTTTTTCGTACCTTCCAGAATCTGCGACGACAGCCGCTCTTCTCTGATCACTCCAATGTAGGTCTGCATATATTTCTCTAGAGTCTGCCAGTCTATTTTTTCAGCTGATAATGTCTCAGAAAAACCAACGTCCTTTGATGAGGTCTCTCCTATATCCGGAAGTTCTTTAAGTTTCAGTAAGAGCTCTTGTTGGAGCAGAAGGTGCTGCATCTCTTTCTCATCTTTCGTGTTTTTTAATTTATCTGAAATATGTCGACCAATTTGGTGATATGCTTGTTGCCGAAGTTTTTCATCATCATTGAACAATGCGTCATCAATTTCTACGGCACCAGTAACCTGGGCAAAAAGACAACTTATTAGAAATAACAAGAGCAATATCTTGTTTGCACTACTAACTAAGGTCTTAGCGATAGAAATTTGCATATTGAATTATCCACTATTTCAATTGGTTGAAGCCATAAAAACACAAGATAGCTATATAAATTTATTGATTATATTTGCAGGTCAGCAGTATTAAAGTGTTAAAGAGAAACTATCTGGTGTCGCGTATAGTTTGCGCATCAGCAAATGAGACCAGATACTCAAAGCTTCTGTGGTGAGTTACTATTGTTAGGTTTACCTCTATCATGAGGCAGAAATAAGCAAATTGCTTGCCAACTCCTGTTGAGATTGAACTACCAAACCACCAATTGTTTCTAACGTATTGAAATTATATTGTAACAGTGAGGAATTAATTCGCTTTTCCAGAGTAGAATAGAGTGTTAATTGGCAGGCTGCGACGATATCAATAAAAGATTTCTAATCACTATGTTTCACTTTAGATCAAAGGTGGGTAAATTTTGCACGATGTTTTGTTTGAGTGAGTTTAAACAAACATTAATAACTACCCAAATACTGAGAATGTCAGCATAAATAAACGTAATAACAACACAATCACCACAGAGAACTGTCTATATCAACACCACACACCCTAACAAATAAAGATACTAACTTCGTGATTGTCATCTTTATAGTTATGCTATTACTTGCTTTCTAACCCGAAAATTTCATGAAGACATTTAGTGCGGTAATTAAAGCTAGTTCTGGTGATAAATGTAACCTGTTTTTAGAGTATAGTTTGTACTTTCCCAATATACTCAATATCTTCACCCATCGGGTGAGTCTCTCAGGCTCTTGCCCCACGTTATCAAGGGACTGCTGTAGAAAACTACAGCTTCACCCTTGATGCCTCGTACATAAACCTGCCAGACTCATGAAATTTGTGGGTTAAGAGTATTTACTGATTTTTATAGAGCTAAAATTCGTGGATTGAAATTTCATAAATAAACTCTCCAACACTCTAAAAGAGGTTAAAATGTCTGGCAAATTTGAATTATACAGGGATAAAGCAAATGAGTTTCGCTTTAGGCTCAAATCTAGAAACGGTCAAAATATAGGTCAATCGGAAGGGTATAAATCTAAAAGTGCAGCATAAAACGGGATAAAATCAGTCCGCACTAATGCCGCTGATAAGAATCGTTTCACTTTCACCCAAGGAAAGAGTGGTAAAACATTTTTTAGTGTCAAAGCCAAGAATAACCAAGTCATTCTTACCTCGCAAGGATATACCAATGTGAGTGGTGCAAAATCAGGCATGAAGTCGGTTGCTAAAAATGCACCTGATGC
>CAZWVC010000446.1:0-3430 GCA_964637245.1 uncultured Desulfocapsaceae bacterium
TCATGAACAATTTAATGATCACAGATAAAAACATTTTATTTCGACACATTACGAGCGTTACACGGGCAATTTCTGGCAATACAAAGTGTGCTGTCCACTATTGCTAGCATTATTCACCCTTCGGGCAAGCCTGAAAGGCCCATGGCCTTCGTTAACGAGGGTTCGCAGTAGAAAACTACAGCTTCACCCTCGATGCCTTAGCCATAAACCTTTCAGACTCGTGAAATATCCGAGCTAGCGAGTTCTCAGGTGAAGCATATTTGATAAATATGGTTGGTGTAGATATTTTGCCATGAACAATTTACGGTAACAGCCAACAGGTGAGATTGATATTGTAATTCCATGCCAAAATACTACCAGAAAACCAACAAATAGTGTTTTTCAGAAGTTAGCTAGGACAGGCTTTAGATTAAAATGTGACTGATACCGATCTCTTTTGAGCTAGAGAATCAAAATAGTGGGCCTGGCGTGTTGATGCCGTGAGTTGTACTGAGAACAAAAGTGGAAGCAACCTACATTAAAGAACAAAGTGTCCTGTGAGCAACTGCCGTAAATAAAATCCCGCTATACTTTATGCTTTGAACGTAGTGCGGCTATGAATCCAAAATCCAATTAGTTAGTTCAGAGTATAGGCTTTCAAGAGTAAAGGGCTTAACAATAAGTGCATCTATACCAGCTTCATATGCACTGTCACGCTCTACCTTCATTGCAGCACCAGTCATTGCAATAATCGGTAATCGTTTTGTAACACATTCAATCTCTCTTATTTTTCTCGTCGCATCAAGCCCATTCATAACAGGCATATGTATATCCATGAGGATTAGGTCAACTTGAGAGCCGGATGCAATAACTTCGACAGCTTCTTCGCCATTATTTACAACAATTGTTGAACAATGGCTTAGTTTGAGTTGCCCTTCAGCTACCAGCTGGTTAACTTCATTGTCTTCAACTAAAAGAATTTTCTTATCTTTAAAATTTGGTATTTTACTTAAAGGAGCGTCAGTTTTTACATCATTTGCTTCTGAAGCCTCACCACAAAGGAAAGTAAAAGTAAAAACAGATCCTTCATCAACTCTACTCTTGACCCATATTTCTCCCCCCATCAACTCAACTAGCTGCCTGGTGATTGATAAGCCAAGCCCAGTTCCACCAAATGCACGTGTCGTAGAGGGGTCTGCTTGATTGAAAGCCCCAAAAATAATGTCTGACTGCTCCGGGCTCATTCCAATACCTGTATCTGAGACGGATATCTCCAGCTTTATCATCTCATTAACAATTGATATATAGCGGACAGATACGTGTATCGAACCTTCTTTCGTAAACTTGACAGCATTACCAACAAGATTGGTAAGTATTTGTCTAAAGCGTAGAGGATCACCTGTGAGATAACGTGGAACATCAGATGAAATGTCAAAAGATACATCCAGCCCCTTATCTGCAACGGACTGATGAAAGACATCCATCACCTGACTGACGGAATCGTTGAGGCTAAAAGGAATGTTTTCAATATCGAGCATGCCTGCTTCTATTTTTGAAAAATCAAGGATATCATTAATGACACCAATCAGGGAAGTTGCGGAATTGTGAATTTTCTCTAGGTAGTCTAGTTGCTTTGGATTAAGATCCGTTAAGAGTGCGAGACGTGACAATCCCAGAAGCGCATTCATAGGTGTTCGGATTTCATGTGACATATTGGCTAAGAAGTTACTTTTTGCTGTGTTTGCAGCGTCAGCTTCTAGCTTAGCTTCTTCCAGTTGGCGAGTTCGCTCAGAAACTAATTCTTCAAGGTGTTTTCTGTATCGATTCAATTCATTTTCCGACTTTTCCCGCTCCATAATAATTCCGGCGAGACGGGCTGCCGATGATAAATCATTGGCTTCCGCTTCATTTGGACGTGCTGGATAATCGTAATACATTCCAAAAGCACCTAAGACTTCACCCTTTGAATTTATAATAGGTTCAGACCAGCAACAACGCATGCCATGTGGAAGTGCCACGTGTTTGATCTCTTCCCATTTAGGATCTGTTGCTATGTCTTCAACCACTACCCGCACCCCATGATAGGTAGCTGTCCCGCATGATCCTACATTGGGGCCATTTTCCAGTCCGTTTACCGCGTTACAGTACTCCTTTGGCATACTCGGGGCTCCAGCATGCATAAGCTTATTGCCTTCAAGTAACAGCATCGAACAACGTAAACCTGGGTGACGTGATTCATATAAATGCGCGATAGCATCATAAATCTTATCTTTGGGCTCACGTAGTGCTATCATTCTGAGGATATCCGATGTATCCAAAATAAATTGCTCGGATTTCTTTCTCTCGGTAATGTCCACATGAGTACCAGTTAGCCGAATGGGTTTACCGTTGAATTTACTTCGAATAAGAAAAGCACGGGTCAGGATACTAATGTTGTAACCATCCTTATGGCTCATTCTAATTTCAGCCTCAAAGGAATCAGTAATGCCTTGTATATAATCA
Source organism: uncultured Desulfocapsaceae bacterium (assembly GCA_964637245.1). GTDB lineage: Bacteria > Desulfobacterota > Desulfobulbia > Desulfobulbales > Desulfocapsaceae > Desulfopila_A. The sequence goes on from CAZWVC010000446.1 coordinate 2,482, forward strand.
TGAGCCAAATTCATTACTCTTTCTTTGTCATTTGGATGAAGAAGAGTAGTAAATGTATCTATAACACCATCGAGCTCTTCTTCCTCATACCCAAGCATACTTTTCCACCGTGGAGAATAATACACTTTATCGGTTTCAAGGTCCCAATCCCATAATCCATCATTGGCAGCCTGCATAGCAGCGGAAAAGCGCTGCTCGCTATTTTTTAACTCAACAGTACGTTTTTCCACCTGCGTTTCTAAATCCATAAGAGCATTCTGTAAGGCGTTCTCTGCTTTTTTCTGCGCAGTAATATTCGTAGAAACGATCATGATGGATCCAACCTCACATTTCTCGTTTTTTACCGGCACAATTGTCGAAAGGTAGTATTGCTCATTGTCTTCAAGATCACTCACAAGACCTTCCTGATATATTACTTTTCCCTGCGATTTGGCTTTCACCATACTGTCAATCATCCTGGTTCGGAATGATTCAGGATAAAAAGAAAAAGGGTATGGCTGTCCGTAATATTCTGTAATATCGCTTATGTTTAGGTCATCTGCTCCTGCAGAACTCATATATTTAAGATTAAAATCAAGATCCACAATTTTAGTACATACCGGTGAAGCTTCAAGCAACTCCAAAACACTGCTACCGGATTGAAGTAATAGCTGAATATCCTCAATGAATTGGTCCTTAACCATATTGCTCTATACCTTCTGCTCTCAATAATTGGTGTTGAAAGGGCACCTTAATTTGGTGCAAGTTCCAACAGGTTCTGTTTTTCTTTTTCAAAGATAATACGTTTTTTTCATCAGTTGATGATCTACAAATAAAGCTATCAGTCTCTGTATCAATTATCAAGTTACGAATAAAAGTGGGGAAAATAAGCGGATAACTTCAGACTCCAGTTGAGATGTTACCTGAATATTCCTCAAAAGGTTCACTGTAGCTGTGCAGAATCATGGCA
>CAZWVC010000447.1:0-3399 GCA_964637245.1 uncultured Desulfocapsaceae bacterium
TTATTTGGCCTCCTATTTCGGTAAGACTACCGGTTACAAGGTAATCGTATTCTTCTAGCTGCTTTATTTTTACAAGACGGTTTTGCGGAGGTGGCCATTCCCCCTGATAATTAAAGAGTTTTTCCGCTTCTGTCCGATCTACAAGAATATACCCTTCTTTGGCAAGCACAGAGGACAAAGCTTCATCGGCTACTTGGGGGAAGGTTGGGTTGCCAGACAACGATGTTGTTTTGAATGGTACAAAAAAAGTAGTATTAAATCCGGCAGCTCCACTTGCTGTATGGAGTAAAAAAATAAAAACCACCGTTATCCACGCGGTAAAAAATTTCCACGAGTGATTGCAACTGAAGTATTTTGCTCTAAATTTCATTTAAAAAAACCTTTGCTTTAAAAGGTGCAGATATGTTTCCATTAGTAATGGGACTGTCAGGTTGTTTCTAACACACTAGAATTATTTATTAAAATGTGGATAATAAGTGTGGTTGACAAAATATCGCTCATTATGACATGTTTGCGCAGAAATGGAAAGTAAGTAGATGCGAAAAAAAATCAGCCAGATAAATTAAAAACCTCTTCAAGTCGATATCATTGTCTGTGTAAAAATGAGAGGACCAGGAGTGTCGAGCTTCTCTATTCTATGATTAAAATGGAGTGATTTGTTGATTTATAGGCGGATACTCTACTAGGGTAAAAGGCATAAAACCAATGGTAAATCATCTGTGCAAATGGCTGGAGGAGCTTCAAAATCTTCTCTTTCCCCCAAGATGTGGTATCTGCTCGGATTATATTTCTCGGGAAGTAAAGGCGGCCTGTCCGAGTTGCCTGCAAGCAGTGAGCTATGTATCAAATCCAGTATGCACAATTTGTGGCAGGATCTTCGAAGGGAAGGAAGGCGAAAATCATACATGCGAACAATGTTTACGAATAAATCCACCCTTTTCATTAGCTCGGTCAATCACTTTTTATGATGAACCTGTTAGGACGCTGTTGCACAAGCTAAAATATAAATATGATACCACTACAGTTGCACCATTGGGCAAAATCGCCCAAAGTTTCGATTTTTCGCCCTTTCAAGAGTGTGATATTATCCAGCCAGTTCCTCTCCATGGTAGTAAACTAAAAAAGAGAGGGATGAACCAGGCGTTGATATTAGCAAGGCTATTTTTTCCCGGTCATCAAGATAAAATTAGCATTGGAGTACTCCGGAGAATTCGACCGACGATTTCCCAGACAGAACTAGATTTAGCCGGTAGAAAGAGAAACGTCAAAGCAGCATTTGTCGTTCAAAAGTCTGAAATCATTGAAAATAAATCTATTTGTTTAGTGGATGATATTTATACTACGGGAATCACAGTAAAAGAATGTGCAGCCACATTGCGCCAAGCAGGTGCAGCAGATGTCAAGGTAGTGACCATGGCAAGGGTTCGCCTTTTTAAATAATATAAAACCTGGTTAAGCCATAATGAAATCGAAAAAAAAGCAAAAAAAGTTTACCTCCTTCAATCCTTTGCAGGCAAAGGATCGGGGTGTTGATTTGAATATATTTTGAGCTATTTTTACTTATTTGTACATTTTTGCATTAATTTTGAATTAAATATTTTTATTGAATTGTGGAATGGCTGTTGACAAGTGGCTTAAGTACTAGTAATTATTTGAAATATACAGGATTGGTCGAAGGCCGGTAATATAGGGACTTTTATTAAAGTTTGGTTAGGTAAAGGCGGATTTTTGCTCACTTAGAAAACACCACAGGAAGTTATAAACCACAAAATAAAAATTTCAATATTTGGTCTTTGACGTAATTCATAAAATGGAGTCTATCAACGTTCATAATTTGCTAGCCATCCATTCTGGGGGGGATGAGATGAGCCTGATGGTATCCGGCAGTAGTTCTTAAGAGTATATCTACAGATTTTAGGGGTGTAAGAGAAAGGGAGCGGTGGTACCGCTTACTCCAGAGTGTGCAGTAATCATTTTCAGGAGTTGGGGAATATTTATGGTGTGGCAGAAAACAAAAGAGCTATTGCAAGAGGAATTAAACGAGAATGTATTTAACTTATGGATTGATCCTATAGAGTGTATTGCAGATCAGCAGGAAACAATCCAACTCTGCTGCCCGGATCGATTTTTCAGTGCTTACATAACCAGAAACTATCTTGAGATGATTCGTGCGAAAATAGCTGAAGTTGACCATGCTAAACGCAAAGTAATCCTCACATTAGCAGATGATAAACCAAACAACAACAATAGTAATAATCGGAAAGCCAAGCAACTGCGGCTACCCTCTGTGCCAGAAGGTAATTCATCTGTAAGGTCACTCCATCCGCGATATACCTTTGAGGAGTTCATGGTAGGTGATTGTAACATACTGGCACAATCTGCCTGTCATTCGATTTCCCTAGCAGATGATTCCATCGGCCCCTGTCTCTATATAAACAGCTCAACCGGGCTAGGAAAAAGCCATCTTACCCATGCAGTAGCACATCGAGTTCTTGCTGAATCTCCAATGACACGACTGCATTATGTAACCGCCCAGCAATTTTCCTATGAAATGGTTAACTGTATTAAATCCAATAGCATGAACTGTTTTAAAGATAAGTATCATGCCCATTGCGATATTCTTCTGGTTGAAGACGTACATGCCTTGGCTGGCAAAAAGAAAACTCAGGAAGAACTCAATGAGCTTCTCGATGCTCTGATAAAGTCCGGCAAGAAAGTAGTCTTCACGGCAAATAAGTCGCCTCGCGAGTTGAATGGTATTGATGATGAATTTCGCTCAAGAATGGCTTCTGGACTGGTGACAGCAATTCATGAACCCGACATATCCACCCGCACCAGAATCGTGAAAAATAAAGCTCGACAACATAAATTAAACCTGGACGAAGAGCATATTGATTTTCTTGCCCAACATATCAAGGGAGATGTTCGCCAGATCGAGTCGGCCCTGTTCAGTATTCGTGCCAAAGCCCAACTTCATGAAGGGATTGTTGATTTATCTTTGGTCAAGCAGGTAGTAAAGGCCGTGGTTGGAGTCCCGACAATTTTATCACCGGCAATGATCCGAGAGTTTATCAGCAAGCAATATAATGTCAACTCCGGTGAACTCCAATCAAGATCACGCAAGAAATTACTTACTTTTCCCCGGCAAGTTGCCATGTATCTCTGCCGCAAACACACCGAGAATTCTCTTGCAGATATTGGTAAAGAATTTAACCGAGATCATTCTACGGTTGTCCATTCCATTAAAGTAGTTACCGGTTTAAAAAATCGAAATATTTCGGTGGGAGAACAGGTTGATCTGCTCAGCAAAAAGCTGAATCTGCTCTAGCCAGAATATTTCATGGAAAACTTCCTGAAAAGTAAATATAGGTAGTAGTTTAGAATAATTATACTTGAAAT
>CAZWVC010000448.1:0-3393 GCA_964637245.1 uncultured Desulfocapsaceae bacterium
AATAACTGGTGCCATGCAACACCACTTCCCCACCAAAACGTTTGACTCCATTGATCTTGATTAAAGGTGTGGTTTTAGGCATAACGATCAAGGAACGCATCCCAAGTTTATTTGCTGCATAGGCAACTCCCTGGGCGTGGTTTCCCGCAGAGGCCGCAAGAACTCCCCGCTGTTTTTCCTCTGTTTTGAGATGGGCCAAACGATTATAAGCCCCACGAATTTTGAAGGAAAAAACAGGTTGCTGATCTTCACGTTTGAGAAGGATACGGTTTTGCAGACTTTCTGAGAGGCTGACCGCTGGGTCAAGAGCAGTCTCTACCGCAGCTTCATACACCCGTGATGTTAATATCATTCGTAGCAGACTATCCATCATTGCTCTCCAATCAATCGTGCCGCTTCACGATCGCCTGGGAGATCACGCTCACGCAAATACCTGCTAACTCTAGCTTTTTCTTCCGGTGTCATTTTCTGGGCAAGATCACTTTTGCCGCTCATTGAACCAACCCTCACGGCAATAACAGTGCAAAGTCTCACTCCCTTGGTCCCTTTACTTACTTTCTCAAAATCATCATTTTCCTCATGGGAAGCGACAAGGGCATTAAGGGAGGCAACTTTTTCTGCAGAATCCTCTATAAATTCTGCTCTGCCACGGATGATGATACTGTGGTAAAACTGGTGAAGATGACAGGATGGACGATTGCGATCATAATCCAGACCAAGATAGGATAGCGGGATATCAACTTCAAAACAGACTTTACTGTCTCTACGAATATTATCAATTTTTTCACCCTCGTGGGCACAATGGAAATAGATTGAATTGTTCCACCAGACATAATTTACTGGGGTGATATAGGGGTAGCCATCCACACCTATGGTTGCAAGCCTTCCTATTCTTGCTCTTCTCAGGATTTCTTCCATCTCAACCCTACTGCTGATCTCGCATCTTTTTCTACGCATTGATACTCCTTGAGAAATCGTGGTTTTCCCGCACAATTTAGATGTCTAATCCTGGTTCCTTTGCAAGCTCTAGTCCGACAATCTGCTTGATAGATTCCTTCCACCGAATAAGTGGATTATCCTTGAGCTTTTGATAGATTTCGAGAATACGAAAATCTTTTTGCGAAGCTGTGATCCTGGCAACCTCGTTTTTCATCTTTTCGCTATCAATATCTACCCGCTCATCAATCCTATTCATTTTTCCCAGCCAGATCGAATGGGTAACATAGGGTGAAAGTGCTTCTACCAATTCTGTGATGTGATCGCTGTCAAGCATCGGTTCTACGCTGATGGAGGTCTCGAAATGATGAGCATGAGCATACTGCAAGGCTTGCATTCTCTCAGCAAAACCAGGGGCCCCTGGCTCCCAGAACTGCAGAATGGAATCATCTGACGCGGTGATGGTAAAACGCATAAGTATCTGATTTTTCCTATCCGCAAAGGTCGTACAAATTTCCTGGATACACTTGAGATGGGGTTTGGTGACGAGCAGTAACCGATTACCGGAATGGAGCAAATTTGCAATTACAGTCAGGCAATCATCCAATATTTCCGGGAGGATGTCATGTGTTGTTGGAAACATCACCGGACCGGCAAAGAGTGGAAATGTCCGCTCAGTGTCTTCCTGTCGAAGTTGTGGTCTAGACCACTCGGAATTACTCAACACTCCACATTTGACAACGTTGTCATAACGGGCATAGCAATATTTACAACCATGAGAACATCCGGTACAGCAGTCAATATTAGCAACTGCCCACTCCCGGGTGCCGCTAATCTTCTTCTCGGCAGCGGCCATGAGTTTATTCTACCTTGTTACTGTTACCAATGATCAAAAAGTTCTTTTATGCCTTTACGGGCCAGATTAACCATTTTATCAAAAGCTTCCGTGGAATATGGTACACCTTCAGCAGTCGACTGAATTTCAACCCAACGTCCGTCTGCAGTCATCACAAAATTAGCGTCGGCTTCAGCACTTGAATCTTCTTTGTAGTCAAGGTCAAGTAGTGGTATGCCATCCACTATCCCCACAGAAACAGCAGCAATGGGCAACATATCAGGCATTTTTTCTATCCTGCCGTCTGCTGCCATGGCACCGATGGCATTGCGAACAGCAATTGCCGCGCCTGTAATGGAGGCAGTTCTGGTACCGCCATCTGCATTGAGGACATCGCAGTCTACCCGCAAAGTTCTCTCACCTATTGTTTGCAGATCAACCATCATCCGCAGACTGCGGCCAATAAGTCGCTGGATTTCATAGGTTCTGCCACCCCTGCCGGAGACAGCTTCTCTTCTGCTGCGGGAATTGGTCGAACAGGGCAACATACCATATTCTGCGGTTATCCAGCCTTTGCCACTATTTTCTAGAAATGGTGGAACTTTTTCTTCTATGGTAACAGCGCATAAGACATGGGTATTACCCATTTTTATGAGAATAGAACCGTCGGCATTTGGTTGAAAATTTCTTTCGATTGAAACAGGCCGCAAATCATTTGCGGCACGATCATTAGCACGCATAGAATATCCTTTTCCTTCCCCTGTTTAATATCAAGATGAGGGAAGTCTGGGTGAATGAACAAGACTGCATATCTGCCGCTAAAGAACAGCAGTCGAAGTGGCAGTATCCTTTTTATTAGCATACAGAGTAAAAGAGTAATAAATTCGGGTTTTCTCTGCACCAGCAAACCATAAGACTAGAGTTCGCGTTTATCAATCACCCTGTTGCCTTTACCTTCAAAACGCTCAAGGGTCTTCTCTTCCACCAATTTTACATCCACACCAATTCCCAGTTCAGTAGCCAGGCGTTTGCGGATCATATCAATCAGCGCCCGCTGCTTTTTCATGGCATCAAAGAAAATTGACTCGACTACTTCCACCATGACTGTTACTTTGTCCTCGTTGTGCTCACGCTCTACGATAAGGTTATAGTGGGGTTCTGTACCTTCTATTTCAAAGAGAATCGCTTCTATTTGGGTAGGAAATACATTCACACCCTTAATGATCAACATATCATCGGTACGGCCCATTATCCGGCTCATTTTCCTAAAGGTCCGACCGCAGGGACAGGAATCGGGCAGCAGCCGAGTAAGATCACGGGTGCGGTAGCGAATAACGGGGAAAGCCTCCTTGGTTAGAGTTGTTATAACCAGTTCCCCAGTTTCACCGGGTTCTACCGGCTCAAGTGTTTCAGGATCGATAACCTCGACAAGAAAATGGTCTTCATTAATGTGTAACCCGTTACATTCCTGACATTCACCGGCAACACCTGGACCCATTACTTCAGAAAGCCCATAATTATCGGTTGCTCTGATACCTAGTCGTTCATTAATTTCCCGACGCATCGACTCAGACCACGGCTCTGCCCCAAACAAGCCGTAGCGCAGAGATAAACCATGCGGA
>CAZWVC010000449.1:0-1980 GCA_964637245.1 uncultured Desulfocapsaceae bacterium
AAATTTTGAGCATAACGCAGAGTCAGGATGAAAAAACAGTTTTGCAAGAGGCTCAGTTATGTTGTAATAGATAATTTTAAGTATAAATCTGGGAAAGAAAACTACAGTCTTGCTCATGAAATATTCAATTCATACCTCTTCAGGCATTGGAGCTGCGGTGAGTTGTTCATTGAAATCTTATAGCATATCCGGTAACCCCGCTTTTATCCAATGGCAAGCATCACTTTCTTGGAATTTGCTATTTCCAGCAAAGCTATTACCACATTTCTCTCAAGCGAAAATATATAACGATGCCAATAACATCCTTTGAATATGTAGACAATTATTAGAGACAATTTCAGATGTGATCTACATGGAGGATCACTCAACACAATTGATAGGAGAATTTTTAAAAATAGAAATGAGTGCAACCATAACTAACTTAATTACTGCACCTGATTGTTTAACTGGTTTATGTTTTTGAGGCTGATGACATCCCTTCTTCTGCCAAACGATATCCTTCATCTGTCATTTTTTTGAGATCCTCACACCCTTTACGATAGGCCTGCAACCAATTTTCAATTGCAATTTTAGTCTCATCGTTGACATCGGTAGTCTGATTGAGAAATGTGTACATCAATAACTTGTTTTGTTCGTAGGCACTCATCATCATGGTGTAATTGTAGTCAAAAGCCATTTTACTCGTTTGCATCATTTGCTTGAGCTTACCAGTATTATCCATATTTATTCTCCTTGATCCAACTCATTATCAGCAGTAAACAATTGTTCTAAAAATATAGCCGATGGCTCCAAATATCCTCCTCCAGACTTTTCTTGTCTTCCTTGAGAGCCAGATACATCGAGGCATTTTGGATAGCCAGTGCACCAGCATGTGCCAGTGATTCCACTACGGAGATGAAATCAGCCGGGTATTTTCGAGCAGTCCCTGAATAAAGTCGCATAACTCCGATGATCCTATCCTTGGCCTGGATGGGTATGCAGACTATTGAATGAATACCCTCTTGTTTGGTTTCTGTGGGGTACTGAAGACGGGTGTCTTTGGCAAGATCCTCCATGATAACTGTTTCCCCCCTAAGCGCCCCAGTAATGCTCTTATCTGCTGAAATTGTCCCCTTATGCAAAAAAACATCGCTCAGACCATGGCTTGCCACTAACTCAAGAACCCTGGTTTCCTCATTCAGGAGTCTGATGGTGACCCCTTTCATCCCCAGGGCCTCACAGGTTTTCTCCGACATATTGCGAAATACATCTTTGATATCAAGACTTGAATTTATTGCAGAGGTAAGTTCGAGCAGGAGTTTTGAGTTTTTTTCAATACGCTCCAAAAGCCGTGCCTTTTTTAGGGCAATTCCGCCATTGGCCGCCAGAGCTTTGATAAAAACGATCTCCTGATCGTCAAACTTCTTTGTTTTGGCTGAATAGATGGAGAGCAAACCAATTTGCTGGCCATCTACCATGACAGCTACAGTAAGAATTGAAGCAATTCCTTCCTTTTTTTTGGCTTCATGATTTTCTAGCCTTGGATCTGACGTCGCATCCTCAAACTCAAGAAATCCGGTTTTTTTCAACGCCTTTATCAGTTTTTTTGCCTTGATGGGATTGGCATGGATATAGTTATCCGATAATCCGAAACTTGCCTTGTGAATAAAAATATCCTGTTTCTGATCTGCTAAAAATAGGCAAGCAGCCTTGGCACCCATGGTCTCTGTTGCGCCCTTGACGATGAGCTGCAGCAATTCATCCACCGTTGCAGCAGTGCCAAAGGCTTCACTTATTTTGCAAAAGGTATCGAAATAATCTTTATCCGTAGTCATCAATCTGCTCCTTTTTATGGTTGTTAATGACTGTAATAGATTAATTAGTTGCAACCATGATTGATATTGCCTGAACTAATCACTTAGCCTGTACATACACCAACAATTCCTAGCTTATCCCTGTATTTCTGAGATCAATCATCGCTTGCTCTTACCCTGACATATA
>CAZWVC010000449.1:2080-3385 GCA_964637245.1 uncultured Desulfocapsaceae bacterium
TCTGAAGTGGTCTGTATTTCAACCTGCTGGTGCAGCTCCTTCACCAGTTCACCTGGGAGTTTCAAGCGAGCTGCCAGCATGTTTAAATATGATTGTTCGGCTGCTGTATCCACATCAATAGCCAATAGCGAAGCTACATAGATTTCCGCTGCAATTTCAGGTGTTTTTGCACTCCTTACGATATCATCCATATCAACAGGTTGCCCCATCTCTTCAACCAGGAGAGCCTTATTATCCGCTTCCATATCAAGGGTCTCTATGCGTTGGAAGATAGCCTGGCTTTCCTGGGCATCAAGTTTACCATCTGCTCGTGCTGCTGCTATCATTGCTCGTACCAGAGTCAACCCCAACTCTTCCTGACCGGCAGTGTTACTTTGGGCAGGCAGAAATGATGAACCTTCGGGGGCTGGCTGCAACGTCTCGTTTGACTGATCATTGGTTTCGGGCAGTGTCCCTTTTGAGGTGCTATACTTTTGATAGGCTCCGTATGCTATTGCTCCTACTGCAGCAATACCTCCCATCTTCAACGCTTTCTTTCCAAGTTTGCGACCCTTTTTGCTTGTAAGCATGCTACTGGCCAAACCACCAGCCAAACCCCCAGCAAAACCGCCTGCTGCTCCACTACCAAGCAGTTGATTAAGAAGCTTATTCATATCTGCCATACCTTCTTTATCTCCTTATATTTTTATCTCTAATTATTATCTCTTCTGCTTATGTTCACTTCGCCCCGGAATCTACGCAGAGGCAAAGCTCAGAGTTTCTTGATAACTTACAGGACACAAATAACATAAGTTCAAAACGAACTTTTTCAAATTCTGCTGTTACTTACTCTACTTTCCTCTTAATAGTATAGCGTAAATTCCTCACAATTTGACCCTTTGCTGTCATTTTTATCCAACTGTTGTTCATTATTTTCTCCGAAACTCCAGTTGAATCAGAAAATCCACCATACACTCAAGAGTAAGCAATACACCCTCAGAGTAAGTGAATACAGAGTTATTCTCGTAACAATTTGATATAACAGGGCTTGACTAAACTAAGACTCAATGACAGAGATATTTTCCCTGCCAGGGTGCTGCAACCGAAAGGTAAAGGTAAGCTGATTATTTGGGCAAGCGTCTATGCATGTGCCACAGCTCCAACAATATACTGACATTCCCTCGCCTTCACCAGCATAAAGGCCCAGGGGGCACGAGCGTTCACATTTTCTGCAGGCGACACAACCACCATGAAGACTGACAACCTGCAATCGACGTTTTACCCCCAATGCACCTAGTAATCCGCCAAGGGGGCAGAGATACCTGC
>CAZWVC010000450.1:0-3372 GCA_964637245.1 uncultured Desulfocapsaceae bacterium
AAAAATCAAGAGTATGTATATTTCTATACCACTTATTGTAGCCTTCTCACTCCGGCCTGCTTATAAATAATTTACTTTTTCTTGTAAGAGGTATGATCTTGCCACAGTAAAATGGAATAATAGTTAAGCCACTTTTCTTTGTTCCCACCATTCAGTTTCATAATCAGCCGGGGATTTGTAACCGTTCGTTGAATGCTTTCTTTGACGATTGTAATAAATCTCTATGTACTGAAAAAGCACCCGCTCAGCTTCCCCTAAGGTTTTAAACTGACAGTGATGAATCAGTTGGGTCTTGATCGTATGAAAGAAAGACTCAGCTACTGCATTATCCCAGCAATTACCTTTACGGCTCATGCTCTGAATAAAACCGTTTCTCTTAAGCTTCTGTTTAAAATCAGCACTTGCATACTGAATGCCACGATCACTGTGGACAAGCAGGCCTTCACCTGGCCAGCGGTTAATAACTGCTTTCTTCAAGGCCCTTATTGCTGAATATCGCTCAAGTGACGGGCTCAGATCCCAGCCAACCACAATTCTGGAGAACAGGTCTATGATTACTGTGAGATAATGCCATTTCTTCCCGATCTTCAAATACGTTATATCAGTTACCCAGGCTTGGTCAGGTGCAGTTGTCTTAAAATTCTGGTTGAGCAAGTTGGGGGCAACTGGCTCATTATGTTTGGAATCAGTTGTCACAACAAACTTCTTTACCGTTTTGCAGCGGAGTCCCATCTCCTTCATGAGCCGCGCTACTCGTTGCCTGCTAACATTAGAATATTCTGGGAAGTCACGTAAATCTGCGGCAATCATAGGGCTGCCAGCCATACCCTTATGTTTGGTAAATAGATCTTTTATGATCCTCTGGAGAACTTGTTTTTCAGTCTTCCTTTTAGATATTGGTTTTCTAAACCAACGATAATATCCGCTCTGTGAAACATCCATTACCTGACACATCTTCTTCACCGTAAATTCAGAGCGATTTTCTTCTATGAACTTGTATTTCATTTCGGTGCTTTGCTGAAGATGGCCATGGCCTTTTTTAGAATATCTCTTTCCATCCTGGTGTCTTGCAGTTCTTTTTCAAGCTCACGGATTCTTCTTTCTTGTTCTGTTAATGATTCTCTGCCATGACCAGGAAATGCCAAATTCTCACGAGATCTATATTCTCTTCTCCATCTGTAGAGAAGATCCTTGGATATTCCTAAATTCTCAGCTACTTCAGTTACTGTTCTACCTTCCTCTTCAGAAAGAAGAACAGCATTTCTCTTAAAATCAAAATCATATTTCCGCCTTTGTTGAACACTCATATTATTCCTCCTGTTATTTTCATAACAGTAGCTTAACTGCGTGTCCATTCCTTTGTAGCAGGATCAAGGTTTAAAATCAATGCTGTAAAATAGTCAATTTTGAACTATTGAAAAACGACTATGCGACAGCATTGTGCCCAACAGTTATCTTCACGGTAATACTTTGGATGCAGCCATCCTTATGAAGCAAAGTCCTGTAGGCGATGCTGGCATTCTGCACACTGTGATCACTAAGTAACATTAACCCTTTTCCAGGCCTGCCTGGCATAAGTTGACCTCTAAATGCGTAAAGTATTGATTGTCTCTCCAGTTAAGGGCAGATATCTCCTCCTGCTATGCTCTTATCGTTAATTTTTTGGCAAGTCACTGTGGGATCTAAGGGTAACAGCAAAAAACAATGAATATGTAAAGAGTGCACTCAATGTGGAAATATCCCACGTTGGACTAGCCTGAATATTTCATAAAAAGAGAAGGCGAAACCACAAAAATCCTTTATAATTCATTTGCTTAGAATGAGTAATAAGGAGGGTTTCGCCATGACAAAATGTACCACAAGACCACTTAATTTTACAACCTGTAAAAGTCGCCTTGTTCAAGCAGATTTCAGCGGAGGAGATATTACAAGTGACGGAGGTGCTGTTCTGCTTCGAGAAATGGATCGCCGCCTACAGCTGACTTCCTCCATAGCGAGTCACTTCAACGATCAAAGAAGAAAGAAACAGGTTCGGCATGACTATCTCAGTCTACTGCGTCAAAGAGTTTATGCGATCTGTCTTGGCTATGAAGATCTTAACGACCATGACAGATTGCGAACAGATCCACTGATCCAGACAGCTCTCAATAAGGAACAGGAGCTGGCCTCGGCCCCAACGTTATGTCGCTTTGAGAACAATATGGGCAGAGGGGAAGCACTTGCAATCCATAAAGTGCTTGTCGACAATTTCATTGATTCTTTCTCTCACCCACCCGAGGAACTGATTCTCGATTTCGACGCTACAGATGACAGGGTGCATGGCAGCCAGGAAGGACGCTTTTTCCACGGGTACTATGATCATTACTGCTTTCTTCCGCTCTATGTATTTTGCGGAGATCAACTGTTGGTCAGCTATCTTCGTCCGAGTAAGATAGATGCTGCCAAGCATAGTTGGGCGATCCTGTCGCTGTTGGTCAAACGATTTCGCCAGTCGTGGCCGGAAGTACGAATTGTATTTCGTGGTGACAGTGGATTCTGCAGATGGAAGCTGATGCGTTGGTGTGATAGAAACAATGTGAAGTATATCATTGGATTAGCAAAAAACGATAGGCTCAACTCGTTGTCTGAGAGACTGCATCGACAAGCGGAAGTAGCTTATCAGCAAAGCACAGAGAAACAGCGGCTGTTTTGCTCTATCGAATACAGTGCAGGAACCTGGGATAAAGCCCGTCGGGTTATCGTTAAGGCTGAACATTCCTGGCGAGGGAGTAATCCTCGATATGTGGTAACGAATCTTGAGGGCAATGAGCAGGAACTTTATGACAACCTGTATTGCGCCCGTGGAGATATGGAGAATCGTATTAAAGAGCAGCAGCTTGGTTTATTTTCTGATCGAACAAGCTGTCATAAATGGTGGCCGAACCAGTTTCGCTTGCTGCTATCCAGTATTGCCTATGTCTTACTGGAAAGCATTCGTCGCTTGTATTTATCAAGCACAGAATTGGCTCGTTCTCAGGTAAATACGATTCGCTTGAAACTCCTCAAAATAGGTGCGGTAATCATCCGCAACACGAGAAGAGTAAGGGTGTTGTTGAGCAACAACTACCCTCATCAAGAGTTGTTTACCAAAGTGGCGGCCCTGTTGACTCCTGGATAAAACCAGGTTGAGCGCTGCCCCGGCGTGTTGACATAAAAAGGGTGAAATGGCAGTGGTCTGCCCTTTTACCGAGAAAATGCCCCAAATATGGCTTTGACTCTGAGGTGGATGGGCTCAGAAGGTAATCTCTCCCATTGTTTAGATGTTTTTGCCCATCCATGAAATATCTGGGCTAGATAAAAATGCCCAATAACGATTAGATGTGGCGGTATTTA
>CAZWVC010000451.1:0-3368 GCA_964637245.1 uncultured Desulfocapsaceae bacterium
ACAACTTGTTTGAAGATATAAAGTGCTGGATTGAATTTGACCATTATGAATCACGGGAGCTTTCAGCAAGAATTCATCATCAATTTGTCAAGATACATCCTTTTCCAAATGGCAATGGACGACATGCACGTATATTTACGAATTGTGTGAGGGAAAAAGGCCTTGGTATTGAACCGATAATCTGGGCAACAGGAAATATAGATCGACAAGGTGAGGAGAGACGGGAATATATAGACTCATTGAGACAGGCAGATCAGAATAATTACCAACCGCTGATTAGCTATCTTATAGGTAGGGGGAATTAGACCGAAGTGGATCACCCGCACATCTTTCTAGATTGCCAAATCTTATCTGAACAGTCAGTCTCCTCTCTCCAACTTAAGAAATAGACTGTGAACCAGAAAAGTCAACATATCTATATTAAGCTTAAACAAACGACAAGTCTTGGTACCTCCTGAGATCGTTAAACATGTCAATTGAAAACACACTTCTATTACCTGTTAAACCCGCAGATGATTTAAAAATCTAGGTTGCACTCTTTCCCAGTATCTTTTCAGAGATGGAGCAATAACGTAACGACGGTTGAGCAATTTGATATGCGTGGGGTGGTTTCCGTATGAATTGGCTTCGTCGTGGAGTCACCTCTGTCTATCAACGGGAGTTTCAACCTTACAAAGTCTATTCCTTGAAAAGAGGTCTTTCAGTGGGTAACCCCTTTCTTTCCTTTCATATTTTTCATATTACACATTGACAAACCCTTTTCCTTAAAATATACCAAAAGAGAATGATTTTGTCAGGATAATATTGAAATCGAGTTTGCTTCTGGGTCTTTATTTGTCATAGGAAGAAGACATTTTCCATACGCTAAAAGATTTTTAAGCGGGCACATTTTCTTGATTTTGTAAAACATCCTATGATGTTACCTACAAATAAAAACCTGTTGGTATGGCATGTTACACAACAATCTGATTGATGGAATCAACACTCTGGATGTTTGGTCGTACCAAAGTGATATGTGGAAATACTTGGCGAAGGGATATTGAAAACAACAAATCTTTTCACTTTTGATGCCGGGTGCCTAATAGAAGAATTGGGTATCTTTTTTAATTATCAATGAATCTATAAGAAGAATAAGTGTTGATTCTTAATTGACAGGGTGGGTTTGATAACATCGACAATCAAATGTGGAGAAAATTATGAGAAGACCTTTTTTTGCAATCGTAATGTTAGCTTTATTGGTATCTGCGGCGAATACATTTGCCTATGAAGAAGTCACCCCATCTGAGTCTGCTGAAATGGTATTAAATGAGGGTGCTTTCATCCTGGATGTACGAACACCTAGTGAGTGGAATTGGGTCGGTCATCCCGGTGAGAACAAACTTGGTGAGGGAGCTGTGTTAAATGGATATGTATACAATGTTGCTTACAAAGTTTATCACAAAGGATTTAAAAAAGGTGATACCTTGATTATCAATAAGAAGTTCGTCAAAGATGTTAAGAAACTCTTTGACGAAGATGCTGCTATTATAGTTATGTGCAGGTCTGGCAAACGTTCGGCTAGTGCGGCGGCAGCTCTTGATGCTGCAGGTTTTAGTAATGTTTATGACATGCTTACTGGTTTTGAAGGTGGAAAGGACGATGCCGGCTATCGTACCGTGAATGGTTGGAAAATAAATGGCTTACCTTATAATTATTCAACTACTGGTGCCTACAAATAGAAAAATATAACCACTAATCCTGTCAACCAAAAAGGGGCTGCTAGAATGCAGCTCCTTTTATATTTTGCGGCTCTCTCTTACCCCATATAAAAAGTGAAATATAAAAAAAATCAAATCTAATCGTTTGAGCGTTATGCTGCGAGAGTCACAAATTCTGCTCAGCCAGTAGGACTTTCCACCCGCCTCCCACCCTTTATTTCATGGAGCCTACGAGCTTCATTCAAATGTTCCTTGGAGAATAATCTTTTTCAATTTTAAGTAAATATACTAAATTTTAAACTCAAGCTGGGTTATTTAGCTCCCTCTCAGCTTGATCCTGCTACAAAGAAATGGATACGCAGTTAAGCCATTGTTATTAATATAACAAGCGGAAAAATATGAGTGTCCAACAGCGGAATAAATACGATCCAGATTTAAGAGAAATGCTGTACTTCTTTCTGAGGAGGGAGGCAGAACGGTATCTGAAGTAGCTGGAATCGGAGGTTGGGAATTTATAACTGAGGATCTGCAGCATATCTCTCCGTGCAGATTAAAACATATCAACCCTTATGGCTGTTTCAGAATTGACATGAAGGATAAATTAGAAGGGAAATTGGGGGGGGGTGAGGTTACCTAAAGGGTTTGAGTAAAAAAAATCGTTAGATTTTTTCGCATATCTAAAAAAAACCAAGTTGTCATCCAAGTCTTAAAAGGGAGATGACTTTCTTCTCGTTTAAAACGAAAATTTCATCGCCTATTTGTGAATAGCACCAAATAAAGTTTTTTAGCCGTGATTTTTTTTTATTCATGTAATTCTGAACAAATATAACGCCAGTGTTCGATCTCTCCGTCGAGCCCCAAAGTCTTGAGGTGAGGAATATTTATTTCGTGTGGTGCCCCAATAACCTCATTCACCCGATTCTCACTGCAAAGCGTATTGGCAATATGAACTGCTATAGCAGGACTAAATATATCATTAGGATATTTATCTAAACAATGGTGAAAGCCTATTGCTTCAATTACTGGCACCGGCATTCCCCATACTCCCATGAGATAAGCCCCAATTTCACAATGGGAAACACCAAAGATATCTTTTTCGGCCATCTGGAGATGGATATTTTCTTTTTCTGCTAGAAATATAGCTTGCTCATATTTATCTGTTGTTTCGGCTAAAAGAACTAGTTTACCAATATCATGTAGGAGACCACCAATAAAACAATCATCAATTAATTTAGCATCGGTAGAAGTGTTTGAAGCAATTGTTTTGGCGCAATGGCCAACTGCTAAGCTGTGTGACCATAGTTTTGAGATTGAGGTAATATTTGAGGATACATTGATAGCCTTAAAGGCCCCAATTCCGAGAACTAATCTTTTTACAGTTTCAATTCCCAAGAGATTCACGGCATGAGCAGGACTTTTAATTTTTTGGAATATACCGAAAAACGCAGAATTAACGAGTTGAAGAACTTTTGCACTCATAGCCAAATCTTCTTCTATGATTTCTGAAATTTCTGCAACAGAGACCTCTGGATCTGCAGTTGCCTTTTGCAGCTTTACATAAACTGCAGGTAGGCTGGGTAAGGTGCTAAGTTGTGAAACGGTCTTTTTAAGCTCAGTGTTAGAAATGAGGTTATGTAAGGCGATTGCTCGCAATAAAACCGACTTCAATTG
>CAZWVC010000452.1:0-3362 GCA_964637245.1 uncultured Desulfocapsaceae bacterium
GGCGAGAGAACAGTTTCACCCTTTGGTGTAACTTTACCACCCAGGGTGTCTCCTGCTTTTACTTCAGCACCAATCCTGACAATACCTGAATCATCAAGATTGCGCAGGGTTTCCTCACTAACATTAGGAATGTCTCTGGTGATTTCCTCCTTCCCAAGCTTGGTATCTCTGGCCATAGTTTCAAATACTTCTATATGGACAGAGGTAAAGGTGTCTTCTTTGAGGAGTCGTTCATTAACTAGAATTGAATCCTCGAAGTTGAATCCACGCCATGGCATAAAAGCAATGGTAACGTTTTTACCAAGAGCAAGTTCACCCTTATCACAGGAAGGACCATCCGCCAAAACTGTGTTCTTGGTTACTTTCTGACCAGGAAACACCAGAGGAACCTGGTTAAAACAGGTGTTCTGGTTAGACTTCTTGTATTTTTCCAAACGATACACGGCAATACCAGTATCGTAACCATCCGTACCAGGTTCATCATAACGTACCACAATACGATTTGAATCTGACTCTTCTACTACTCCTGCGCCACCAGCAAGCAGGCATGCTCCGGAGTCCTGGGCAACATATTTTTCCATTCCCGTGCCTACGAGCGGAGCCGCTGTCTTCAACAGTGGTACTGCCTGACGTTGCATGTTTGATCCCATCAAGGCACGATTGGCATCATCATTCTCCAAAAACGGTACCAGTGAAGCCGCAACACTTATAAGCTGGTTGGGGGCAATGTCCATATAGGTAACATTCTCACTGGTTGATGTGACAACTTCTCCATCTTCACGAACAATGAGTGAATCCGGAATGATCTTACCCTTTTTATCAATTGGCACAGAAGCGGGAGCTATGATCTGGTTCTGCTCCTGCAGGGCACTGAAATATTGGATTTGATCGGTGACAATTTTATCCTCTACCTTGCGGTATGGCGTTTCAATAAAACCATAGGGATTTACCCGTGCATAGGTTGCCAAAGAAACAATAAGCCCAATATTTGGTCCTTCAGGAGTCTCAACAGGGCAAATTCGTCCATAATGTGTGGGATGGACATCACGTACTTCAAATCCAGCGCGTTCTCGAGATAAACCACCTGGTCCCAAAGCACTCAAACGCCTTTTATGGGTAACCTCAGACAACGGGTTTGTCTGATCCATAAATTGGGAAAGTTGGGAGGTGCCAAAGAACTCTTTGATCGCAGCTGATATGGGTTTGGGATTGACAAGATCATGGGGCATCAGAGTTTCTACATCCTGCAGAGTCATCCGTTCTTTGATGGCCCTCTCCATCCTTACGAGTCCCATTCTATATTGGTTTTCGATCAGCTCGCCAACCGTTCTTACCCGCCTATTGCCAAGATGATCTATATCATCAACTCCACCCTGACTGTCCTTGAGCCTGACGAGATATTTTATCGACTCTACAATATCTCCTTTGGTCAAAGCCTTCTGGCTGATATCTATATCTAAACCTAGTCTGGCGTTAATTTTGTAGCGACCAACTTCGGACAGATCGTAGAGGTCCTGATTGAAGAATAAATTTTCGAAAAACGATTCCGCTACTTCGAGGGTTGGCGGGCTCGATGGCCTGAGTCGCCTGTATATTTCGAGCAGGGCTTCTTCCGAGGTATTTACTTTATCAAGTGCAAGGGTCTTACGAAATGCATCTGAATATTGCACCCCATCAATAAAGAGAACCTTGAAAGAGGTTATTCCGGAATCGGCCAATGATTCGAGGACCGTATCGGTAATCTCTGTATTGGCAAAATAAAGAATCTCTTCATCCTCAGAATTGAGGATGTCAGTTGCCAGAAATTTACCAATGATCTCTTCCTTGGATATTTTTAAATAATCAATTCCTGCGGCTTCAATCTTACGACAGAGAACTTTGCTGACTTTCTTGCCTTTTTTGCCGAGGACATCTCCTTCCTTTGGATTAACAAGATCAAACTCAAGCCGCTGTCCAACAGCGGTCTGAGGATTAAAATTTATTTTATACTCATCTTTTTTGACTACGATTTCATTGGTAAGGTAAAACTCCTCAAGAAGCCCGCTGGAACTATAACCGATCGCTTTGAGCAGGGTAGTTACCGGAAACTTTCGCCGCCTGTCAATGCGTACATGGAGAATATCCTTGATATCAAACTCAAGGTCAATCCATGAACCACGTACAGGAATTATTCTGGCGGAGTAGAGTAACTTCCCACTGGCATGGCTTTTGCCGTTATCATGAGTGTAGAATAAGCCAGGAGAGCGCTGTAACTGGGAAACTATAACTCGTTCGGTGCCATTAATAACAAAAACACCGTCGCGTGACATGAGAGGTAGGGATCCAAGATATACTTCCTGCTCTTTGATATCACGGATGGTCTGTACACCTGTTTCCTCATCTACATCAAAGGTGATCAAACGAACCACAATTTTTAATGGGATGTCATATGTCATCCCACGTTGAACGCATTCTTCAACGGTATATTTGGGCTCACCAAATTTGTATTTAACATACTCAAGTGAGCACATCCCATTGAAATCATTTATGGGAAATACGTTCTTCAAAATCGCCTGAAGGCCATAATCTTCTCGATCTTCTGGTTCACGGTCCATCTGCAGAAATTTCTCGTAGGATTTCCTCTGCATAGATATCAGGTGAGGAGGCTCAATGATATTTTCCACAGTGGCAAATTTCTTTCTAATTCGTTCCATAAATCGTCCTCGAGGGTACCTGTAGATCGTTAACTTGTTGTATACAGTATGACACGCTTCACGTGTGATTCCTGTATGGTATGTTAGCTGGCTAGGTGGGAAGAAAATGAACTCCAGCCTATGATCTTCATATTGTTGTTAAAACTTGAGCATATAGTAACAGATGCTTTCAAATTCTTTTTCCAAACCGTAATCACATCTTTTTGTTATTGTGAACAGATACCGCTCCCACAATACCCAAGCGCCTGTAATTACGCTCTTTTATCAAGCGAACTTTTACTAAACTCCGAAATACAACACGCTACGTGGCTGAGCCCGTAGCGTGTATCCGAAAACAGTGGGGTATTTCTCCAGGAAATACCCTGAGTGCAGGTGGTTACTTAATCTCGATTGCACCACCAACAGCTTCAACCTTACCTTTGATCTCTTCAGCTTCTTCTTTGGTAATTCCCTCTTTAAGTGGCTGAGGCGCATCTTCAACCAGGGCTTTTGCTTCTTTAAGACCAAGGCTGGTGATTGCCCGAACCTCTTTAATAACTTTGATCTTCTGATCACCTGCACCGGTGAGAATCACATCAAATTCAGTTTTCTCCTCAGCGGCAGCTGCCTCCGCAGGAGCTGCACCAGCTGCTGCCAAGGCAACAGGAGCTGCGGCAGATACACCAAATT
>CAZWVC010000453.1:0-3357 GCA_964637245.1 uncultured Desulfocapsaceae bacterium
TCCTTCCTGCTGGTGAGATTTCAACATAGATTATCCCCCGTGGATTGCCAAAATTCAAGAGCTACTGCAGGCAGATACCCGATTGACGATGGATATCTGCCCATTGGCTGCTTGTTGAGATCTTTGCCGGGTCTGAATGTTAGTAGGTATTATCTGTTCATCTCAACGGGTACGGCGTTTTTTACATTGCTGCGGCTGCGGCTTTTACTAACTCTGCTGCAGCCTGCTCCGCAGTCATATCTGAGTTATAATAATTGGTAACAACATCAAAAATCGCACCACGTATTGCAGGACTAACAGCCATCTCATGTGCCATACTGGGATGGAGCGTGCCCTTTTCCGCAGCTTCTTTAAAATCTGCCATAGACTGAAGGGCAACTTTATCAAATTTAGCTGTTGTTATGCCGGAACGAACCGGGATGGAGCCTTTGTTGACGTTAAAAACTTCCTGGAAAGTGTCGCCAAGGATAAGTCTGGCCATGGCACTTTGAGCTTTTTTCGCTTCTTTGTCCTTCACATCAAACATGATGAAGCTGTCTATATTGAAAAGAAAGGTACCTGCTGATTCGGGCACCGGTTTGGCCATAAAATCAGTTCCCGGTTTCTTTCCAGCAGCCACAAACTCACCTTTGGCCCAATCGCCCATAAACTGCATGGCTGCCTCACCCTTGATGACCATACCAGTTGCCAGATTCCAATCTCTGCCTGGGGCATTTTTATCCGTATATTTCTTGATCATCTTAAATGTATTAAGGGCCTTGATCATGGCAGGACTGTTGAGGGCAGCAGGATTGACGTCAACCAAGGCTTTTTTATAAAAATCAGCTCCACCCTGTCCAACAACAATTGATTCAAAGACAGTTGCTTCCTGCCAGGCTTGACCACCAAAAGCCACAGGAACTAATCCAGCAGCCTTAATTTTCTTGGCAGCTGCTTCAAACTCTGCCCAAGTGGTAGGAACTTCCGCACCTGCTTTTTTAAATACAGCAGGATTACACCACATCCAGTTGATCCTATGGACATTTACGGGAACCGCGACATAATGGCCCTCATATTTCATAATATCGGTGACCACTTTTGGGACGATATCATCCCACTTCTCTTGTTTTGCCACTGGATCTAGATTGGTCAGCAGTCCTTCATCTGCCCAATCCTGGATCTGCGGTCCTTTTACCTGTGCCGCAGTTGGGGGATTGCCGGAAACTGCGCGGGTTTTCAGTACTGTCATGGCATTGGCACCTGCACCACCGGCTACTGCCATATCTTTCCAGACATGGCCCTCTTTCTCCAAAAGTCCTTTGAGTACAGCAACAGATTTTGCTTCACCACCTGAGGTCCACCAATGCAAAACTTCTACTTCTCCTGATTTTGCAAGGGATGCCATCATAAAAGAAGCCACGAATACAGCAAAAAGTTGAAATAAAAATCGGCGCACCATAATTATTCTCCTCATTAATTTTTAGAGATCACTCCACGACTCACTCCACAGGTGTCACACATAACCATCGGTTATTAATTTATTCAATAAACTTATTGCAATTCTACCAGAAAATCAACCCTGTTATGTTTTTTAGTGTTAGCTCATCAAACTAATTGATATTAAATGTTTTATTTAGAAAGCTTGTCACTTTTTTATCTTTGGCAGCTAAAAAAATTTGCAACATCGACGAAGAATAGCTAAAAATATATTTACACAGTAAACTAATCTAGTTTGATAGAAATTATGTGTCTTGGTACCAACCATAAATGGTGGAAAATAATCAAGCCTTGTATTTCAATTTCAGCCATGCCAGTCGGGCATGAATCTCAATAACACTATTATGACAAACTTAAACAGCAGACAGCGAGCTCAGGCACATAATCAGTACAGTATTCTGGATACAATACGAATGCATAAAGGAATTTCACGTATCCAGATTGCGGAGATCACCGGACAAAGCAGAGCATCCGTTACTAACATAACAGCAGATCTCATAAAAAAAAACCTGATATATGAAAAAGATTCAAAAGAGGTAGCCACCCCTGGTAGGCGCAGAGTTGAGCTTGCCATAAATCCAGATGCCACCTATGTGGCAGGCATCAAGCTTTCCAGTTCGCGGATAAGTTGTGCCGTCACCGATATGCAGGCCAATGTACGCAGTGCAATTGTCATCCCGGTACAATTTGACAAACGACCATTAAACTATATAGCCGATATTATCGAAGATGCTGTCAAACATTGTGCTACCAAGGCAGGCCTTGCCATGGAGAAGATATTTGGCATCGGAGTTGGCATGCCGGGATTGATGAAAAGTGAAACGGGTGTACATATTTGGAACCCTCTCTACAAAACAGGAGATACAACTCTGAGTGATCTCATCAGTAAACGTCTATCTATCAATACCTATATTGAGAATGATTCAAATGCCCTCACCTTAGCCCATCTCTGGTTTGGAAAAGGTGCTCATACCAATAACTTCCTAGTGATCACAATCGAAGAAGGAATCGGTATGGGAATAGTCATTGATCGTAAACTCTATCGCGGTATAAATGGTATAGCATCAGAATTTGGGCATATGGTGGTCTCGCCTGGAGGAGAACTCTGCCGCTGCGGTAAAAGAGGATGCATTGAGGCATATACCAATGAAACGGCAATACTCTCTGCCGCGGAAAAAAGTTTGCGTTCCGGAAACTGGTATCATGAGGGAAAATCTGATCTTACCCTTGACCTACTTATTGAAATAGCACGAGGAGGCAATAAACCCCTTCAATCGATATTTGCCAAAGCCGGTAATATTATGGGCCTGGGTATCGCCGCCCTTATTCAGATTTTCAACCCTGAAAAGATAATCTTCTCAGGTGATGGAGTAAAATCGGGTGAACTCTTTTTTGATCCTATGCATAAATCCATCGAGGAAAACACAAATACTGAATTAATTAAACCGGTCCAAACCATTGTAGAAAAATGGAAAGATTCTGACTGGGCACGTGGAGCTGCTACCATCGCTCTCAAGGAATTTTACAAATACCCTTTTGATCAAAAGGCTAATGGCAACGGGTCGCTATAGATTTTTCAAGTGTTAGAAATAGAAATTTCCTGCATTAACATCTCATCTATACATAGGTAGATATCATATGAAACGCTCAGAGATAAATGAAATAATCAGTGAGGCAATTCTCCTTTTTCAGAAAAATGGCTGCAAACTCCCCCCATTTGCTTTTTACACTCCGAAGGACTGGCTGAATCTAGGCGAGGAAGCTAATGAGATCCGGGAAAATTGCCTGGGGTGGGATGTCACGGACTATGGCAGAGGTGATTTTACCTCCATGGGTTTACTCCTTTTCACCTTAAGAAACGGAAATTATCAGAAACCTGAA
>CAZWVC010000454.1:0-3352 GCA_964637245.1 uncultured Desulfocapsaceae bacterium
GAGGCCAGAATAACAAGCTCTAAGCTACAGGTGAGGCATGACAGGACACTAGTTTTGCAGTGATTTTAGAGGCAATCGTACCGAAAAATTTGAACCCTCGCTGGAAGTTGAGGATACAGTGATATCACCGCCATGACCGGCGACAATACCATAGGATACCGAAAGCCCTAAACCGGTGCCCTGGACTTCCTGTTTTGTTGTATAAAAAGGTTCAAATATGAGGTCTTTATCAACGTCATCTATTCCTGTTCCTGTATCCTTTACATCGATAATGACATCTTCATCTGTCATTCCCGTCACAATTTCGAGAACCCCGCCGACATCAACCATGGAGTCCACTGCATTTATTATCAAGTTAAGAAAGACCTGGGCAATCTGATCCTTGCTGAGATAGAGCAGCGGAATTTCTGCTGAGTAATTTTTCTTTAAGACTATGTTGTTCTTTTCAAAATGTCTTTTGTAAAAAAACAGG
Organism: uncultured Desulfocapsaceae bacterium; assembly: GCA_964637245.1. Taxonomy (GTDB): domain Bacteria; phylum Desulfobacterota; class Desulfobulbia; order Desulfobulbales; family Desulfocapsaceae; genus Desulfopila_A. Next base: position 473 of record CAZWVC010000454.1, read on the forward strand.
ACATTATCAAGAATTTGATGGATGTTGTGATTTTCCTTAATGCCCGAACTGCTTCGCTGAAATCGCTGAAAATCGCGGATCAATACCTTCATTCGATCACATTCATCATAGGCTAGATTTAACAATTGCTGATCGCCCTTCTCCATGGGAACCCGCTCACTTATATCCCGTATTACCGATCTCACTCCCAAGAGCGGGTTACCAAACTCATGGGCAAATGATGCTGACAATCTACCAACAGCATCCATTTTCTGGGCATGGTTGAGCTGATTCTGCAATTCAACCTTCTGAGTAATATCAAGACATAGAGCGATAATATTTATGATTCTTCCACGATCATTGAATACTGGAGATATGAGAGAATCAAAAGAATACTCAGTTCCGTCCTTGGCACGGACAAGGTACAACCCCTGCCATTCCTTACCTGCAAGCAGAGATTTTTTAATATCTTTGCGGGTGTTTTTATTTTTTGCGTAGCTTCCCAGAAAAAACGGATGTTTTCCTATAACTTCAAAAAGCATGAACCCCGTCAAATTTTCAAAGCTGGGATTCACATATTCAATATAACCAGCAGCATCGGATATAATTATCATCAAAGGAGATTGCCTGACAGCCTGGCTAAGCAAATTCTTTTCTTTTAACATCTCCCTTTGCTCAGTTATATCATTAAAAAAGATAACTGCTCCGGTAGTAATCTCACCTGTAACAATTGGATAGGTCCTTACTGAAGCAAAGAATGAAGCCCCTCCATGTACCAGAAAAAGGCCATCATCGCTGCTCGCCGATTGCCCCTTAAGCATTGGATCGAGGAACAAATTGATATCGCTATCGGAGGGATCTACTTCTCTGACATCATAGCTGAATATGCTCTCAACTTTTTCTCCAATCAGACTTTGAGAATCGCGTATACCAATTTTCTGCAAACATGCGCTATTAGCAAAGGTTATCCTGCCTTCTGCATTAATGCCAAAAATACCTTCTTCGGTGGCATCAAAAAAAAGTCGAAGCCTATGCTCACTCTTTTCCATGGCGTTAAAGGCATGGTAACCTCTTCGCTGAAATATGTTAAGCATATTAACAACTTGAGAGAACTCATCTTCTGTGTTAGAAGATTCACGATCAAGCCTAAGCGGAGTCAATTTACTGCGGAAATCCATGTTCACCACATGGGATGCAAGTTTCTCCAGATGTTTGGTTACCGCATGTTGAAAAAATAACAGAATACAACCAGCAAAAAGAAAAGTTTTCAAGGTATTTGTCAGTAAGATGACCAGTGCACGCCACATTAATCGGCGATAGAGATTATCAAGGCTTGCCACCACCTCAAGCGTACCAAGATCAAATGAACTCTCCCGATGAGCGAAGATAAGATCATAGGTCAAACTGAGCGTTTTTCTCGCATCATTTTCCCCACTCTCCCATTGTGGCTTATTGTCGGTAATTACAGCTGCATAAATGATATCACGACCTTTAGTAATACCATTAAGCTGAGCTTGGATTTGTTGATCATCCATAATCCAGACTGACTGGGATATGCTGTTGAGCTGCATATACGAGATAGAGTCAAAATAGCTCTCTATGCTTTTCAGATCCTGTCGATAATCAAGATAAAGCTGGACGGCTGTGGTCATTAAAGAAAAAAGCGTACTGAAGATAATGACCCACAGGGCAAGTTTGTAGGCTATTCTGTTGTGGAGCTTTTTCAGGAGTGTAGGAACCATTGACCTAGGCAGTGCTCTGTTCTGCTTATCTTAAATGACCATTCATAGAAATAATTTAACCTCATTGTCTGGTCTAGTATATATATTTTGCTATAATCTCTTCGACAATTCCAGATCGTTGTACTTTTTCATTAGCTTCTTGTAATCTAGCTACGATCTCATCATCTGTATTTAAATTGGCCCCGAGATAATATCCACGATCAGAAATAAAGAGTACCGGTTCAACATCCTTCATTGAGTAACCTTCAGCCTTTAAGGACTGATAAATTGTATATTGATTGCCGGTAACTAGATCTGATCTGCCCTTGAGAAACACTTTAATCTGCACTTTTTTATTGGGGGTGGTTATCAATTCACTACCTTCTCTAAAACCTCGATCCAAGAGATTTATTGTTAATGAATGACCTAAAATTACCGCCGTGGTATATTTTTTTGCATCATTATAGCTATTGATATCAATATCTTTTCTATCCTTCATCTTATAGAGGTAGGTTTTTTTTGAGAGGATAGGTCCAATCCACTTGAAGAGTGGTTCTCTTTTATTTGTTCTATTAATTGTGAAAATAAAACTGCCGTTCGTGGATAAAGTTTTCTGGTAAGCTCTCTTCCATGGATAAATTTCAAAATTTGCTTCAAGTTCTGCTTCTTTAAATATTTCCCGGACGACCTCTGTGGCAATACCCTTGATTTTGCCATTGTCTTCGAAATGTACAGGAGCTAAAGGTTCAGTATAGACTGGCGATTGTTGGGTGGCTCCTATGGAAGGGAGAAGCACGAAGTGGAAAATAATAATGAAGGCACAATATTTTTGCCAACTGAATAATGGAGATAAGAGAGTCATTCGTGTTCCAGGGTTTAGGTTAACACATATTACACGTCTATCTCTTTTATCAGTTTATATCCCTCATTGCAAATGTTGAAATTCTCTGGCTAATTCCTTTGCTTCCTGAGCGAAGCACGGTGGGAGTGAGGCGGGGTAAGAAATGATGTTGATATGAAAAATCTGTTTGAGTTTGTGAAGCTCAACCCACTGATATTTGTTGCTTATTTCTGCACCTTCCCTATTCTTCCAGTCATTTTTCCCCCAACCGTCAAGCCAGGCATTCATACCGTCGCGAAAATATCCAGATCGAGTATGGATGTTTACCGGTAGAATTCT
>CAZWVC010000455.1:0-3345 GCA_964637245.1 uncultured Desulfocapsaceae bacterium
GTAAACCCACTATATTAAACCGCTTTGTCAGAAAGTCAACAAAAAAGCAGATTTGCATTTCGAAATATGCTGTATCAAATTCTGGGTTCCCTCTAGCAGTGAAGCTTGCTTACAATCGACCACAAAGCATAAGACTAGTAGACTGGTTTGACGAGAATAAATTACGTATTGATAACCCTTTAACCACCCGATCAAAGCCCATTTGAATATCGAAATGAGTCGAGTGATTAGAAGCAAAATACTATTTAGGCTCTATACAATAGAGAAAAAAGCAATACTGTTACTGCAGAGTTTAAACATAACAAATAATACTATCCTCTTAAATCAGAAGAAGTTACTGTGATATATAACAATTTACTTTATTTTTTAACCGCCATATTCCTTTTCAGTATGGCAACCACACCTGCTAAACCTGCATTTTCCATATATCTTACTATCTCATCTTATCTAGTCTTACTCGTACTCTTCGACATTCTTGTATCATTATTGTACAGGCGGGCTGAGAAGAATCAGGCAGCAGGCTATTTCAAGGCTGAGAAGCAATCTTCAATCATTGCCCTGCTTATTTACAGCCTGATGATATTCGGTTTGGACCTTAAGTATTATCTCTTGTTCCTCTCGCTAAACAACACCATGCCGGCTCTGGTTAATATTGGCGGGGTTGGTGTTTTTCTTTTTCTCCTTATTCTCATATGGCGAAGAGCCAGACCAAGCTATGAAAATGTATTTGCCCGTAAGTATCGGACAATGACTTTCATTTTCTCCAATATTAAAGCAAACTTACCCATAGTGATCCCCTGGATGATTCTTACCTTGTGCTATGACCTGATTAGATACATACCATGGCCCTGGCTCCAAAAGATCAATGAATCTTCCTGGGGGGATATCCTCTTCTTTGGTACCTTTCTGTTGTTCATCTTTATCTTTTTTCCACCTCTGGTGAGAAGGCTCTGGGGGTGCAAAATGCTTGAGCAGGGTCCTCTGCGAGATCATTTGCAGGCTTTTTGCAAAAAACAGGAATTCTCAGCGGAGCTGTATCTCTGGCCACTCTTTGAAGGAAGAGTTATTACTGCCGGGGTGATGGGTGTGATCCCAGGTCTCAGATACATTTTGATAACACCCGCCTTGCTTGAGACCATGACTATTGATGAGCTCGATTCAGTAATGGCCCATGAGATTGGTCATGTCAAACGTTTTCACCTCATCCTCTATGTCTTTCTCATCGGAGGGTTTATTCTGACTACAGGATTTCTGGCTGAACCACTCTATTATCTATTTTTCTCCAAGGATATTTTCTATTCTCTTGTCAGCTCAACCGGTTTATCTCCAGAGATATTGCGCAATGTCTTAGTTGCTGTCCCCGCGCTGTTCTTCCTGCTCCTCTATTTCCGCTTTGTCTTTGGCTACTTTATGCGCAATTTTGAGCGACAGGCAGATTTACACGTCTTTCCGGTATTGGGTAATAGTGACGCTATCATTTCAGCATTTGAGAAAATCGCCATCCTCAGCGGCAATATCAGAAATCAACCAAGCTGGCATCATTTCGGTATTGGGCAACGAGTTGATTTCCTGAAAAAATGCGAAAAGAATCCAGAGGAGATAAAAAAGCATCACCGTAAGGTAAGCCTGAGTTTAATTGCTTTTATAGTTTTTATTGTTGTCGCTCTATTCAGTACCAGAAACTTCTCCTACGATGAGGCAATTGATCTTTATGAAGAAAAATACACCCGCGCAGACTTACTCTACGAAGCAACCCAGGAAAAAGATCCAGCTCACTGGCTCTTCTTTGCCGGGAACTATCTGCTGGAGCATAAACTTGAGAAAAGAGCGGCAATTGCCTTTGAACTCGCCCTGGAAAAAGAATCAAATCAACCCGATCTGCTGAATAACTACTCCTGGCTTCTTTTAACCAGTATGGATACAAAATTACGCAACCCTAAAAAAGCGCTTACGCTTGCGCGATCCGCAGCTCTTTTAAAACCAAATGGTTACATATTAGACACCCTGGCCACTGCATGGTGGGCTAATGGCTATGTAGAAGAAGCTATAAAAGTGCAGCAAGAGGCCATGTACTTAGATCCTGATAAGAAGGATTATTATCAATCCCAAATTCTTAGATTCCAACAATCAACCTATCTCGAAGAATTGCAAAGCATCATCGGTAAGGATGTGCAGATTAGAGCACTAAACATCAGCGAGGAGCAGGGATAATGCCACAACTAGGTGCACATGAATCGGTAAGTGGCGGCTTACACCTCGCCTTTGAACGAATCCATAGTGTTGGTGGCAAAGCTTTGCAGATTTTCACTAGAAATCAACGGCAGTGGAAGCCAGCAGAGCTGACCAGCACGGAAATTGACTCTTTTCGCAGTGAATGGCGGAACTGCAGTGATATGGAAGTGGCCTCCCACGGATCATATCTGGTCAACCTGGCTACAGGCAAAGACGAGTTGCTGCAGAAATCCATCAATGCCTTTGTTCTCGAATTGGAAAGATGTGAAAAACTGGGTATTGAAAAAGCCGTGCTGCATCCTGGTTCACACGGTGGAGATGGTGTCGACATTGGCATTGCAAGATTTGTTCATGGACTCGATTCCGCACTGGACAAGGCTCATTCCAACACCACTGTGCTCATTGAAACAACAGCTGGTCAGGGAACCGGCCTGGGCAGCACATTCGAAGAGATTGCCACAATTCTCAATCAATCAAATTTCCCCGGCAGATTAGGTGTCTGTGTAGATACCTGCCATATCTTTGCCGCTGGTTATGATTTTCGTACTCCCGAATCCTACAAACAAACCATGGATAAATTCGACCAGTATATCGGTCTGCATAAGATAGGCTTTTTTCATCTTAACGACTCCAAAAAAGATCTGTCCAGCAAAGTAGACAGACATACCCATATCGGCGAAGGATATATCGGTATCGATGGATTCCGTAATCTGTTAAACGATGAGAGATTTGCGCATCTCTCAATGACCCTGGAAACCCCTAAGGATAAAGATCTGGAGGATGACAGAAGAAACCTGAAAATGCTCTATGAGTTAATTGAGTAGATGTTTTTTTCTATCTGTACATTATCCATATTTTAGGGTATTCAAAAAAGGGTTTGATATTATTCATGGGTGAGCTTTCTCCAATTCTATCCATCGATATCTCTTTCAACTTCTTGAGATTTCCACCCGTATAATTTTGGATCTCAAAAATGCTAATGATGCTGGAGTACTTGCAGCATCATTAGCTTGGTTATACACTACCTGAAGAGATATCATTGAAGTGTGCTAACCCGGGGATATTTCACGAGTCTGAAAGGTTTATGGTTAAGGCATCGAGGGTGAAGCTGTA
>CAZWVC010000456.1:0-3337 GCA_964637245.1 uncultured Desulfocapsaceae bacterium
GCAGAATAACGCTGCATAACCAAAGAGTCGTATTTACCCAAAAGCTTAAACAAGATATTTCCGATCTTGACATTTATGGCCATGGAGTGAGACCCGTCGATGACAAAGCTGCTGCTCTTGATCCTTACACATATCATATCGTTGTGGAAAATCATGTGCACCAACATCATCTCACCGAAAAGCTGCCAGATGCCTTCCTGGGCTACACCCTGCCATTCTATCATGGGGCTCCCAATGCTCATGAATATTTCCCCAAAGAAAGCTTTATCCCAATCGATATAGATGATTATGCAAAGTCACGTGATATAATTCAATACCATCTCCGCAATAATGAATATCACGACCGCCTGCCGTACATCATCGAAGCACGGCGCAGGGTTCTTGAGGAGCAGAACCTTTTTGCAATTCTTAGCAAAACTATTACTGAGCAGGAAGACGAAATAACCCAGCATACTATGAATGGTGTCATCCGCAACCGCAGGACCATGCGGATTAAAAACCCACTTGCAGGACTACGCAGCTTGGTTGAAAAAGGCGGCGTTAAGACGTATCACAGGCTTTGCCAATGCAAGCATAAATTAGAGAAGAAATTAGTAATTGGTAAGCCAAAAACTCAATATCTTAATGCAAAGACTGTCAGTTAGGTTTTAAACAGGCACGGCCATCATTCTGCAGCATTTTAAAAAGGAATAGTTTGGAGGGTAAGTTGCTTGGCAGGTGATTTATTTTGCGGTTTAAAAACTCCTGGTGGTCATGCTCTGTCGAGCATTTTTCTAATTGTCGCGGCAAATTCATGAATCCGAAGCGGCTTCATGACTATTGTGCGCTTACTTGTCAGTTTATTGCTTGCATCGGAGGGAGCCGAGTTTATTTTTTCACTGTAACCGGTACAGAGTATTACCGGCAAATCTGGTCGAATTTTCTGCACTTCATCAGCGACAAGATCACCCATCATCTCAGGCATTGCCATATCGGTTATTACCAGATCGAACTGATCAGGGTTAATCTTAAGCAGCTTAAGTGCAGCTTCAGGATTGGTAAATCCCTCTGCCTGATAACCCAGTGTACTAAGCTGTTTTAAACCCAATTTAACGAGTGCACTTTCATCATCAATAAACAGGATATGTTCACTTCCCCGCAACAGTCTTTCCGTGTATATGTGTGTATCCGGAATGCTCCCCTCATAAGCTGGAATATAGAGTGAAAAAGTTGTGCCTTCATTAACCACACTTTCCACTTCGATTGCACCTTTGTGCTGTTCCAGGATGCCATGGACCAAGGCAAGGCCAATGCCCGAACCCTTACCAATTTCTTTGGTGGTGAAATAGGGCTCAAAGATATGATCCAGCACTTCCTGCTCAATTCCACTTCCATTATCACTTAGACTCAGCTTTACGTATGATTCTGCAGGAGTTAGCAGCGACGGTAGGATTTTCTCCTCGTCTGGGATGAAATTCTCAAGCACCAGCTGCAGGTTCCCTCCTCGTTCAAGCATGGCATCTCTAGCATTGCTGCAGAGGTTGATAACCACCTGGTTCATTTGATTGACACTGCCGAGAATAGGGGAAAGATCGGGATCAATAGTTGTTTTAATTGAAATATTTGCAGGAGTCGTTGAGCGCACGAGTTTTAAGGACTGTTCCACACAAGCAGCAAGCTGCATCGGTTGCTGCTCCACCACATGTTGGTGGCTGAAATCCAAAAGCTGCTGAACAACTTCTCTGGCCCGCAGACTAGCTGTTTTTATCTCTTGCAGATGTTCTGCCAAGGGATCTTTACTCGGGGAAAGCTGCAGGGCAAGATCATTATTGCCCATGATAACCGCTAGCATATTATTGAATTCATGAGCAACACCACCAGCGAGAGTGCCGATGCTCTCCATTTTCTGGGCTTGTCTAAGTTGTTTTTCAATTTCCTTTTTCTCTTCCTCTGCCTTACGTTCAGCAGTTATGTCATGCAGTACACAATGCGATTGCTTGAATACGCCACCTTCATCACAATTAATTTTCCCCTGGGTTGAGATAAGTATTTCTCTACCGTCTTTGGTGAGCATGGTGAATTCAACACCCGAGACTTCACCGACCTCCTTGAAGTGTGTATAATGCTGCTCAAAATATTTCTGCCCTTCTGGGGTGAGAAATTCAGCAAAATTATGACCAATCACCTCAAGGTGGGAATATCCAAGCAGAGTTAGCCATGTCTGATTTATAGCTACAACATTTCCATTAATATCGAGTGCTTGATAAGCTATTGGGGCATTTTCGAACAACACCCAAAGACGCCCTTCACTTTTAATCAGAGCTGACTCTGAGAGCTTTTGCTGGGTAATATCACTCAGGGTGAGCCGCCAGCCAGAGACGTAACCTTCACTACTCCGTTCAGCCTCAATGGAGACCGATACCCATAGTGGGTTATTATCATTGGTATTAATGGGAAGCTCGATATTCTGATGCCTGCCGGTTTCGGCGGAGAATTGGCGAGCAGCCAGATAGGCCGACTCCCAGTCCGGTGAGATAAAATTGCTCAGAGATCGATGTAGCAAACGCTCCCGGTTCTCTCCAAGCAGACGAGTTGCCGTCAGATTAGCCCGGTTGATAATGCCGGTTTTGGAAAGTGTGATATAGCCACAGGGAGCAAACTCATACAGGTTGGTATATTCCTTATTAAGTGCAGCTAATTCAAGCTGGGCACGTTTCAACTCGTCGTTTTGAAGTTCGAGCTCCGCCTGGTGAATGCGCAATTCATGGATAAGCTCAAGAACATCCGGAACGTGCGCGAGGGCGTATTCAGGCTGACCGTCAATTAGCTTTTCTGCCTGACGTCGTAGTCTATCAAAACGCTCAAGATTATCACTGGAATCTAGCATGACCTTAACGGTTTATCGCGTTTTATTCCTCTGTTTGATGAGTTGAACAAGAAAACGACAAGGCGCATTTTCGGTTTTCCTGATGACCCTGCTATTGAGAGTAAAGGACTGCTCGATATCCTTTATTCTAATCATGATTGGTGCCGTTTTAAAAGTTTTTTCCTTTGCCAGCGCCTCGAAAAACTCTTGACGTATTATGCTTCTATCCTGATCCAATCCCAATACAACCAACAGATCAGCCCCTTCAATCTCGGTTTGGCTCATGGCAACGGCCTTCGACATGGCAGAGTTGGAGATGATTATACGGCCCTGCTGATCAAGCACGGCTAATAACTGACGGTTCATATCAAAAACCTCCCGAACGAGTTCCAGGCTTAATTCACTCTCATCCTTTGATTGCCGCAGCACTGCCTGGACATTTTTCTGGTCTTCGATGTTTGAGAAGGTTATAACCGCACCAGCAATTCTATT
>CAZWVC010000457.1:0-3336 GCA_964637245.1 uncultured Desulfocapsaceae bacterium
GTATGTTAATCATGGATGCCCTTGCTTTCATGGGAAGCCTGGACCTTGTTATTCCAGAAATAGATAGATAATGGAGAAAGGAATGAATCCTGAAGCAAAAAATAGGTATGCGATTACTCCTTTTATCACAAAAAATGAGATAATAGGGATTGTAGTTGGAATAATCTTCGCAGCTTGTGCCTGTATCCTCGGATATCTCTACCTCTGGCCTGCTCTTCCTGCGATGCTGCGCAGCATGATTATTGCCGTAGTCTTAGCCATAGCCTTTGCTGCTGCCAATGCAGCATATCTAGTATTAGCTGAGCGCCGGGGAGCAGCACGAATTCAAAGGCGTCCTGGACCAAACATCAACCTTTTTGGGATTCTTCAACCTCCCATGGATGGCATCAAATTGATGGCCAAGCAGCTTATTATCCCCGGAGGAGCAGATAAAGCCTTGTTTATCGCCGCTCCCGTACTTGCCATGGCTCCGGCAATCATGAGCTTTGTCACCATCCCTTTCAGCGAAAAAATAGTTGCCCATAATCTCAATATCGGTGTGCTGGTTATCTTCGCTTTTGCCTCAATGGGTGGCATCTCCCTACTCTTTGCCGGTTGGAGTTCCCGTAATAAATATGCGGTAATGTCATCGGTCAGGGCAGTCTCCCAGGCTATTGCCTATGAGATTCCAATGCTGATAACCGTCATAACCGTCGTTCTTATAGCCAACTCCATGGATCTTATGACCATCGTCAGACAGCAGGCAGGAGGATTCCTACATTGGAATATTTTGCCAATTCTCGGTGAAACCCCAAATATCCTGATGCCATTTTCTTTTCTCATTTTCTTTATCTGTTCCCTCGCAGAGACAAACAGGGCACCTTTTGATCTAGGTGAAGCCGAAAGTGAACTGGTTGCTGGCTTCCATACCGAATATGGCAGTATGGGATTCGGGCTCTTTTTTATGGGTGAGTATGCCAACATTGTTATAGGTGCGTGTTTGACCACTATTCTCTTTTTAGGTGGTTGGTATGCGCCCTTCCCCTTCCTCGATTTTATTCCTGGTGTTCTCTGGTACCTGCTGAAAGTTTACATGATCATTTTTACAATAATATGGATCCGTTGGACCTTTCCCCGTACCACAATCTACGGGTTGCTTAATTTATCGTGGAAAATTCTCATTCCGTTGTCATTATTCAACCTGCTGCTGACGGCAGGACTATTGAAGGTTTTATAGTTATGGGTTCCTATTTCAGTGAAATATTCGGCGGACTATGGAGTCTTATCTTAGGTTTATCAGTAACCTTTAAAGAATTCTTCAGTCCCACCGTGACAGTTCAATATCCCTATCAGACCTTGGAAATGCCTGATAATTTCAGAGGACACATCCAACTCATTTGCAATGAAGATGGACAGTCGAACTGCATAGTCTGCATGATGTGTCAGCGCGCCTGCCCTTCCAATTGCATCTCGCTTGCTGGCAAAAAAGAAGAAGGCCAGAAAAAGAAAGTCCTCACTAAATACATGCTTGATTTTACCCGATGTTCACTCTGTGGTTCCTGTGTGGAGTCATGTAATTTCAACGCTCTGGAATATTCCAAGGAATATAAACTTGCCAGCACCCGCCGGGAAGACTTTATCATTGATCTGCTAAAACGTCTGGAGGAGCAAAACTCATGAATCTGCCACTCCCCAATGCCGACCATCTTGTTGGGATCGTATTTTTGATCATGGTCGCTGTCACTATTATTGGAGGATTAATCGCCTGTAATGCAACCAGGCTGGTTCGTGCTGTTGCAGGTCTGGTGGTTTGTTTTGTCGGTGTCGCCGGATTATATTATTTTCTTAATTCACCGTTTGTTGCCATGATGCAGGTGCTAATTTATATCGGTGCAGTTGCTGTCACAATTTCCTTCGCCATCATGCTCGCAGCACCTGAAGAATCGAAAAAACACGGTCCTCCAGGTCCTCTCTCCGGCCCGTTAGGGATTATTACAGCTGGCCTCATCTTTGGCGCCTTCACCATTCTTGCCCTGAAAACTGAGTGGCAAGTCAATACAAAAATAAATGATGGCTCCGTTGAAATAATCGGCAAACAGTTGCTGACCGACTACTCAATGGTTTTCGAACTTATCTCAATCGTACTTCTAATTGCCATTATTGGCGCTTTAATTATAGCGCGTCGAGGGAGGAGCAACTGATGGAAGTCTTATCCTTGTACAACAACCTGAACACCTACCTGGTCATTGCTGCTCTGCTCTTTGCCATGGGTATTTATGGAATGGTTACCAGAAGAACATTGATTGGTATGCTCATCGCCTCGGAGCTCATTCTTGCCGGTGCATCGATCAATTTTATGGCATTCAACAGGTTTACCGCACCTGACCCCGTCGTTGGCCAGATCTTCACCCTGTTTATCATGGCCATCGCCGCTGCAGAGGCAGCCATCGGTCTCAGTATCGTTGTGGCTATATACCGGAATTACAAATCGATCGACGCAGAAGACCTCGTCGAGTTAAAAGGTTAACCAGAGGAACATCATCAATGGATACCAATACGGTCGGTTCCGATACAATACTCCTCATTGCCCTGCTTGTCCCGCTATTGGGAACATTAGGTGTGATGATACGCGGTGCTGAAGAAAACGTTCGTGAAGGCATCTCCTGTGTCTCTTCAATTATTCTCTTCGGTATTGTCCTTTCCCTTATCCCTGATATTAAAGCCGGAAGGACGCTGGTCTGTGAGCTCTTCACCATTCTCCCTGGACTTTCAATCACCCTACGGGCTGATTCCATGTCGATGATTTTCGCCATCGTCGCCTCTTCCTTGTGGACCATTGCAGTCTTCTACTCCATGGGCTATATGCGCAGCCTTAAAGAACATGCCCAGACTCGCTTCAATGCCTGCTTTGCCCTGGCAATATTTGGCGCAATTGGGGTTGCCTTTTCGGACAACCTCTTCACCTTGTATCTCTTCTATGAGATTGTATCAGTCTGCACCTATCCGCTGGTCGCCCATCATCAGGACAAGGAAGGATATGACGGAGGCAGAAAATACCTGGTCTACCTGACAACCACCGCCAAGGCCTTCTTACTGCCTGCCATGATCCTTATCTATGTGCTCACCGGCACTTTGGATTTTACCACCGATATCCGTTATGGCATCTTCAGCCCAGACCTGGACAAAGGCCTGGTGATAATGCTCTATATTTTTTGTCTATTCGGATTTGCCAAAAACGGTATTATGCCCTTCTATCACTGGCTGCCAGGTGCAATGGTTGCACCCACTCCAGTTTCAGCCTTACTCCATGCGGTTGCCGTTGTTAAGGTTGGGGTTTTCTGCACCACCAGGGTAATG
>CAZWVC010000458.1:0-3333 GCA_964637245.1 uncultured Desulfocapsaceae bacterium
AGGACAATGTTAAATGCGGTTTTATGGGTAGAGAGAAAGCGTTCCACATTTTTATTGACCATTTTTGGGATAACACCGGTTGCTTGGGGATAAAGTAGAGTGCCAGCAATAACCGAAGCGAGTCCGTCAAAATCGGTATTCTTGTGGGTTGTTATTATCTCCATAAGTGAAGTTATATGTTCAGGATTTATCTTTCCTTTTCCAGCCCTGGCTTGATACCGGTTTTAGCTTTGTTTACGACACGTCCGCATGAAGGGCAATCGAGTATCAAACGGACATTGGTGAAACCATGACCATATTCTACCCTAAGTAGCCCTTTACTACCACATAGATCGCATTTACCAGGCTGTACGCCTTTTTGGATGAGAATGCAGGTGATTGCGCCATACGCTCCGATAAGTAAAAAGCCATATAGAGCAATTTTCTCATATTCACAGAGGTATAATATGGCAAAGAGCAACGCAAAGGCTGCGCCAAAAAAACGTATCCAATGAAAAAGCATAATACTCATAATAAGATCTCAACAGGATAAGCGAAGTATTCAAACGTATCTACACACCTGATACACCCCTGCGATAGATTGATATTCGACAGATGTTCTCGGAGTAAGATGTTTTCTATATCAAGGTTTGCAAGGCCCCAATGAGTCTATCGACATTTTCTTTACGTGCCGTATGCCCCATCAGTCCTATCCTCCAGATTTTTCCAGCTAGGGGGCCGAGACCAGCACCAATTTCGATGTCATGTTCAAGGAGTAGCTTTTTTCTGGTATCAAGATCATCGATATCCCCAGGAATATTCACAGCATTGAGCATGGGCAGCCGCGATTCAGCAGAAACGGCCATGGTAAGCCCAATTTTTTCAAGGTTGTCGACAAGGTATTCATGATTTTTTTGATGGCGAGCAAATACATTCTCCATGCCCTCTGCAAGGATTAGACCGAGGGCTGTATATAAGCCATAGAGCATATTAATGGGGGCTGTATGATGGTATGCCCTGGTTGCACCGTCCCAATAATCAAGGATCATGGTTAGATCAAGAGACCAGTTCGGTACTTTGGATTTTCTTGCTTTGATTGCCGCTACAGCTCTATCGGAAAATGATATTGGCGCAAGACCAGGAGGACAAGAGAGACATTTTTGTGTTCCGGCGTAAGCTGCATCGACATTCCAGTCGTCAATTTTCACCGGAATACCACCCAGACTGGTGACACAGTCAACCAAATAGAGACTTTCACTGTCACGCAGAAGTTTACCAATTTCTTCTACCGGATTCATAACCCCGGTTGATGTTTCAGCATGCACCACGGCTACAATTTTATACTTATTCTGCTTAAGCTTCTCTGCCACCGGATCAAGGAGAACAGGGGTACCCCAGTCAAATTCCAGAATATCGACATCAGCTCCAAGTCGGGATGCCAGATCTTCCATACGATTGCCAAAAACTCCATTTTTAAGGATTAAAACAGGATCGCCTATCTCTATAAGGTTGACAAAACAGGTTTCCATCCCTGAAGAACCAGTCGCGGAAATGGGAATTGTCAACCTGTTTGAGGTCTGCATAAGCTCTTGCAAGCGGAGCTTTATCTCGTCCATAATTGTGATAAATCGGGGGTCAAGATGACCAATTGTATATTTTGACAGGGCTGTGTATACCTCATCGGCTACACAAGAAGGTCCTGGTCCCATGAGCAATGTTTGCGATAGATTATCCAAGTGGTCGCTTGACATCATAACCCTCCATGTATTTGGATTTGAATATAGTCTTCTTCCCAGTATCTGGGAGGCATAGTTCGATATATCATGACTGCTTTAGCATACTTGCCAAGGCAGTGCAAAATATTTAGCACAAATTTTTCATGGAAAAAGGTGAGTTCACAAGATACTAGCATACAGTAACAGTGAATTACTGTTCGAATAAGATTGATGTATAAAGGTACAGTTTGGACCTGCGCTGTATGTCGACAACCTCCTTTTTTCACCTTTCAGGCGAACCGATCCGATCCGCTGGAGGTCTCACTAGGTTCGCATGCCGTTTAGAGAGCAAAATCCAAAGATGATTGACGAGCAAACCATCTCGATTCGTGCCGCATTCTAGTTAGTTTCTATCCTAAAACTCAGGATTTTGATTGAGATCGAGGCGCGACTTGGATTTTTACCACAGCCATATACTCAATATTGCGAGGATAAAAATCTAAGCCGCAACGCTGAGATTGAGCAGAAGGGTAGTTTTAGGACGGAAACTAGTTAGGCAGGGTGTTAGTAGCGGTAATAGTTATACGTTGAAAATCCTGATAATTTTATCCTGAGTGCCATTATTGTCTCTTGGTAGGAGTATAAAGTTTAAGGAATGTAGACATAAAACCACTTTGAATTGAGTAAAATCTCAATGAAGGCTTGAGGGTCTTCAGTAGTAGTGAGATGCTTGTAGGACTTTACGGCAAATTTACCTGGTTCAAGTGCCATATAAATGTCACTTATTGCGTCACCGGGCAACCATGCGGAGACATTCATGCGGGATATGATTTCCTCCCTGCGGTAATCAGGAAGGACTCCTAATTGAACAGCATGAGCAAGATATTCCTGAGGTGCGGTTCCAGGAGATGGGTTTTTAGTATTATGGTGAAATACAGCATGGGTTATTTCGTGGGCTATGGCGCCAGTATAATGATCCAGGTCGAAAAATTCATCATACATTACTGGGTTTTCGTAGCCATAGAGGATGGAACGATAAGACATGATTTTAACCCTATCTATACGGCTGTCATAGGTTGCATAGGCAAGATAACCCCTACTCACAATGCCCTTATCAATAATTTCTACGATAATTTGCCGCTTGGCTGCCAAACCATAATTACCAAGGAATCTTAGGGTTTTTTCAGCTGCAGAGCAGATTCTCTGAATACTTTCCTGGTCTTTCGTAATTATTGTGATCTTGGGCTGATTGACACAGATTGTATTGGCAGAGGCTGGAGAGGAGGAAATGACAGCGGTTACAAAAAACAAACACAAAAATAAACTTCTGAAAGTTGGCAAAACGACATACTCCTTGGCAAAAACTGGATACACATGATATACCCCCTGCAAATGGGGTATTCTGAAAGGATAACTACTGTGTTTGCTTGTGTCACGAAGAGTGCAAGTATAACTCTGTATAAATCGGGGCCACCTACCGATCCCCGATGTTTTATGAAAAATCAATCTTCATCTAAAAAGACTATATATTTCGGTATAATATGAGTATCACAATGGTAGTATCCGGGTTAATATCCCAGCAGATAATCTTTTATTTCAAGGAAAGCTGAAGCATTGGAATAATTGGGGGACGTGTGGG
>CAZWVC010000459.1:0-3332 GCA_964637245.1 uncultured Desulfocapsaceae bacterium
AGCATCGGATGTTTTTAAACGTATGGCTGATGCAGGCAGGATCAACGCCGACGATTTCAGAACAGTTTTTACCAGTCCCAAATTCCCCACCTCATCATTCGGTTATGCCCATAATCTGAATCCTGATCTGGTGAAAAAGATAGTTGATGCTTTTTATTCCTATCGCTTCACTCCTGCTATGCAGGAAACCTTCGGTAAAGCCGATCGTTTTTTTCCGGTTACATACCAAGAAGACTGGAAAGTTATTCGAGACATAGCTGCCTCTACCGGTACTTCCTATAACCAAGCAGGACTGAAGAAAATGGCTGCTAAAGAGGCTGCTAAAGCCGCAAAGAAAAAGGCCAAGAAGAAATAATACAATAAGGCTTTGGGCACCAACCTTAAAACAAAGAATTGGTGCCCTTTGTGTAATTAACTCTAAACGTATCGCCTTTATTTTGCCATGAGCAAGAATGCCAGCCAGCCAGAACGTTCTTTAAAAGTTGAAAACCTTAAGAAAGAATATATACCGGGCAAACCGGTTTTAAAAGATATCAGCTTTGAGGTAGTAGGTAAAAACAGTGTCGCAATTATAGGACCATCGGGAACAGGAAAAAGCACGTTGATCAGATGCGTAAACAAACTCATTCCCCCAACTTCTGGCAATGTCTATGTCAGCGGTGAAAATATTACTGTTCTAAGTGGCGGTGAATTACGTAGAGCCCGCCGCAAGATAGGTATGGTCTTCCAGGAATTCAATTTAGTGGAACGCCTATCGGTTATGGAAAATGTGCTCTCCGGCAGACTTGGGTATGTTGCATCCTGGCGAGCATGGTTTAGAAAGTATCCGCAAGAGGACGTTGAGAATGCATTTGCCCTGCTCGACACCATTGGTTTACTCGAATTTACCCACCAGCGGGCAGACAGTCTCTCCGGGGGTCAGAGACAACGCGTTGGGATTGCCCGGGCGATAATGCAGGAACCTCATGTCATTCTTGCCGATGAACCAACTTCTTCACTGGACCCAAAAACCAGTGTCGAGATTATGGAATTACTTGTCTCGCTCTCAGAAGCGCATAACATCCCGCTGTTGATAAATATCCATGATGTTGAACTGGCCAAACGTTTTACTTCCAGGGTAATAGGTCTGTCAAAAGGAGGTATAGTCTTTGATGGGCCGCCAGCCGAATTGACCAATGGACACCTCAAGGAAATTTATGGAGGGGAGGACTGGTTGCAGTGACGACTGAGAGAAAACCACACTATGGCAAGCCTTTCAAAGTAAATTGGTGGGCCAGGTTTGGCTGGATCATAGCTATTGCATATTCTCTCTATGCTGCCAATTACCTTGATGTATCTTGGGCTCGCTTTGTTCAAGGCCTTGATAATGGTAAAGAATTCCTCGGTGAAATGATACCTATGGATTTCTCCCGGTGGAAACTGCTCATCGAAAATCTGCTGGAGACCATTGAAATTGCTATAATTGCATCTGCGTTTGGGGTGTTCTTTTCACTTCCGGTAGGCCTTTTTGCGGCAAGAAACCTTATGCCCGCATGGATTACCTGGCCATTCAGGACATTTATTGCCCTTTGCCGATCTTTTCATCCGGTAATCTTTGCTATTCTTTTTGTAAAAGCTGTTGGGTTTGGTCCTCTGGCAGGAATACTCACTCTAATCTTTGCATCTATTGGTTTTATTGGTAAGCTATTTGCTGAGGCTATCGAAGAGATTTCGCTCAAACCCATTGAGGCGCTGCGCTCGGCTGGAGCCCCATTTATCAGTGTTATAATCTATGGTGTACTTCCCCAGGTACTCAATCGATTCATAGGCTTTTCATCCTATCAGCTTGATGCTAATCTGCGCAATTCAACCATGGTCGGCATCGTTGGCGCTGGCGGTATTGGAGGAACTCTTTTTGCCTCATTCCAAAGATTTGACTATGATTTTCTTGCTGCGATTCTTATCTCAATCATTGGTCTTGTCATGTTGAGTGAATTTTTATCAACGCAGGTCAAGAAGGTGTTTCAATGAGAGCCTCAACAGAGAACAAATGGGTACGATTCACACTCGCTGAACGTCTCTTGCGCTTTGCGGTTTTTCTAGGTTTTGCTATAGCCTTATCTATCTCATTGCGTACAGTCGAAGTAATCCCAGAATTTCTCTATGATGCGCCTACCCAAATAGCAGACCTCTTAACCCGCATGTGGCCTCTGGACCTTGCTTATTATCCAGAAGGAATTCATGAATCGATGATGGAGACTCTGCATATTGCTACTTTAGGAACCCTATTGGCAATAGTCATGGCTATCCCAGTTGGAATTATGGGCGCCAACAATATTGTTCACTTTCCCCTGTTCAACTGGCTGGCAAAACTCATATTGGTGTCTTCAAGATCAGTGAACTCACTGGTCTGGGCCTTGCTTTTTGTTGCTATCTTTGGCCCTGGAGCGCTTGCCGGCACAGTGTGTATTGGTTTTAGATCAGTTGGCTTTGTCGGAAAATTATTCGCGGAAGCCCTTGAAGAGAGTGATCCCGGACCGGTTGAGGCTTTAGCTGCTGCTGGTTCGCCCTGGTTCAGCATATTTCTCAAGGGCTACTGGCCTCAGGTAGCACCTGCCTTCTGGGGTATTTTTCTTTTTCGCTGGGACATAAATGTGCGAGAGTCAGCGGTTATTGGTCTAGTTGGTGCGGGTGGTATTGGCATGGTATTGGATACCGCGCTTAATCTTTTCTTCTGGGACCGGGTTTCGGTAATTCTTCTCAGCATCTTTACGGTAGTGATTCTTGCTGAGCTCCTTGTAACCTCCATCCGCAAGCGAATTATCTGAATAATAACTTGACTGTTCCATAAATTTGTCCAGCATCTACTTTCAATTATCTACTGAAGCTTGATAACATTCCGAAAATCTTCTTGGTGTTTTTACTCTTTTGATATACATTTCTAGCCTGAAAAGACTTTAGCCTGGATATTTCACCAATCAAGATTCTTCGTTGGCCAGTGAAACTATGCGTTTGCCATATAATGGGTGTGCGAAGTGCAGAAAAGACGACGAAATCGCCTTTATTAATGAAGTATTCGGGTAAGTCCTTTTTTGAGCAAGCTCTCCAAGCATCTGTCTTCAGGATCGTTATAAGAATTTACTAGTGCATCACCATGGCAGTTATAAAAAGAGTAGAACTTTCAAATAAATTAGATGAGATAACGATCGAGGAAGGCCCCCGGATCTTTCTGTTTTTTGGCGAGCGCTTTCTCTGTCAAAAAGCCGTTGATGAAATGATCGATGCGCTGCTCCAATGGCAGAACGGCACTACCTGCGTCATCGACGGTGACCAGGAAGATGGTGCACAGACAC
>CAZWVC010000460.1:0-3322 GCA_964637245.1 uncultured Desulfocapsaceae bacterium
TTCGCTTATATACCTTTCAGCATCCATAGCAGCCATGCAGCCACTGCCTGCAGCTGTTACTGCTTGACGATAAGTATGATCCTGGACATCACCACAGGCAAAAATTCCTGGTACACTGGTTATGGAACTTTTACCAATGGTATTAATGTACCCCGCATCGTTGGTTTCAACATATTTACTAAAAGGGTAAGAGTTCGGGGTGTGGCCAATACCAAGGAAAAAACCATCGATGCTTAACCTTTCCTCTTCCTCATCCTCTTCACCCATATTTTTAATGAGGATAACTTCTTTTAAAACAGTATCACCTAGCAATTCTTTGGTATTTCTTTTGAAAAGAATCTCGACATTTGCAGCTCTTTTAACACGGTCCTGCATTACCGGAGAGGCTCGAAAGTGATCCTTGCGTACTATCATGTATACCTTGCGACAGAGTGAAGCTAAGTAGAGTGCTTCTTCGATTGCGGTATCTCCACCGCCAACGACGGCCACATCAAGCCCCTTGTAGAAAAAGCCATCACAGGTAGCACACGCTGAGACACCGCCAGCTTTGAATTTCTCCTCTGATTCCAAACCAAGGTATTTTGCGGTAGCCCCAGTGGAAATGATAACTGTCATAGCCTCAATAAGTTTCTCATTATCGACCAATACCTTGTGGACTTCGCCGGAAAAATCGACATCAGTCACAGTACCATAGCGAACATCAGTACCAAATCTTTCGGCCTGTTTCTGTAAGTCCTCCATCATCTGCGGGCCAGTTATGCCATCAGGGTAACCAGGAAAGTTCTCTACATCGGTGGTGGTTGTCAGTTGACCTCCAGGTTGGACACCCTGATAGAGAACCGGATTGAGATTGGCTCTGGCTGCATAGATTGCAGCGGTATAGCCAGCTGGTCCTGAGCCTACAACCAGGCAGCGTACTTTTTCACCATCTGTCAATGAATCTATCTTGCTTGGAGTCTCTTCTTGATTTGGCTTGCTCATCTCTTCCTGTATCCTCTTGTTGTCACCTATATACCACCTTGTTTACTATCATATAAACTTTCGGCTGCATATTGTTGTTTCTCAGGTCTTCGGTTAGCAAGAATCCTGCTTACAATAATACAAAGAGAAGAATTATCAACAGAGATGCCAACTTGACACAAAAAAGTTTACCTAATTATCTTCATTTAACACAATAAGCCATTTCTGCAGGTGCGGGACGAACTGATAGAAAGTTAACTTCCCGTGGAAATAGATAATAGCTAATTGCGAAAAATATCTGCACCTCACCCTTTCTTTGGTACTACCAATTATTGATAAAAGGGCTGGGTAGTTTGTTTTGTACTTACTTAGCTATATTTTGTTGTAGTTGATTTTTTCGGTAAACCCTTGCTAATACGTTGTTTTTGACTGGTTTTTTCCCACTTGACAGCCGTATTGGTATTATGTATCATTGGTAGTACCAATTTTGGTGTAGTGTTGGCTGAATTGTTCTACAAAAGATAATACATGAGGTTGATCTGTTTTGATACCTGGTCAGAGGATGATTAGTATAAAAGGGCTAATTAGCGTTGCCGTGTATAAATTTTTCCCAAACACTGCTCTTGCCTCTGGAGGTAATCTAACGTGAAAAAGGACCAGCGTACCCACGATCTGCCAGGCATATATCAATCATTCTACGATCAGATTTCCTCGGTGATTCCTGCTGAGAGATTACTTACTGATCCGCTCAAAACCTTTGCCTATGGGACTGATGCCAGTTTTTATCGGCTCGTTCCTAAAATTGTTATAAAGTCGGACAGTGAAGCCGAAATCGCCACAATCTTAACGCAGGCAAATACACATAACCTTGCGGTAACCTTCAGGGCTGCTGGGACAAGTCTTTCAGGCCAGGCTATTTCAGATTCGGTTCTGGTTATAGCTGGTGAAAAATGGCAGGGACACAGGATACTTGACGAAGGTCAGCGTATCAGGCTTGAACCAGGAGTTATCGGCAAATATGCCAATCTTTACCTCAGTCCCTACGGCAGAAAGATTGGTCCAGACCCAGCCTCAATTAATGCGGCAATGATTGGAGGTATCGCGGCCAATAATGCCAGCGGTATGTGTTGTGGCAACTCCCAGAACAGCTATAAAACCCTGGCGGGTATGCGTATCATACTGCAAAATGGATCACTTGTTGATACTGCAGATGAGGAAAGTAAAAGCAAGTTCCTGCTCGAAAATTCAACGCTCATTACTGGCATTGAGCGACTGCGTGATGAAGTGAGGGCTGATAAAGTTCTCAAGGAAAGAATTGAACGAAAGTTTAAGATAAAAAATACGACCGGTTACAGCCTGAATGCTTTGCTCGATTATGATGATCCGTTCGAGATTATGGCACATCTGATGATTGGATCCGAGGGTACCCTGGGCTTTATCTCAGAGATTACTTATCACACTGTAATTGAACACGCCAACAAAGCTAGTGCACTGATAATCTTTCCTGGTATTAAGGAAGCCTGTATTGCAACAGCTATTCTTAAAGATCAGCCGGTTGAAGCAGTTGAACTTATGGATCGAGCTGCTCTTAGGTCTGTTGAGAACAAAGTGGGAATGCCGTCTTTTCTCAAAGAGCTGTCAGAGGAAGCAGCGGCATTGCTGGTGGAGACCAGAGCTTCCAGCAAGGTGGAACTCAAGCACAACATACAGGCTGTAAGCCTTGCACTTGCTGAAGTGCCTTTAGAGAGACCATTAGAATTCACCGATATTGAGAGTGAATTTACGCAGCTCTGGAATATCAGAAAAGGCTTGTTTCCAGCAGTTGGTGCGGTACGGGAATGTGGTACAACAGTAATCATCGAAGATGTTGCTTTCCCCATGGAAAGTCTGGCGGAGGCAACACTTGAGCTGCAGCGGATGATGGCAAAATATAAATATGACAACGGCATTATATTTGGCCATGCACTGGCAGGTAATCTCCATTTTGTTTTTACCCAGGATTTTGGCACACAGGAAGAGATTGAGCGCTATAGTGGCTTTATGGACGAAGTGTGTTCCATGGTTGTGGAGAAATACGATGGGTCTTTGAAGGCAGAACACGGTACAGGCAGAAATATGGCTCCTTTTGTCGAGATGGAATGGGGCCGTGATGCCTACCTACTTATGGAGAAAATTAAAAGACTTTTTGACCCAGAGAATTTACTGAATCCAGGTGTTATCCTCAATGCAAACCCAAAAGCCCACCTGGAGAACCTTAAACCACTGACTGCCACGAATCCAATCGTTGATAAATGCATTGAATGCGGTTTTTGTGAGCCGACATGTCCATCACGTAATTTGACTCTGAGTCCACGCCAACGGA
>CAZWVC010000461.1:0-3308 GCA_964637245.1 uncultured Desulfocapsaceae bacterium
AAGAAATTTATGGTCAATAAATGGAACCCTCACTTCTAAACCATGATGCATGCTTAGTCTATCAGTAACGGCCAGAATATCCTCGGGTAAATAGGTTTTTAAATCACAATAAAGCGCACGATCAAGAGAACCATTGGACCCGTCTACATTCTCGCTATTAAAATGCTGTAGAAGGAGGTCATCACACGAGTCACGATATTGGTCATAACGATTAGGATCAGAAAATAAATTTCGACGATTATTCTCGTTTTGAATTGCAAGATACCCAAGATAACTGTGGTCGGCGCTCAACTCACTGGATCTTACGAATCGTTTCATATGGTTAATCGTATAGTGACCATCAGTCCTTTCAGGAAGTCTTGTAATAATATTAGCTATTAGTTTTCTTCTGATTATTTCAGGAATTTTCGTGTAGAGGCTACGAAGCTTGAAACCTAAATACCTTTCATATCCAGCAAAGATTTCATCTCCACCAAGCCCTGATAAGGCGACTGTGACATTTTCCCGTGCTATTTTACAGACAAAATAGGATGGGATGGTTGAGTCATCTGCAAATGGTTCATCAAAAGATCTGACAATCTTTTCCATCAATCCATCAGGGTCCATCAAGACTTCGTAATCTTTATGGGCTGTTTGGTATTGATCCGCCACTTGCTTGGCATACACTCGTTCATCAAGATAACCTCCTGTATTCCCACCAAAACCTATGCAGAATGTATTAACTGGAGTAGAGCTTACTTTACTCATAAGAGCAACGATAGTACTTGAATCGATTCCTCCACTTAAAAATGCACCTAAGGGAACTTCACTTATTAACCGCAGATCAACAGCCTCTTGTAACAGATCCATGAATGTATCGATATAATAGTTTTCGGATCTTTGCTGTTCTGAGTAAAATTGTATATCCCAAAATTTTTCTGTGCGGATGTTTCCGTCCCGCCAGGTAATAGTGTGACCAGGTTCCAGTTTGTGAATATCTTTAAAAATTGTTAGTGGAGCAGGGATATATGAATAGGAAAAATAAGAGGTCAGGGCTAGATTATCTATTTTTCTTGGAAAGCTTTTATCCGTCAAGATGGCCTTCATTTCCGAAGCAAAATAAAATTTCCCATTATGCTGAGCATAGAAAAGTGGTTTGATACCCAGCCTATCTCTTGCTAGAAATAGTGTTTTATTGCTCATATCCCATATGGCAAATGCGAACATACCGCGTAAATGTTCAACACAATTATTTCCCCATTCTTCATAAGCATGTAAGATAGTTTCAGTATCACCATTGGTCGAAAATCTGTGACCTTTTATCTGCAGCTTTTTTCTTAGCTCCTGGAAGTTATAGATTTCTCCATTGAAAATTATGCATTTTGATCTGTCCTCATTGTAGATAGGCTGCTTACTGCCAGCCAAGTCGATAATGCTGAGACGCCGGTGTCCCAACCCTGCATAATCATCTTTGTGAAATCCATAATCGTCAGGACCTCGGTGGGATAACTTATGGGTGCAAGCTTCAATGTCAATTTCAAGTGGTTGCGTAGATACAACGCCAAAGATGCCACACATATATTTTCACCTTGATATGAAATGTTCCCCAGACTATCTATTCGTTAATTCATGCTCAATGCAGTTATCTAATGCTTTGTCGAGGGAAACAGGAGGTGTCCACCCTAATTCCTCATGAATTTTCTTTCCGCTATACAATACTACTTTTTGTGATGACTTCAGGCGGTATCTGGTTAACAAAGGTTTTTTATTGATTAGTTTAAAAAGTATCTCCTGGATAAAAACTAAAATATACAGAAGAAAATAGGGGATATAAAAGAACTTTGCATTGGGGAAAATTTTCTTTACCAAACGTAAATTGTATTGTTTCTTGGTAATTTGATAAGGATCGATAATGTTGTAAATTTTGCCAGTACTTTCTTCTTTTTCAAGAGCTTTAATGATTGCATCTGCAACATTATCAATATAAACGAGTGGTAATACAAATTGGCCGTTACCAATTGTAAAAAAGAGCCTGGTTTTGTAAGAAAATCCCATCATTGGTGTAAAGATCTTACCTTTGGGACCGTAAATTGTACCTGGCCTTAAGCATACAATCGAAATCAGTTTTTCTTCTATTGCCTCTAAAATGACTTTCTCGGCCAGGAATTTGGCATTTGAATATGCACCACGAGCGTCAGGTTTGATCTCCAATGAAGATTTCTCTGTGATGGTTTCGCCTTTGTTGTAATCTGCAACTCCATAGACGCTGCATGAGCTTACATATACTAGCTTCTTGACCGAGTATTCTTTACAGACTGCTACTATATTTTTAGTTCCTAGAATGGTATTGCGCTTTCCTCCCCTTGCACTTCCGATTGTATCAGCAGCAGCATGGATAACATAATCTATACCGCGACAGGCTGTTCTTAAAGAGGCTAGATCTGCAATATCTCCTATGCTTATTTCAACCCCTAATCTCTTAAGATTTTCAAGGTTTGAAGATTCCCGGACAAACGCCCGTATCCTGAATTTTTTTGCAATCAAATGCTCGACAAGGCAAGATCCAAGAAAACCAGTGCTACCTGTTACTAGAACAGAAGCTGTTATATCCTTGCCTATACTACTCATTAATAACCTTATCTGCCAATCGCATTGCCAATGAACCTATAATCAAACCTGTATTTGCATAAGAGTGCTCCTGAATGACTGAACCATCGCAAATATAGACATTGTCGCAGCCGCTTAATCTTAGATCCTTATCCACAAGGTCATCTGCTTGCTCACCGAGTGAGATTGTCCCAGAGTGATGCGCTGCAGACCATAACCAATCTTCAGTGATATTTTCTTTTAAGTTTATCTCATCTGCGATCTCTTCTAACATTCCAGAGAGTTTTTGAATCATTTCATTATAAATAGCGAGTTCATCATTGGTTATACTCCAACCAACTTCAATAGTTTCATCATCATTAGAAACATAACTCGTGCCACGTTTCTGCTCAAATAAAAAAAGGATGTTATATATCCGACCAGGGATATTGATCCCAAAAAGATGCGAATAAATTTCTGCGAGTATGTCAGGGTGAAATAATTTCCATGAAAAAATATTTTTTATCCTTTCTGTGCCGCTGCTTGCCCCTAGTAAAGATTTATATTTATAAATGCGGAGTTTGTTAGCCATGGTCAGGGCAGGTCTCAGGAAGGCACATCCGGTATATTTACCACAGTCACTCTTTACTCTTATGGCTGTACGACATTCATAATTTCCCTGATCCAGCACCGATAGCTTCTTCATGTAATTGTTGACAGATTCTTTTACTCTCACTTTTCCG
>CAZWVC010000462.1:0-3288 GCA_964637245.1 uncultured Desulfocapsaceae bacterium
TATGGCTGTACGACATTCATAATTTCCCTTAGCCAGGACCGATAGCTTCTTCATGTAATTGTTGACAGATTCTTTTACTCTCACTTTTCCGACAAATCCCAAAGGATGGTCAGCCAGTCCGGCTCCAACATTCTCATGCGATATACCAAGTGCAGATAATATATCTCTCACAAATGATGGAGAGCCAAGAGTGCCAGCGGAAATTATAATATTATCAGGTTCAATTAAAAACTTCTCCTGTCCAACAAGGAAACTGATAGAATTAATTTTTCTGTCGACTGAGTAGAAATTGATATCGCGGACCTCATAAAATGAATCAATGTTATCCCCAGCTACTAGTTTACTAAATTTCTTTGGATAAAGAAGGCAATCAATACCATCTGAGAAAACACCTATTTTTCCTGAGATTTCCTCTGTTTCACTTACCACCTTTTGGTATTCTGCTGAATACGGATCATCTAACCAAAAAAGATTTGCAGCTGCTTTATCTTGAAAGGCTTTTGTTTCCTCTAAAATTTGTCGAAAAAGAGGAGAAGTTACATCCCTAGGATGAATGGGTATCAAGCCATTGTGCCAAAGATTTGTTGTACCTCCACCGCCGTGGCAAAAAGTTTTTACCGCGGCTAACTGTTTTTTGGTATATTTAATTTTTGGATAACTAATGCTATCTTTTTTACCTGCTTCTAACAAAGTTACTTTAAACTTCTTTGCCAGTTCATTACTAATTAAGGTTCCAGCTAAACCTGCTCCAATGACAACTATATTTTTCTTCATTAATAATTCTCAGAGTTGTAAAAAATTATAATTATTATAATTGGCCGGTGGCTGAAGAGATGGCAAGCAATTAAGAATATCTGTTTAATACAGAATAAATTTTGTAGATTAAAATGGGATCATTTAAGGAGTATTTTACGGGCGTAAAACGCTTCCGCATAGAGCGATGCAGACTCCATTCCTCTCAAACGTGGCAAGGCCCTGAAAGTTTCATCATCAAACCAATGTTTTCCCTTTTGCGAAGCGAAAGAATCCAGAATGATCGTATTTCTGTTCTGGATATGTTGATCTGAGAGGGGTACAAAAAAATTTGGCGTTCCTAAATCGCCATCGTATTTGGGAATCTCATACTCCAAGATGAGGTGATCCCTCCAGGTGTTCCATGTTAAATTGCTTACCAAACGATGGTCCTGGTGTCTATCTTCTCTGAAATGAGTGAATATGATATCTGGTTGCACTGATCTTTTGAGAAGTTCAAAGTAGTCTTTTATTTCACTCTCCAAACAGGGCAAGAATCCGTCACGCCAGCTATTAATCTGAATGTCACTGGTTGAAACATCTTTGGTGAACTTGACGGCACTATCTGTTGCTTCTTTTTTTCTAATCTCATTTGAAGCTAGGATTACCCAGGTAATAGATGCAACAGTATACTCAGATATGAGTTTAAGGAGGGTCCCACCTACACCAATCTCTATATCATCGCAATGAGCCCCAAGACAGAGTATTGAAAGTGGTTTAGTTTTGGAGAAAAGAAAATTAAGCATTATCTTCTCCGGTCAAAAAGCCATTCTTGTGCCATACCTCCCATGGCGCATTGCCTTTCGAATAGGCTTCGTCGAGTTTCTGCTTGTCTTTGTATGTATCCATACTTGCCCAAAAGCCTTTGTGTTCCCAGGAAACGAGTTTCTGTTCGGCAATTAAACGCTGGAAGGGTTCATTAACGAGCTCATCTCCATACTCCATAAAATCAAAGATTTCTTGACGTAACACAAAATAGCCGGTGTTTATGAACAGACCAGATGAACCGATATGGCTGATAGAGCTAACCTGGCCACTATCTTCGCGGGTTACCACATGAAAGCTATGCTGTGGCTGATACGCAGCAAAAGCAGCAATGCTGTTTTCCTGTGCTTTAAACCAATCAACCATCATATTCAGATTCAGATCGGATAAACCATCACTATAATTAGCAAGAAACATATCCTCGCCTTTGAGGTGTTCTTTAACCTGCATTAGACGCATGCCAATGTTAGATTGAATCCCTGTATCAACAAAGGTGATGCGCCAGTCACTTATGTCGGTATTCAACATCTCTATATTTTTGCCACCCTGAGTATAGACAAAATCATTGGAGATCGTTTCGTCGTAGTTGACAAAATAATTCTTAATGAAATCAGCCTTGTGACCAAGGCAGAGAATAAAATCTTTATGGCCAAAATGCGCGTAATAGCGCATTATGTTCCACAGTATGGGGCGATACCCAAGAGGTACCATTGGTTTGGGTATATTCTCAGAATACTCTCGCAATCGCATCCCTTGACCACCGCAAAATAGTACTACCTTCATTCTTATAACTCCTTACAATGTGTATATTTCAGGGTAAACGCCCATGTCATGCATACTCTTGGTGATCTCATCCTTGTAGACACCATTCATTATGATCACTGTATCTGGCTGATATTTCTCTAGAAAGATTGGTTGGACATATTTGCAACCGATTCCCGGAATAAAATTATTTTCCATGTGCGGGTTAATATCCACAACATAGTCAATAAGTTCGAGATCTGCAAAATTAGTAAGAAACCCCACAGATTTTGAACCACCACCCCAGACGACGACTTTCTTTCCGTTGCTTTTCAAATTAACCAGACGCGAACGCCATTCACCAAGTTGCTCGTTTATTCTGACTTTGAATCGATTGACTAACTGGAGTTGATCATCAATGGATTCTTCAATCGGAACGGGTATATCAGAAACCTGGGCAGTAGGAACTGCCTCGATGAGGAGATATTGGTCGCTGTAATCCAATCGCATATCAAGAATTTTGAAACCGGCTCGTCGAAATAGTCTACCTAGAGAACCAGCACTAAAGTAGCTACAGTGTTCATAGTAAATATCCCAGAATGCCTGAATATCCAAGATTCTGGTAATCTGGGGAATTTCAAAAAATATTACAGGAGTGTCTACAGTCTTAATCGATGAGCGTATTAAACCAAGGAATTCATTGGTTGCGTGGATATGTTCAAAAGTATGGCGACAACAAATGAAATCAGCACCAAGTTCCCCATGTTTTGCGGAGAAAAACTCTTTGTAGAATGTAAGTTCGGGATTGGTTTGTCGGCCATCCTCATATGCAGGATCAACACCAATACCTTTTCCTCCTGCAAGTTCGTTGAGCAAGTTGATAAAATCACCTTTACCACAACCAATTTCCAGAATAAGTGGTAGAATTTTTTTATTTTTTGATCTAAATTTATTTTTAATAATTTAACAAAAGATAAACCAAAAATGAGA
>CAZWVC010000463.1:0-3275 GCA_964637245.1 uncultured Desulfocapsaceae bacterium
TCTACGCCATTTATCCGGCCGAGAAAGAAAAGTAGCTGCTTCTTCGTATTTGGATAGCTTTTTGCCATACTCCTTCTCAACCACTGGGGCAAGGCTGCCCCAATAGTCCTGATCGATCTTTGCCTTGGGAATTCTAAATGTGGGTGAATCAAGACTCATAATGTTTTCATAAAGTGCTGCCATGAGTATTGAAGCAACACCCACTTGTTTGCCATGAAGATCATGGGCTCTTCCATCCCGACCTGCCAGCATGTCGAGTGTATGGGAGATGAGGTGCTCAGCTCCTGATGCCGGGGCTGAAGTTCCCGTTATGGTCATGGCAACGCTGGAATAGAATAATGCTTGAAAAAGAGCTTTTATCGCGCCCTGTTCTTTTTGTTTAACTTGAACAGGGTTGTTAAGATAGATGGGTTCAAGATTTTTCAGCAGGTCAACCGCGTACTGGCAGTAATATTCATTAAAAATGTACTGATTCAGTTTCCAGTCAGCTGAACTTACAGGTTTTGCTAAAACATCGCCTAATCCCGATGCTGTCAGCTCATATGGTGCATTGATTATTATATCCGGGTTCACCAGCACCGCTTTACATGCTTCGGCCTGGAAGAGAATTTTCAAACCATCAACAGTTGCAGCTACATTGGCGGAACCGTAACCATTCATGGATGCCGCAGTAGGAATAGCTATGTATGGTTTATTCTGCAGATATGCAATCCATTTAACAAGATCATTAATGACGCCGCTACCAATAGCAATATAGAGATCGGTGGCAGGAGCTTCGGCTAGTATGCGGTTTTTTGTCTTGTCATTTGTTTCTGGAGAGCAGTCTTGATCATCTGGTACAATATAGCAGTCTGGGTTTACTCCCCCGTTTTTCAAGGAGGTTGTTACTTGCTGCCCAGCAGCTTTCATGGTTCGTGAATCTGCTATTAGCAGATAATTTATCTTCGGCGTTATGGCGCGGGCAGTGGCTGGGAGCATATCAAATGCATCTTTCCCGTAATGAAACTCTCTGGTTGGAATGGTATGCTTTTTCCCACAGTTACACGAAAAAGTTGAGCCAAGGAGGGTATCGTGATCCATATGAGTAATTATTTTCCCGGTTTAAGTATAAATGCGTTACCGCAATCAATCGATGAAAGTAAATCTTATTTTACACATTATCGCTTTTCCGTTTTTGATGTCTTCTTTTTTCTATGACCCCAAGTAAAAAGGGGAGATTCCCAGACGAATCCCCCCTTTTTGTTTTTTAACAAGTGGATTAGCGCTACTGCACAGCTGCAGATGTTTCTATATAATAAAATTCTGACATAGTAGTCCACTCACGAGCCTTCTGCATAAACTCTCTTTGCGAAGTGAGTACTTCTTTGAAAAACGCATCCTTGGCTGCATACGCATCGAGCACATTATCTGTTTCGACCTTCATCTTTTTCAAAACTTCCGGTGGAAAAGACTTTACTTTGATATTGGGGTAATCTTTCTTCATTTGTGCCCACGCATTGGCGCTATCTGCAAAATTCTCTGAGAACATATCAGCACTTACCGCCTTCATGGCAGTATTCAGAGCTGCCTGATAAGCTTTAGGGAGTTTATCGAACTGTCGCTTGTTGATCAAAAATTGCATATCTGATGCTGGCTCATGCCATCCAGTGTAATAATACGGTGCCACCTTGTGAAAACCCATGCGGATATCCATGCCCGGCCCCACCCACTCAAGGGCGTCGATTGTTCCACGATCAAGTGATGTATAGAGTTCTCCAGCAGGTATATTGGTGACATTTACACCAAGTTTTGCAAAAACTTCACCAGCAAGACCTGGAATACGCATTTTCAGACCGTTAAGATCTGCCAGGGAAGTGATCTCTTTTCTGAACCAGCCGCCCATCTGCACACCAGTGTTGCCGCCAGGAAAGGCATAGACATTGAATTTATCATAACATTTCTGCATCAATTCCATACCGCCACCATAGTAAAGCCAGGCATTTTGCTCAGAAGCGGTCATACCAAAAGGGACAGTGGTGAAAATGGTTGTACTTATATCCTTACCCTTCCAATAATAAGAGGCACTATGACCCATTTCATATTGGCCGCCTTTTACCATGTCAAGGATACCAAGAGCCGCTTTGTGTTTTTCTTTGCCGTCAACTTTGATGATAAAATTACCATCGGTTAGATCGCTCACTATCTGAGCCAGTTTCGCAGGTGGAGAAGCAAGTGGTGTTAAAGTGCTCGGCCAAGTCATTGCGAGCTTCCACTTGATTTTTTTCTCAGCCATGGCTGGGGTTGCTATGAAAATTGCACAAATAAGAAAGGCAATCCATTTCTTCATTTCTCTCCTCCTGAATATTATTGATTTTAAAACAGCGTCTACTTCATCACGAATTACTCGGATTATTTATATTTTTCAACGATTTGCTGGAGAATATCTGAGCCTGGACAGAGATCCTCTTCATTGAGGCTATTTAAAGGTTGGTCGGTTGTACCCAGTATTTCATGGGTATCGTGAACGTCCTCACTAATATGCAAAATACCGGTGAGTATCTGGTCTTCTTCACGGTGTTTTTCCAGTGCATCTATTGCTGATCTTCTCGATGTTACATCAATACTATCATCGCTTTTATATAGATGAAGTAGGCTGCCGTCATGCAGAGCCACAGGGGTGACTGTTCCTGCTTCATACTCTGTGGTAATCTCCTGTCTTAGCGGGATGAAGTCGAAGGTACCCGTGGCATCACTGTGATCACGCACGTACTGGTAACTTTTGGTCGATGTTTCAGAATTGTTGAATGTAACACAGGGAGATATCACATCGAGTAGTGAAAAGCCTCGGTGCCTTACCGCAGCTTTGATTATTGGTATAAGTTGCTGTTTGTCGCCAGAGAACCCTCGGGCTACAAATCCAGAGCCCAACTGAATAGCCAACTCACACAGGTCAATGGATTCATATGGGTTAGGAGCCCCCTTTCGACTAGCTGAACCGCGATCCGCGGTGGCTGAATCTTGACCCTTGGTTAAACCGTAACAACCGTTATTCATGACAATATAGGTCATGTTGAGGTTTCGCCTGACGACATGGGCAAACTGGCCCATACCAATTGACGCGGTATCACCATCACCCGATACACCTATATACGTCAGATCCTTGTTTGCCAGGTTTGCTCCTGTGGCGATTGAGGGCATACGGCCGTGCACAGAATTGAAGCCATGCGATTTACCCAGAAAATAGGCAGGGGTTTTGGAAGAACAACCAATTCCAGACATTTTGACTACCCGGTGTG
>CAZWVC010000464.1:0-3263 GCA_964637245.1 uncultured Desulfocapsaceae bacterium
AAAGGTGTGCCAAACATACTGATACCATTGCTTATTTCAATATTTATTGTGTTGAATACCATGATTAGTTCAGTCTATGAACGGAAAAACGAAATATCCGTCTATACATCCGTGGGGCTTGCCCCAACCCACGTTTCCTTTCTCTTTATAGCCGAGGCAATGGCACTGGCGGTTATCTCTGTGGTTCTTGGATATCTTTTGGCACAGGTTTCAGCTGCCCTCTTCTCGGCGACGACCTATTGGCAGGGTATAACTGTCAACTATTCATCAATGGCGGGAGTGGCAGCCATGATATTGGTTATTGCTGTGGTACTCATCTCTGTTATCTATCCATCTCGTGTTGCTGCCCAAATAGCCATACCTGACGTTAAACGTTCTTTCTCTCTACCTAAGCCTAACAATAACAGCATTGAAGTAATTCTTCCATTCTTCATGAATTATGAAGAACATGAATCGATCGGAGGCTATATTTACAGTTACTTTAAAGGCCATCAAGACGTCTCCCATGGTCTTTTCTCCACCGGGCCGGTCCAGATCATATTTTCCTGTGCCACGGTGGATGAAATTCAGCAAATGATTCTCCACGCTGATGACCCATCCAATTTGCACTGCACTCACATTCGCGCCAAAGTATGGCTGGCTCCTTTTGACTTTGGTATTATGCAGGAAGTCGATATTCAATTTTGTCCCGCACGGGAAAGCTCTAGTTATCTAGAAATAAAAATTACCTTGAGACGCAACTCCGGAGAAATGTCTATGTGGCGCAGGCTTAATACTATGTTCATCCATGACTTACGCAAACAGTTACTCATCTGGCGCTCGATAGACGTCAGTGCCCACAGAAGCTATCAGGAAAAATTAAGGGAAGTATTGAACCAGCAGCGTAGACCTAAACCTTTGGTAACAAATTAAACCAGATGGCAGAGAAAGAACCCCATTCCATCATCAGATTCAGAGCTATAATAATTGGCACTATTTTTGCCGCCATCATCTGCCTGCTTACTCCTATAAACAACATTTATCATCAGGCAACGCCTTTAGGGGGCGGCCACTTTCCACTGGCACCATTTGTTATCTTTTTTATATTCGCTCTCATTGTCAGTATTGCAGCCAAGGTAACCAAGGGGAAATATTTACTTAATGGCTTTGAGCTCCTTGTTATTTGGATACAAATGGTAATTGGTTCAGGGATTGCCTACACAGGCTTTGCTAGAACCTTTTTTATCAACCTCACCGCATCACATCACTTTGCCTCAATAGGAAATCAGTGGCACGAAAAACTGGTTCCCTTAATACCGGAAGCTCTAACACCCTCTGATATTGCTATAGACCTTCTCTACGATGGTATAGAAAACGGAAGAAATATGCGGGTCGATGAGGTGCTTTTCATTATTCCCTGGAATGATTGGCTGCAACCTCTTACATACTGGGGTATTTTTATACTGCTTAGCTATGTAGTTATGTTCTGTATTGTCAACATTCTCTCAAGACAATGGATTCATAATGAACGAATGAATTTCCCTCTGCTCCAGGTTCCGGTAATGATAGGCAAAGCTGTCAATGAGAGATCAATGCGGGGATTCCTTCTTGATAAGTTCCTTCTCATCGGTATGGCAATTCCGGTCCTGCTGCATTTGCTCAATGGTATCGGATTTTATTATCCTTCAGTACCGACCCTTTCAACTCTAGTCCTGGCAGGACCTTATTTTCCTGATTTTGGTCTATTCTCAGGCTTTCAAAAACTCAAAATCTATTTCTATCCAGCTTTTATCGGTTTTGCCTTCCTGACCTCCAGGCAGATTTCATTTTCTTTCTGGTTTTTCTTTTTAGCAGGAGGTCTCCTTTATGGAATCTTGAATGTTATTGGCATAATCGTGCCTGCCTCTGAACTCGGTGTCACCTTTGGTCCAACACTTTCTCATCCTGAAGAGATGCAGATGATTGGGGCATACCTGGTTTTCTTTTTATTTTTACTCTGGCTGGCTCGTCACCACCTTGTGGATGTGAGTCGCAGTTCACTCTTTCTTGGATCAACCGCCGATACCAGAACCGAATGGTTTGATGTCCGTATCTCATTTTGGGGAGTAATTTTAGGTATGGCATTGATTATTGGCTGGTATACACATCTCGGTATGCAGAGCATAACCGCATTTCTCACAGTTTGCTCCTTCTTCATTGTTATGGTAGTGGCTACCAGAATAATCTGCCAGGGTGGCTTGGCTTACTTCACCCTCACTGCGGCACCACTCGATGGGATAATCGCTCTACTAGGAACAAAAATCTTTGCCGGTATTAACGGGGTCCTTGCCGGAATGAGCCAGAAAGCGCTCTTTGTAGACTTACGCGAATCAATCATGGCGTCACTGGTGCATGGCCGCAGAGTACATCACGGGAAAAGCCCCGGAGCCTTGCTTGTGGCCGGGCTAGGTATCACTGTACTCGTATCGTTGGTTGCCTCGGTTTTGGCAATGATGGTTTTATGTTATCAGTATGGAATGCGTGAACTTAACCAAGATTGGGCCACTCGAACATCGGTGACCGTCTACGAGAATATCTTTCGCTTAATCAACAGTCCGCCAGAAACCGGTGAGTGGGTCTATATTTTTGCATTTTTAGGAGCACTCATCATGTTTTTTCTGGTTATTGCTTACCATAGATTTTATTGGTGGCCGATTCACCCAATCGGTTATCTCACTGCTTACAGCTCAGCTATGCGAATATTATGGGTGAGCTTTTTTATCGGCTGGGCCTGTAACGCCTTATGCATACGTTATGGCGGAGTAAACCTCTTTAAAAAGATCCAGTTGTTCTTTGTAGGACTAGTCATCGGTGATCTTTTGATGGGTGGATTTTGGGCATCCATTGGTCTTTTTACCGACACCAGTTATCAGGTATTGCCTGATTAATTTCAGCAAAGGATAGGCAAAGTAAAGATCGAAGTCTATCCGAGCATTAAAAATATAGCTGCTCATATGTACGATGATAAAGAATTAAAAGAGTATAGGGATCTCCTCCCGCCCCCGGATCATTTCGAAGAAGGTTTTGATTGGAAAACCATTATTGGTGCTGTTTTTATCGGTTTTCTGATGATGCCGGGATCGATGTATCTGCAACTCGTCATTGGACAGGGCATTGGTCCTGCCGCACGCTGGGTTACCATTATCCTTTTTGCAGAAGTAGCAAAACGGGCACATTCTGAGCTGAAACAACAGGAGATTTTCCTGCTCTATTATATGGCTGGTGCTGCACTGGCATCACCCTTT
>CAZWVC010000465.1:0-3255 GCA_964637245.1 uncultured Desulfocapsaceae bacterium
AAAGCACCGGAAACGATGTTCCCGGTAAGCCGTTATCTTGTTTTATTGACACAATTATATGTAATTGAAAATAGACCCCATATTGGTTGGGAGTGTGCTCAGGCTGCGGAATCGCATGTTCCCGACATGCCTGGTACAATTTCCGTTGCCAGTCAGATGTTCTATTACTTACTAGCCGGGGTTAATTACCATGACATCCTCGAACAATCAGAGCAAAAGTCACATCTTGAGATGCTCAAAGAAAAGGCTCAGGCTCTCTATGAATGGGCAGGGCGGACCCCTGAGAATTTTGGCCATATGGCTGAGCTGGTTAAGGCTGAGTTTGCAAGACTGGACGACAACTTTGAGCAAGCCCTTTATCATTATGACCAGGCAATCTATCTGGCTAGAGAAAATGGACTCGTTCACGATGAAGCTTTGGGGTGTGAGCGGGCCGCTTTCTTCTGGAAGGGACATGGTAGAAACCGTCTGGCAACAACCTATATCCTTGAAGCATACCAGGCCTATCGCCAATGGGGATGTTTACGACGTACCAGTTATCTGGACAAAGCCTATCCGACCCTGACGTCTATCGGCAGCACAAGTCCAGCATCTACCATAATGAGATCGGATTACAGCAGCCAGAATATAGATCTGGTACAGCTGCTGAAATCAGTTCGTGCTATTTCAGAGGCTGCTAGCTTGGAACAGTTACTCAATCGTATTATGAAAGTATTGCTGGAAGATGCCGGTGCCAGCCGCGGCTGTCTGTTTTTGATGCGTGAAGGAGATCTACATCTTGAGGCGATGGCCGAGGCAGGCAAAGCTGAGGCTGTAATATTTACGAGAAAACAGGTAAATCTTCTGGAAGCAGGGAACAAATGGAATATTCCGCTCCCGCTTATTAACCATGTTGCTCAGAACAAAGAAAGCCTGATTGTTGACACAACAGAAGACTTCTCAGCTTATTTAACAAATACGACAATTACATACGATTTGCCAAGCTCTGCTATCTGTATTCCAAACCTTAAACAAAATGAGCTTTACGGCGTGGTTTACCTGGAAAACAGAGAGTTGGAAGGTGCGTTTACGCCTGATAGAGTTCAAGTTCTTGACGCTATTTCGAGCCAGATGGCAATTTCAATTGAGAATTCGTATTTGTACGAAGATCTCGAAAATCGAGTAAGAATCCGCACTGAAGAACTTGAGAAAACAAACGAAAAGCTCAAGGAACTCTCCATGCGTGATCCGCTGACAAATTGTTATAACAGGCGTGCTTTTTACGACTATCTGAAGAAAGAACTGGCATGTGCCAAGCGACATAATTTTCCTATTGGTTGTATCATGTTGGATGCTGATCATTTCAAGTCGATAAACGATACTTACGGGCATACCGTTGGTGATGAGGTACTCAAAGCTATTGCCAATATACTACTCACCTACTCGAGAAAGAGTGATTATGTTTGCCGTTATGGTGGCGAAGAATTTTGTGTTGTGCTGACTCACTCCAATTATGATCAGACCTTTGCGGTTGCAGAAAAATTTCGTAAGAAGTTGGAAAATCTAAATCCGTCAAACCTGCCTATTACCGTCAGCATTGGTGTCTCTGCTGCTGAACTTGGGCTTACCGATGCGAATGTGATGCTGAACCGGGCAGATGAAGCCCTTTATGCTGCAAAAAAAGGTGGACGTAACCGAGTAGTTCGCCGGGATAAGATGCCTGACCCAAAGTTAAGTGATGATGGAAAATGAACTTTGCAGAGAAAATTCTTTCAATTATAGCCTGTAAATCTAATTTGACTAAAGATGTTTTTTCTTTGACACCTCTCAAAAAAGAGGTTTTCCCTAGAATCTCGTCATCTATGTTTAATGTAGTTGTTGTATGTATGTGCGCATGCATGATGTGATGTGTTTTCTCATGTTTGAAATCCGGGCTTGTTTAACCCTGGAAAAGATCGTGGTTCGCTTTGCTCTCACGATCTATCCTTATTCGTTACACACTTTTTAACACCAACATTTGATTTGCGCCTTTTTGAAATTGATACCTTACGTCTTTTAATAACGCTGAGAAATTTAATTTTTCAATTTCTGCCATTGCCTTATTTAAGTGTGGTGAAACTTGACCATTTAAAGCTAGCAATGGATAAATTCTCACTTCTTTTGAAACTCTGCACAATTCTTTTAAAGATGCAATATGTTCTTCTAGGTTAACTTGTTCACTATACAAGAATAAATAGTGAGAACATAATGTTAAATCAAATTGTCTTCTATGGAATTCTAAGTTTGGAAGTGAGCCTTCTATGTATCGTCTTTCATTTTTACCACTTTCAAAGTCTGCTAAAAAACTGTTCATAGCCAACATCCTGATTCGGCCAAGTTCTTCAACGGAAGAAATACTTTTCCAAATGTACTTTTCTTTATTTCGATACATTTGTGGCATAACTTCTTTGTATACTTCAGCAATACGCGCCTGAAATTGTTTTGAGTTGAAACAATAAGTAGGATCAACTGAGATGACATTTCCCCCCTTTGTTGTTAGCTCATAGTTGAATGAGGCTGGACCATCACCACACCCTAAAATGTTCTTTTTAAGATCGTTTTCAGTTAGTAAAAACATATCTTTGTATTCCTGGAAAGATCTTCCCCAAGGAACAACGGCTTCTAGCTGCATAATAATTTTTTTTGTGTAACGAGTCTGTAGAAAAACTCAATTTCGAGAGATGTTCATCTGCCAGACATATGGTTTTTAATCTTGGCGTAATTTGTTAGTTATTAGACAGTTACCTTATATTGAATACATTTGCCATGGAAAACATAACAGACGCTTGCATGTAAGCCTCTAGTCCATGTTCTTTCTCCTTTTTTTCTTATATTGTTGCTTCCATTCCATATTTGAACATCTTATTCAGGTTATGGACGATACAGAACAGCAACCATTGATTGTTCACTTTGGTTTTACCGCGCAGGCTGAAAAATACTATCATACCTATCACATTAGAAATATCCGAATTTTCTTTGGTAAAGAAAACCACTGCGCACAGAGTAAACAACAGAAAAAATATCAAACCAACAGTTTGAAATCTTTTACCTTCTGTTGATAACTTTCCGTAATAGCTAGGAATTATCAGGTAAAGAAGGGGCTCAAATATAAATGAAAATGCAAAAATGTCTAGTAGCGATAACCTAACCAATGATAATTTTAGACGCACAACGTTGAGCACAAAGGCCGCCTGAATTGATGCCTATTAACTTTGATTATATTTAAACCTTAATTGT
>CAZWVC010000466.1:0-3250 GCA_964637245.1 uncultured Desulfocapsaceae bacterium
GGATGCACCTTCTGGGCAAACGCCTAGGTTGGCAAAAGGCAGACGAAAACGAGACTTTTCTGAAGCGATTACGATATCGCAATGTAGCAGGATAGTAGTGCCAATACCTACAGCGACACCTTCCACGACAGCAACCACTACTTTTTTTAGACTTGCCACTGTATCAAAAATCCCTTGAACACACTGCATTACCTCATTGGCATCAGCACTAATCAGATCAGCAAGATCATTGCCAGCGGTAAAATGTCCCCCCTCACCTTCAATGGTGATAACATGGCAATCTAAGTTTTCATCGGCAACTTTCAATGCTGCTATTAATTCTTGATACGTCTTTATCCTGATGGCATTAAGCTTATCCGGTCTGTTGATAATTACTCTTGCAACCCTGTTTTCTACATGTAGCCGTACATCGGTGAACTGATCTGGATTCATACCCCCTCCATTTAATGGATTTGAGAAGCCTATACAAATTATCCAAGACACTTGAGTACAATTACTACCATAGGGTCGATGTTTCCAAAAGGATTTTGCTCTTTTTGTTTGACAACTTAAAAATCCAGATGGATAATGGGAGCCACAATGGAAGAGGGTCTGCTTTTTCTTCGTGGTTTATCACAATGGCTCCATTGCATGTATTGAACTACTTCGACAAGAGCAGATTCGCTTTAACACACATTAGTGGCATCCCTGGTAACTGGGGTATAGAGCAACGATCAAAAAAATAATGAGCAATAACCATAAGGTATTATATGGAAACCTTATCAGAAAGACAAAAAGAGATCCTCAATAAAGCCAAGAGTAAAGGACGTGTCATCGTTGACCGGCTCTCTGCATTTTTCAACGTTTCACCCCAGACTATCCGTAAGGATATAAACGAACTCTGCAACATGCAGCTTCTTCAGAGAGTTCACGGCGGTGCCATTGTTGGCTCCAGTATTGAGAATGTTGGCTATGAAGCGCGCAAATTACTTGCCCCCGAGGGCAAGCGCGCTATCGGCAAACGGGCAGCTGAACTCATCCCGAACAATTGTTCACTCTTTATCAATATCGGCACTACAACCGAGCAGGTTGCTCGAGCACTGGTGAGCCATCGAGGTCTCATGGCAATTACCAACAACATCAAAGCAATTGATATACTCAGATCATCACCTGGAATTGAGCTTATCATAGCCGGCGGGGTGGTTCGACGCACAGATGGAGGTATCGTTGGAGTGGCTGCCGTTGATTTCATCAACCAATTCAAAGTTGATTACGCCGTTATTGGTGTCTCTGCCATTGATGAGGATGGACTATTGCTCGATTATGATCTCAGCGAAGTACGTGTAGCACAGGCCATTATCAAGAACTCTCGCCATGTTATAATGGTTGCAGACATGATGAAGCTGAGTCGTAATGCCCCTGTCCGTATCGGTCACATTTCACAGATAGACACCCTGGTTATTGATGAGCAACCATCAGAAGCATTCTGCAATTTATGCGCAGACAATGATGTTGCCATAGTGGTCGCTGAGCCGTAATATATTCCCCGCTGCTACATCCATTTAAATCACTGTTATTTATTACAATAAACTTATAACTCCCACCTAAGGAAAGACTGTATATCAGCGGCTAGATCAGAGCCTCAAAACGGCCACAATTTTCACTTGCAACACATATTAATTTCGACTAACGTTCAATTAGCATGCAAACGAAAGCATGTTTTGCGTTTTTCGAAACCGCATATTGTTCGATTACTAATACTGATCAATGGAGCTGCATCATGATGAAGACTCCAATGTATGACCTGGCAATCATAGGCGGTGGTGTTAACGGCTGCGGCATTGCTCGAGATGCTGCGGGCAGAGGCATGTCAGTTTTTCTCTGCGAGCAAAATGATCTGGCAAATGGCACTTCCTCTGCCAGCACCAAGCTCATTCACGGTGGGCTTAGATATCTGGAATACTATGAATTCCGCCTTGTCCGCGAGGCCTTAAAGGAACGTGAAGTTCTATTACGTGCTGCACCGCACATTATCTGGCCTCTACGTTTTATTCTGCCTCATCACAAGGGCCTTCGACCATATTGGATGATTCGACTCGGTCTGTTTCTCTACGACAACCTCGGCGGCCGCAAACTGCTGCCAGGTACCACGATCGTTGACCTCATCAGCGATGAAGCAGGGGCGCCGCTTAAAAAACTTTACACCAAGGGATTTGAGTATTCTGACTGCTGGGTGATGGATAGCAGACTCGTTGTGCTCAATGCCATGGATGCTGCTGCCAAAGGTGCTGATATCCGGACCAGGACAAAATGTGTCTCTGCCGTTCGTGACAATGGTGTCTGGAAGATAACCCTGGAAGACGCCATTACCGGCAATCAAAATGTAGTAAAAGCTCAGGCAGTGGTCAATGCTACTGGGCCCTGGTTAGATGATTTCCTCAACCACACTACCCATGAGCAGACCGGTGAACAGATACGTATGGTCAAGGGAAGCCATATCATTGTCAACAAGCTCTTTGATCACAAGCGGTGCTACATTTTTCAAAATGAGGATGGAAGAATCATTTTTGCCATCCCCTATGAAAACGATTTTAC
Source organism: uncultured Desulfocapsaceae bacterium (assembly GCA_964637245.1). GTDB lineage: Bacteria > Desulfobacterota > Desulfobulbia > Desulfobulbales > Desulfocapsaceae > Desulfopila_A. The sequence goes on from CAZWVC010000466.1 coordinate 2,575, forward strand.
CCTTATAGGAACAACCGATATCGATTTCCATGGTGATCCGGGCAAGGTGGTGATCAGCCAGAAAGAAGTAAGCTATTTATGCCAGGCTGCCAGTGAATACTTTAGCAGGCAATTGACTGAAAAAGACGTCGTCAGCAGCTACTCAGGGATCAGGCCACTTTTTGATGACGGTAAAAGTGATGCCAAGGCAGCCACCCGAGACTATGTGCTCAAGATCGATGGAGATGAAAACCTAGCGCCACTGCTATCAATATATGGTGGAAAAATCACCACCTACCGTAAATTGGCCGAAGCAGTACTGAAAAAGCTTAAGGTCTACTTTCCAACTATGACAGCCAACTGGACAGAGAATGCCCCAATGCCCGGTGGTGATTTTGCAGTAGATGAATTTGACAATTTAGTAGTGAGGTTGAAGAACGATTGTCCCAGCCTCTCTGATAAGCATGCAACCAGATTAGTCCGTTATTATGGAACCCACGCTTTTGATATTATGAAGAACATAAAAGATGAATCTCAGATGGGCATACGCTTCGGGGGTGATCTTTATGGTTGTGAAGTAGAATATCTAATGCATAACGAGTGGGCCAAAACAGCCGATGATGTACTCTGGAGAAGATCTAATATGGGGCTTTATCTGACAGATGAAGAAAAAGGAAAGCTTGATGAGTGGATGGCA
>CAZWVC010000467.1:0-3230 GCA_964637245.1 uncultured Desulfocapsaceae bacterium
GATAAGCATTGTTTTTTAGTGACAGTTCTTGAATTGATATATACTTTTGCAGATCGTGTTTTACCAGTTAACCAGTTGGACTTATCATAGCTCTATTCCATTAATACTAGAGCCACTTGCAAAACTGCATTTTAACCCAAACTCTGCGTTATGATGAAAAATATAATCCTCGGAATATTAACTATATACCTGTGGTTATATTTCTCCTCATGCCTTGATTTTGAAAAAAAATCCTACTTTTGCAAAAGGCTCACTAGTAAGAAGATTAGATGAAACAGATTAAACGTCAATGTCAGCAATGTGGAACATGCTGCATTAAAGGAGGGCCAGCCCTTCATAAAGAAGATATTGACCTGGTTAAATCGGGTAAGATCCTGGTTGAAAATCTCATTACCATTCGCCAGGGAGAGTTGGTCTATAAACCGCAGGGTAAAGAGCCTGAAGCCGCCTTATGTGAGCTGATTAAGATAAGCGGTGTCGGTAGGGAGTGGCAATGCCGCTTTTTTGCTCCCGTTACGAAATCATGTACCATTTATGATGATAGACCACTTTCCTGCAGGAAGCTGGAATGCTGGAATACAGAAGCTGTAGAACAGCTGGTGGAAAAAGACACATTGGATAGATTTGATATCGTTGATGCGGAACAACCTATTTATCCACTTATGAAGGAGCATGAGCAAGAGTGCAAATGTCCTGATCCGCTAAGTGTACTCCAAGCAATACAGAGGAAAGATGCAACCGAACTAGACAACTATGAACAGCTGGTCAACAGGGATATACGTTATCGCACCGCTGCGGTGGATAAGCTCGATATAACACTTGCTGAAGAATTGTTTTATTTTGGCAGGCCACTGTTTCAGGTCTTTCAACAGATGGGATTTGGTATTGGAGAAAAAGAAGGCCAGCTGAAACTCAACTGGCCTAAAAACTCTGGATTTTGATTGATCTCTTCGTTATGCTGAAAAAATTTAATCCTCGAAGTATATAAAATACTCCTGTGGTTAAATTTTTCGCATGCCTTGATCTCAACCAAAATCCAAAGTTTTTTTTATTGGAACCGACGAGTAAAAAATTCAAAATATACGAGCCAGCTGAAACTCAATTGGCCAAAAACTTAGGATTTTAAGTGATCTCTTCGTTGTGCTGAAAAAATTTAATCCTCGAAGTATAAATAATACTCCTGCGGTTAAATTTTTCGCAAGCCTCGATCTCAATTTAAAATCCAAAGTTTTTTTATTGGAATCTACGAGTAAATAATAAAAAAAATGGTGCCGAATCTACAAAGGAATCGGCACCAGTCAAATTTAGAGTAGATCTACCACGATTTTCGTTCGAGTTCTTCACCTCTGGTGGTGACCGTTATCTGTTCTACCGGTACACTGCTGCCGGCTTTTTCAAAAGCCTTTTTGACAATAACATTCATGGCTGAACAGCAGGGTACTTCGACGATTAGGATGGTTATGGATTTTATGCCGGAAGTTGCAATGATTTCGGCAAACTTATCAATGTAGCTTTCCGCATCATCAAATTTTGGGCAACCCATCATAACCACTTTTTCCTGGAGATATTTTTCCTGGAATCCCGGTACGGCCACGGCGGTGCAATCCGCAGCTATCAAAACATCTGCATCTTTTAAAAAGGGTGCACTAGGTGGAATCAGCCGTATTTGGATTGGCCAATGGGTCAGGGCAGATTGGCCTTGAGATATATTCGCCTGCGGCATTACTGGTGGTTGAGAACCAAAGTTTTGCAGTTGCGCTGAAGGGCAACCTCCTCCTCCACCAACTGGAACACTTTTTGGGGAAGTTTTTTCCTCTTCAAGTTTTTTCTGGGCCAGATATTCTTCCACGGCTTCCTCATCAAAATCGTCAGCCTGTCGTTCAATAATCTTCAAGGCACCTTGAGGGCATGCCCCAAGACAAGCTCCAAGTCCATCACAAAGTTTGTCTTCTACAAGCTTAGCTTTGCCATCGACGATTACCAAAGATCCTTCCGCACAATCTGGAACACACAGTCCACAGCCGTCACATAATTCTTCATCAATTTCTATAATCTTTCGCATGCCTTTCATTGGTCGTTCCTTTTCTTAAATGATTCTTTCACTCAAACCATCACAGGTGATGGTTGTGGTATTAATTTTCAGTATGGTTTTACTATACCAGTAATCAAGGAAAAGAATTTGACATGAGTCAAAGGAGTGAAAAAAATAAAAAGTTTCCACCAGAAAACGTCTATTTTCTCCTATCTCTTCGTTGTGCTCAAAATTTTATCCTCGGAATATCTCATATATGCCTGCGGTAAATTTATCGCACGTCTCGATTTATAAGAAAATATTTCGTTTCAGGATGGAAACTATGAAATTTTTTTCTTAAACCTATCTATCCCATATTGCTCAAGAAATCGTGCGGTTCTTTGCTTCTTGTGACCATGTTGCAGGTAGAAAAGTAAGCATCTCTCAACCAGAGCAACTGCAGCATCTTCAGCTAAGCCGACAGCTATGGTATCGGCGATACGAGGTCTGCCGCCGGCGTTGCCGCCGAATACAACCTTCCAGCCTTTCTGTTCGGCAATAAGTCCAACATCGCGAACATAGGGCTCGGTACAACATATTCTACAGCCGGCAACCGAAACCTTTACTTTATGTGGAAGTGGTTTGGGAAAACTCAATTGTTCAAGCTTTCGTCCTATTGACAGGGCGCTTGATATACCATACTTGCATTGCTCTTTACCTGGACAGCTCTGCACATAGGTAACAGTTACACCATTTTTTACGGGTACAATTGATGAGATATCCTGCTGGAGAGCCTGGCAGGAGGCAGGTGACAGGCCATGAATGACAAGGCGCTGTGAAGAAGTGATTTGGGTCAGGCGTACTTTATGCTTTTTCAGTACCGTAAATATCTGCTGCCGCTCCTCTTCTAAAAGCAGTGACATATTTAGCCCGACAACGGTGTATGCGTTATTTTCCTGCATTGGTGAAACGACGAAAAAGGCAGGATGAGGGGAGAGCCTCATCCTGCTTAGCCCAGATATTTCATGAACAATCATTCACCCTTTGGGCTCGTGAAGTATCCGGGCTTTGTTGTTACAGCATAAAAGAATGAAACTATTTATGCAGCAAGGATAGTATTAAGATCTTCCTCAGGAGTTTCTGCAATTGGCTTAATTGCAAAATTCTCGACCAGTACATTCAATACATTTGGAGTGATAAACGCCGGCAGGGAGGGTCC
>CAZWVC010000468.1:0-3229 GCA_964637245.1 uncultured Desulfocapsaceae bacterium
TAAAGTCACGATATAACCAAGTATGTTTATTCGATTCATGGTAGTTGTCATTTTTAGCAAGTGGTAAATTTGTAATATCAAAAAATAGTAAGAGATATGGTTAGGATTTTACTATTTTACCGGCATCTATAAAAAAAGCATCTAATAATTCAGTATTCTATTTAATTTAAAGGTTATTAACCTGAATTCTCTGTTTTCTCTAAACGCAGATGTCTATAAATATGAATAAATTTATACTGTTGACGAGTTAGGATTATGATGCTAATCAAATAAAATTTATTCCATAAGTAAATATCTAAATATTAAGGACTTATTAGAAACTTAAAAGGAACTCTTTTAACTTAAGATTTTATTTTCAAGCTAGTCGATTGAACAGCAGGGTAAGTAAGTGGACAAGATGGGTTCTGAAGTGAATTGTAATAAGGTGCGCACTTGAATAATACGCACCTTTTATTTGGAGAAGATCACCAGCTATTTAGCTAGGAAAAGTTGTGACAGTTTACACAATCAAGATTTTTTTCCAGATGTTTTTTATGACCTTCACTCTTCCAGGATTTATAATCATGGCAGCTGCTACACAACTGGGGTTTAGGCTGAATAAAACCAGTTGGTTCAGAAGTGTGGCAACTATTGCAAGAGATATCATCTTCCCGGTGTTTTTGATGCATGCTCTGCCAGCTCATACTCTTCTTTTCATGGCAAAGGTTACATGATGACACTGCCCCTGGCATCTGATGATAGCCAAGCTTGGTAAAGGGAAGCATCCCTGTGCCATCTTGAGTTGCACCAGTGTTGTCATGACATTCAACGCATGCAGGAGCATTTTCTTTGGGAGACACGCCATGGGTGATCAGCATCTCAGCATCAGCATCAACCAGAGTATATGTGCCTATTAGGCCTTGTTCTTCCATTCCTTTCTGCACTGCTACTTCAAAGTCTCCGGTCATGAACATCCACATTATTGCTGGAGGGATAATCTGACCATTTTCATGCAGAGGCATCACAGTGAAATGTCTCTTTATTGGGTAAATTTCTGATTTTCCGTCAAAAGCTCGGCCATTTGCTTTAGCCATAGGATATATGCCTCGTCCATCAGCTGCTATTGTTTCGCCGATATTATAGACGTATGATGTTCCATCAAACCAGACATATTCAGGGGTAACGAAGGACTCCTTAACTTCATGACCTACAAAACCACCTTGTCCTGAGCAAAAATTGGGATTCCAAACAGGACTGAGCCAGTCGCGAGATATTTCAGTAGCTCCACCTTTGGCATATTCCCGAATGTGACAAACCTGACAACTGAGTTGTCCCTGGGCATGTCTATTCAAGGTAACGTTAGCATGCGGAGTATTACCATGACAGGCATTACAGGTCGGAGCTGGGGCTTCAGTCTGGCGTAAATCAATGCCTCTACCACTGATTTTATGATTTGAGGTTGCATGACAGTTTACACAGGAGAGGTTTGCACCCTCTTGGGCAAGATGGACATCCTCCTCTAGAGTAGCATGAGCTGAGCTGAGGCCCAGATCACCTCGCTTGGTCCAGTCGCCGCCTCCTGCCTTACCATGACAACGCAAGCAGGCAGTACTGGTAGGAAGTGTCACCGAACGCGCTACATTGATCATATTAGTTCCCGCCGGCATTTTATCAAGATCTGGCACGGTGAGATAGTTACCCTGATCATCTATTTTACCGAAGATGTAGGTTCTTTGCTCTCCTAAAATATTGGTAACCGTCTCGGTGTTATTTGGGTCGGCAATAAATTTTCTTTGATAGGTATCACTGTGACACATGAGGCAGTCGACATCTCCTATTTCAGGAGGATGGGGCGCATTGCCATCAGCTCTGACATGACATGAAAAACATGCGCTTTTCGATGACATAGCATAGGTGCAGAAAGTGTTAATACCGCCAACCGCTTTCCCTAATTCTTCGCCGGACGAATTAGTAAGCTGTGGTGTAGGCCCAGACCACTTCATGTGCAGACTGTCAAGCACCTCATAAGCTTCTTCCTGATGACAGCCAATACAGGTTGCCGGCCCATTATATTTCGTTATCGTGTTGTGGGCTGCTATTGGACTGTCAATGTAGCCATCACCTGGTTCTTCGGGTGGTTCCGTGGGGGCAGCAGCGACTGTAAATGTTTCGGTTTTGCGTGTTCTATGCTCGCTGTCTTTCAGAATACATTTGAATTGCCATTCTCCAGAAAGCTCATCAAAAGGAATTTGAAATTCAAAACCTGCAGCAAGACCATCTATATCCATGTTTGCCCTCTTAACAACAATGTTGTTACTGGCGTTTTTTATGGTGATCTTAGCTTTCGTCAAAGAATGATGCCACTCACCTTCTGCTCCACAGTGGAAAGTTACTGTATCGCCCAAGGCATTATTTGCTGGGGTTATGGACATAAAAACCGTTCTATCCGCTGCAAATCCTTGTGACATACCTAGGAACACTGTAAGCAACCCAATTACCAATTTCTTCATTCTTACCTCCACATCGTTATCCCCTGACCTTGCCATTATGAGCATAGCTGAGCAGATTCTGCTCTTTGCCCTTTGTGATTTTGCAAGTTATATGCCATGCTTAAGGAAGGTTGGATGAGCGTATTACTTATTTGATAAAATGGAATGATAGGGTGATGTTATAAGTTGTTGAGAAGGCTGCGGAATAAAACCAGTAGATTTAGCGTTTAATTATTTAAAAAAATAACTACAGAACAACATAGGTGTCCTTTGTCTTATGCTGAATTACACTCTCGTTATAATGATTACTTGACACCTAAATTCCTGTAATTAAGTTAAAAACTCAATTTTTTTCAGATATATTTTTAAAATATTCAAAATATTACAGAATTTGCACAATTTCAGATATTTTGCTCATTCTTATCCTGCATTAAGGTATTGCTAGAGGTATTGTTTGAGTACTGGAGTAATGGGTATGAGTTCCTTTGATGGTTTGGGTTTGATTCTCAATAGAATTAGTAAAAGCTGCAAAAGCGTCTTTTAGGGAAAACAAGCATCTTTGGTCTATTGATTTGGAGAAAACTTCAACGACCATTCTACCTCATTGATATTGAATAAAATTTCTTGCCTGACAAGAATAAACAGGATAGGCTTGGTAGTATGTTATTTGATTGATGTGTTCATTCAGAGCTGTTGGCAAGCCTGACGATCAGAAAAGTAAATTATTCATCTGAAAAGGGGAGAATTATGGGAATTGGTGT
>CAZWVC010000469.1:0-3215 GCA_964637245.1 uncultured Desulfocapsaceae bacterium
ATTCCAGGCAATAGCTAGTTTTGCAGATAGAATAGTAAGAAAATTAAATATCAGCAAAGATGCCAAAATACTGGATGTTGGTACCGGAGAAGGATACATGGCTATTATTCTGGCCTTGAATGGTTATAGAGTCATCACCGGTGAGCCTGAAGATGATTTTTCTGAATACAGCAGGAAGAATTGGCAGGCAAATGCCCAACGATTGGCTGTTAATAATTCTATTGAATTTAAATCATTCGATGCCGCTAAATTACCCTTTGAAAAAGATCACTTTGATGCAATATTCTTACTGGGGTGTCTGCACCATATGGCAGAAGAGAGCAGAGCTACGGCAATCAGAGAATGTGTACGCACCATAAAAGATACGGGAACAATAGTACTTTTAGAACCCAATCAAAAGAGTCTGGAACGAATACAACAAATGCATCCAGATCACCCTGCTCTTATTGACCCTTCTGATTATTGTAAGGGGCTTGAGCTGAGTATCTCAGTTGATCATGGCGAGCTTTTTTCGGCCTATATACTTGATGCTATATAGCTTAATCAAATAATTATTTGTTAATAAATCTGGTGTAAATATCGTAGGAAGAATTGTGATATAGAGTTCTTTTTGACACAGACCTCACTTGTTCATTAGCCACACAGATACATTGTGGCCGTAAACCATAGTTTATTGATTTTGAAACGCAATGAGAGTTTGGGGTTATTGGTAAACTGTAGTACTTTGAAATTAAGAATTATTTGCAAACATCATCATGGCATTGAGAACAAGTCCATGGGAGATTGAACCATTTTTTATAAGGCTATCCATTTCCTCAAGGGAAATAAGATTAACCTCAATATCCTCCATCTCATCCATATTTTGTTCTGCAACTTTGGTGACACCTTCAATTAAGACAGTGTAGCACCAGTTGTTCTGGATTGCCGGATTGGGACATACCTTGCCGATCACTCTGCCGCTTTTCCCAGAATACCCGGTTTCCTCAAGAAGCTCTCGCAGGCCCGCAGTTAAAGGATCTTCACCTTTTTCTATAGCACCACCAGGGATTTCGATCTCTATTCTTTCGGTGCCAAAGCGAAACTGTTTGATAATGACGATGTGCTTTTCTTTGGTCAAGGCAACAACATTAACCCAGTCAGTAAAGTCAAAACGAAAAAACTCACTATTTTTACCTGTGCGCTTACTCTGAACTTTTGCTGAGACAAAGTCACACAGGCGAGTGTGGAGCAGGGTTTTATACTCATAAATCAGCAAGTCTTTTTCATCAGCACCCCGATTCATTTGACGCATTTTTCAACTTCAATATGACAGATATTTTCGTCGGCCTGCAATTTATTGAGACCATTTAGGGCCGCCACTTTATAGGCTTCTGCAAGGGTTGGGTAATTAAAAACTGTATCACGAAAATACTCCACCGTCCCTCCAAGACTGAGAACAACCTGGCCGATATGTATGAGTTCGGTGGCCTGATCACCAATAATATGTACACCAAGGAGTTTGAGGGTTTTGGGATCGAATAAAATTTTGAGAAAACCCGATTTGGCCCCAAGGATCTGCCCTTTGGCAAGCTCGTCATAGCGTGCTGAACCAAATTCATAGGGGACCTTATCTCGGGTAAGTTCCTGTTCAGTTTTGCCGACCATGGATATCTCTGGAATGGTGTAGATTCCATAGGGTAAAAGCTCATGAGAACTCGTTGCTGGCGAGCAAAACATGTTGCAGCTTGCCAAACGTCCCTGCTCCATGGAGGTTGCAGCCAGTGCGGGAAAACCAATTACATCTCCAGCCGCATACACATTTTCAACTTCCGTTTTAAAATTATCATCTACGCTGATCCTGCCGCGAGTATCTGTGGACAAGCCGATGGTATCAAGATTGAGAGAGTCTGAATTAGTCTGTCTGCCCACCGCATAGAGAAAGGTATCCCCTCGTACTACCTTACCACTGTCCAGTGTCACCTTAACGAGATCTTCACGTTCTTTTTCAACTTTTATAACCGATTCGCCAAGCCTAAAAACGGTGTTCTCCTCCATAAGGTAGTATTTCAGCCTGTCGATTATCTCATAATCGACAAAATCGAGAATGGTGTTACGCTGATCAATCAGGGTTACATCAATATCCATCGCCGCAAACATGGAGGCATATTCCAAACCGATTACTCCAGCTCCCACCACTATGAGTTTTCGTGGAAGATCCTCCAAATCAAGTATTTGATCGACATCTATAATAGAGTGTCCGTCAAAGGGTATCTCCGGATTTCTTGCTGGGTGGGTTCCGCAGGCAATGAGAAAATTATCAGCTGTGAGCGTATGCTCAACTTTTTCACCTTTGATAAAAACAGTGTTTTTATCAACAAATTCGGCAATGCCAAAATACATACTAATCCGGTTGCGCTTGAGCTGATCTCTGATAACTGCCATTTCCCGATCTTCCACCATTCGGACCCGTGTCACCAGATCCTCATGGTTTATCTCTTCTTTGACGGTATAATCATGACCATAAAAAGCTCTTTGACGTAAACCAAAGAGAAACAGAATAGCCTCGCGAAGTGTTTTACTCGGTATTGTACCTCCATGCAGGGAAACCCCACCATACATTGCCTTCTTATCAATAATGGCAACTTTACGGCCAAGCTTAGCAGCGGCAATGGCTCCCTTCTGTCCAGCTGGACCAGAACCAATTATTATCAGGTCAAAATGCATGTTCTTTCTCCGTTTTCACAATCAACTTCATTCTCTTCTCTGGTCGAAGTCACTTCTTTTTATTTTATTTGTCAGCCACCTGACCTCATAACAGTAAGACATTTTTGGCTAACTGTCTTTAGCTCTGGAGTATTATGGGCATAAGTACGTTCATAAAACTGAATCATCCCTCCTTCAGTTATAGTCACAACGGCAGATGAACGTGTGCCATAGGTGCTACTACTGATGAAAATGGTGGAAAGCAATTGTTCCCATTCCAGACCAACCCCTGTTTGCGGAAGATCCTCGTCTACAGGCTTTTTTGTATCACCCAACAGGTTGAAAAGCTCTTCAACCTGAAAATCCCGATTTTTCAGGACATCCTCAAAGAGTTGCTTGCCTCTCTTTACCTTCGGCCAAGCCGTATTTAGAAGATGATTACTCAAACCATAGATTCCTGGTTGAAGTTTCTCGTACTTCCCATTTCTGTTACTGTAATAGTAGAGTGAATCATTTTCACCTATTAGCAAATT
>CAZWVC010000470.1:0-3212 GCA_964637245.1 uncultured Desulfocapsaceae bacterium
CGGAATTTTCAAATACACTACGATATTTTTCTTCACTTTCTTTAAGTTCCTCTCCGATCTGTTTTCTTCGAAGAATATGCCACATTCCTTCCATTAAGAGAATCAATTGCCGAACATCGGATTCGTTATAAGGGCCTTCCTTGTTGCCTACACCCGCGATGATAACAATTTTCCCCTGGTCGAGAACTGGTACATTCATATGCCGAAAAATTTTCACATGCCCTTCTGGCTGGCCTTTTTTTAAAGGGTTGGGGGCGGTGTAGTCATTAGTGATAACAGGTTTTCGCTGCCGCATTGCCTCGCCCCAAAGACCCATTTTGGTTACACTGTAAGTTATTTGTTTATGCTTGATATTGCATCCCTTGATGGCATCTGCCGACCAGGAGTACATGCGCAGGGAGGTTTCATCTTCATTTGCAAAAGCCAGGTATCCAACCTTACTTTCCGTTAATCGAATAGCCTCTTCAAGAGCGAAACTCGTTATTTCATTCAATGGTGCATCAGTCATCTGGCTGAGATCAAGGAGCACACTCAACCTTGCCTCATTCAGCCGTAATGTCTCGAGAGCTTTCTTATTCTCAGTAATATCGAAAATGGCACCAATGATATATTGCTTTTGTTCACTATTTTCAGCTGTTGGCTGGCCCTTCTGATTAACCCAGCATACAGAACCATTTGCGTGTAAAATACGATATTGAATATCGAAGGGTTTTCCTTGTAGAGCTATGTCCTGCCAGGTCTGTTTTACGAACTTAAAATCGTCAGGATGTATAATTTTGGAATAGAATTGTCGATTGTTTTCGTCAAAAAACGAGGAAGGGTAACCAGAAATATCCTCAATCCCATCGTTGATAAAAAATAATTCAAATTCCGGGTCAGGGTTGCACCGATAAATAGCTATCGGAAGGTCCTGAACGAGCCCCATAAATTCATTAGCTCTTTTAACTAAACTCTCAGTGCAGGAAGTGTTGGCTTGAAAATGTTTCATCGTCTCAACCTGGGCAGGACTCTTTAATGGGATTGTCAAAATAAGTGGTGTCAGCAAAGAGTTGGAAAACCCTCTAATGCTCTGGAACTTTTATTTTATCTTTTAAAAAAGCTAGACCTTCATCAATTGTTAATGGTATTTCTCTACGATCCACAGATTCGTTTAATAACTGCTGAAACATCTTAATTAAGAGAGGTGGCTCAAGTCGTGAACTTTTTAACAGTTTTTCATTGGTTAAGATTTCCCGAGGTGTATCATCTGCAACGATTTTACCTTTATCTAATACTATAATTCTGTCGGCAATCTGGGCGGCCAGGTTCATGTCGTGGGTAACTATGATAAAAGTGTAACCGTGATGGCTGTTCAGATGACGAAGATGATGGATGAGTTGATGCATAGATGCAGGATCAAGATTGGCTGATGGCTCATCCAATAACAGCAGGGGAGGGGTCATGGCAATAAGTCCGGCCAGGCCGACCCGTTTCATTTGACCGTAGCTGAGTTTATGGATTGGAAAATCAGCCAAATCGGACACTTCCATTAATTCCATAGCCGTGTTGACCAGTTGGGTGACCGACTCCGGTGGCAGGTTCAGATTTACCGGGCCATAGCTGATGTCATCGCGAACATGCGTACAAAAGAGTTGGTCATTTGGGTCCTGGCAGAGAAAACCGACATGCTGGTATGTCTGGTTTCGCATCTTTTTACCAAGCAGTTCCCCTTCCAAAAAGATTTCACCCTCCGTGGGGGAGAGAATACCACTCAACAGTTTGAGCAGGGTTGTCTTACCTGCACCGTTAGGACCACAGAGGACAACCACTTCCTCTTTTTGTACGGTAAACGTCAGGTCATGGAGCGCCGCTTCAGCACCATAGGTGTAGGTAAGATTTGAGCAGGAAACCACAGGAGTGTGAGGGTGTTTATATACGGGAGTCACATCACATAGATTTGGACATTCTTCCTCTGTATTATTATCGCTTTTAGTATTCTTGTTATCGGTGCTGCTTGCATAAGCACCACGACTGACCATCGCTTCTTGAATTCGTATTGCTCTGTCATAAGCTCTCAAGATTATCTGCGCCAGAATTCTCCCTGTGCTCTGGAGAGCATGTCTGTAGTTTTGAAAACCTCCCCGTGTCCGGGCTGAATTTTTCATTGTAGTAAATTCCTGCATCACCAAAGATGTATAGCGATATCCCATGGCGATGCTTTCAAGGAGAATCTCTGGAACTCGAAACCATTTAAGTGCTTTTAAAAGGGTGTTAAATGGTGTTGTGAGAAAAACAGCTGCCATCCATGACATATCACAGCCAATTCGAGCAGCAGCTGCCAATCCGAGGTTGAAGCCTTCTCGGTAAAAGGTAACAGGACCCAGGCTAAAAAGCGGCGTGGTACCAAAACCGGCACTGAAACCACCCACGACCACAAAAGTAGACCAGGCAGGGATAATAAAAAAGATAAGAAAGAGGCGAATCGGAATGCGTGACCAGGCGGCTATTGTTGTCCCGATAATAAAGAGTACGATAGAGAGCCACAGTTTTGCAAAATATATGTTGAGTGTTATAGCAGTGCATAGAAGGATGAGCTTCAGGCGCGCATCCAGGCTGTGGAAGCCGCTTGAGGCACCGCACTCGTGATAGTCCTGAATCTGGATGTCGAGATTGAAGTTCAATAGAAATACCTCAATGGTTTTATGAGGCCCCTCGCTTAGCGATGAGGTGCCACCATCTTCCGATAACAAAACCGCAAGCACCGCCGGCTATAAGGAGAAGAGCATTCCACAAATCACCCATTGCTTCAGTATTTATTAGAGGATCTTTAGGGCTCAAGCCCGCATCTTCAGCCAATTTTTCATTAACCGCCTCGTCCATACCGGTGAAAGAATTTGCAGTTTTAGGAAGATGCATTTGTGATGAATTATGATCGCTTGTCGGAAATTTCTGTTCACCAGCAGCAAATGCATGGTCACCCGTGTTTAGCAGTAGGGTAGAGAAGAGTACTATTGACAGTGGGCTGATCTTCGAGCTGGTTCTGGGTGGTGCCAAACCATATTTCACCAGTCCAAGGTCAACCAGAACCTCGGGCCTCTGTTTGTAGATATAATGGATGGCCAGTCCAGTAATTACCATTTCACTGATGGCAATGGGTAATTGGGTCGGCAGGTAGGCTGCATAAATAACGGTCAAATAGCCAATGAATGAATATTGCGGGGTGGGGGCATGGG
>CAZWVC010000471.1:0-3207 GCA_964637245.1 uncultured Desulfocapsaceae bacterium
CAACCAACTATGTAGATAATGGACTGACCGCATTGCTGGCTGGCCAGGCCATAGCAAAGAAAAAGTCTTCGCCCTACGGTTGTTCTGTGAAATATTAGTCATCTTTCACCGCACGATTAGCGCAGTTTGTGGACTCGCCAGGCCACCTCATCTACGCGCCCCTCTTACATCCAGCAACGCCAGCCAATTTTACCTGGAAGAGGGGCACCTCTGTTTGAACAATGTCAACTTTATCTCATGTTTAAAAATCTTGCACAGAGGTACTAATCAATGCGATTGTAAAAGTATATTAAGAAGTTATGACTTAGAGCTTAATGTTAAAGAGGCTTGGACTGCCAGATCCCGGGTGTGAAGCTAATCTGATACTTGAGGTTTCCTAATCAGGTAATTTAAGCAACTGAGCCTTTGATTTAACATTGTCAAAATGAAGGTACACAACAGAAAGGTAGCAAAAGTTACACTATGTTTACACCTAGAAGACATAGGAACTACGAAGAATTACTTAAGCTACCGATTTTATTGGTGCCCCCGGCATGAATCGAACATGCGACACCAGGATTAGGAATAATTTTCAGCGCAAAACATGATTTCAAATAAAACCACATAATTAGCTGATGACAAGAGATAAATCGTTATCCAAATAAAAGTAAAACATACCCAATTTTCTATACCTCTTACTTCTTTCTTTAGCCAGATTTTAGCGAGCTATCAGTCAATTGGTGAAATATTTAATCAAAATGTAAGAAAATTTATTTCCGAGGTTTCTGAAACATATCACTATTAATGTTTTCCAATATTGAAAGAGAGAAATTGTTTTTTACATACCAAAACTCTACGTAACATTATGATATTTTGAATAATATCACTATATACCCCTTCTAAGATACTCATCAAAATTATTCTGTTTATTTGCATATTCATTATCCAACAAAGGTGACGATATAAGAAAATCTGCAGAAGAGCGGTTACATGCTGTAGGTATATTATAAACAACAGCCAGGCGTAGCAAAGCTTTAACATCAACATCGTGTGGTTGTGGCTGCATAGGATCCCAGAAAAATATGAGAATATCAATATTGCCTTCGGAAATTAACGCCCCCAATTGCTGATCTCCACCTAATGGCCCTGATTTAAGTTTCTTTACCACTGATACGTCACCATTCTCCGCCATCACTTTATCAACTAATCCACCAGTTGTGCCTGTAGCCGTCAGATGATGGCGAGCAAGAATTAAATGATTCCATTTGACCCATTCAAGCAAATCTGCCTTGCAATTGTCATGAGCAACAACTGCGATATTTTTCCTGTTTTTCAAGGTTCTGTCCTATAAGTATTGATTCCGCCCTACTTCTATTTTCCAGTTTGAAAGATACCTAATTGGTATTGTGACTATAAAAAAAGGAATGGTATACAAGGCTGCAACAAGGAGCTCGGTGGATCCAAAAAAACTCCCGCTAAGTACAATGACAAGAATGTTGTTGGTCATGGCAAAGCTGATCATTGCGGAAATTCTTTGCTCATTATGTAAATGGAGCGCTGCGAGATAGCCACAAAACATGAAAAGAAGTGCGGCAAAACATGAAAGAAGAAAACAGGGTAAGATCTTATGCCCTGCATGTGAAATAGCTTCTGCGTTATTGGCGAAGACTGAAAAATTGGTAATTCCAAACAGGAAGACATTTATCCCTTTCCTTCGAGCAATTAAGATTTGAGTAGCTAAAAAACTCATCTTCCGAAATAACTCTGCACAAACCAACGGAAGTAGTATATAGAGGGAGAGCGAAAAAGCGAGAGACCACGGAGAGACAGCGACATACCCTCCACAAAGTAAACGTATTATAAGTGGTAGAGTAAAAGGTACAACAACAGAGGTCGCCACTACTAAAACGACTAGTAACGGCACGTCTGCCTTTAAGAGAAGACCAAAATAGGGGCACGATGAGCCGCTGCAAATTCCTGCCATCAAGACCATGACGACAGCATACTCAGGGTTTATCAGAAGCATCACACCACCGACCAACAGAGGAAGAACAACCATTTTTATTGTAGTCAGCAGAACGATACTCTTCCCCCGCTTTACTGCAATATTCAGCACATCACCCACTGGAATTGAAAGGTAGGAGAGAAACATCATAACAACCAGGCAGATCGATGGCAGTGAACTTGTTGCGACGGCAGCATCTTCCAGCAAAAAGCCAGCAATGCAGGCCAATAAGGCTACAGTGAGGAGAATTAGTTCGTCTCGATTTAGCATTCTACTCGTACTAGCTTTTTAATGATGGTCACCCTGTCAAGATTCCTGCAGTTTAAAATAGACAATCTCAGACAATTGCATAACCACCTTTCTTAATGTTCTTGTGTGCACCACACCACAATAAGCAACAATGGGATAGATCAAGGCAATGTCCATTTTTGGAATTTTGAGCAGTACTACTTACTCGCTGATCTTTTCAGTCTAGTAAACAACCGTTTGAGTCAAACTTTAAGGATTGCAATGAGCCTACAACTTTCAATAATCTATTATTCTCAATATCTGGAATATAGGCCTCAGAAACAAAAATTCGCTGAAGCTCCATGGTATTTTTAATTCTCACAACACGAGCAGTCTCGGGGGTAACGCGGTTACAAGTTCGCAGGGCTAGAGCCAGCGCGTCTTTATCGTTGTTCATCACCAGCGGTATTTTTGCTGGATCGAGTATCGTGGCTGTTACAGCATTGGTGTACATTGTGTTAAAATCAATCTTATTGACACAACTCAATGTTGTGATGTCTGACATACCGATTCCCACTCCATTACCGTGAGATACATCGGTAACATCAAGGACTACAATTTTTTGAATATCAGGAGCTTCGAAACCTTCCGTTAAGCCAGATCCTGGACGGCCTGTTACGTTAGGATCCATTCCTTCTCCACTTATATTTTTTCCTATCTCATCAACAATAAGCAGATCAATATCGTTTAATAGAAGGCGTGCAATATTATTCTTTGCTGTTTTTAGAAGTTCTCTTTCTCTTGCCAGGATCTGTTTTGGCGGGATGATTTCAACAGCCATAAGCTCATGATATGCATTCTCTAAAATCGCAACACCGAAGACTATGGGAACCTTGTCGAGTATGAGTTCGGCTGCATACGGCAAGACTTTGTGAAAGTGATCAAAACCATGTACGTGTAAAGCCGTTGCCCCTTTGTGTTTTGCAAGGCCTATG
>CAZWVC010000472.1:0-3194 GCA_964637245.1 uncultured Desulfocapsaceae bacterium
GAGGATTCGCGGTAGAAAACTACAGCTTCACCCTCGATGCCTTAGCCATAAACCTTCAAGGCTCGTGAAATATCCAGGCTAGTTTCTATAAACTTTTTGCATTTTAGCAATTTTTTCTCGAACATCTTCACGCCATACGTCAGGCGAGAGAATTTCAACCTCTTCACCAAAGCTTAATACAAAAGAGGTTATCCATTCATCCTCCGGCAGCGGAAAAGTGGCTGTAATGAAGCCATCTCTATTATAGATTAGATGATCTTCGGCAAATATCTCTTCAACTCTGACCTTTACTCGTGGTGAGAATTTCAGGACAATCTCAATTGATGGTCTGGAATCCATGTCATTCTGGAAATACCTTATGGGATCACAGGTTCTCCTGGCAAACCTCTCTGGTGAAACTGTAAATTGCCGAATGCGAGACAGACGAAAAATGCGAAAATCCTGGCGTAACCTGCAATATGCCAGGAGATACCAGGCGAAGTTTTTGAAAATTAGGGTGTGTGGTTCAACTCTTCTGTGGCTTTCATTTCCCTGTGCTGTGGTGTAGTCAAACTGCAGTAACTGGCATTGAGAGATTGCCTTGTGTACCTGTTGCATGAGTCCTTTCTGTTGTTGAGGCTTTCCCCAAGGTGAGATATCGATAATAAATGATTCACTCTGCTGTTTGTAGAGCTCTTTTTTGTCGGGAGGAATAAGAGCTGTAATTTTGTCAATTACTTTTTCTAGCTCTCTGTTCTGTAATGTTGCATTGATACCATTGAGTGAGGTCAAGATGGAAACCATCTCATCATAGGTGAGCAATTGTCTACTGAGCTTGAAATTCTCAGGAATACAAAAGCCACCCTCATAACCTTGGCTGGATACTACCGGAATTCCAGCCATATTCAATGTTTCAAAATCTCTATAGATTGTTTTCAGGCTTACCTCAAAGTACTCGGCCAAGTCCTTTGCTGTGACCTTTCGTTGGTTAAGAAGGATAACCGTAGTGGCAAGTAATCTCTCTATTTTCATTTTATTTAACCTGTGGGTTTCTCCGTGAGAGTGTCTGTTTTATGGTAGGGTAAAGGAAATCCTGTAAAATCTACTAAAGTTGTGCATAAGCATAAAGGATACTTTTGCGATATTCTTAACATATCATATCCTGACAATCACTTAAGAGGCTGCTAAATGACTGAAGAGAAATATATTCTGGCTGGGCGTTTGATCGATGGAACCGGTGGCGCCGTTCAGAAAGCCGTGTGTCTGATTGTTCTTGATGGAGAAATTATTGCAATTAAAAAGATTGAGGATATTGCAGCTATTAATAAAAATAACCTTGTCGACTACTCTCATTGCACACTCATGCCGCCGCTATTCGATTGTAGCCTGAAATTGTCATGCTCTGGTGCTACCGATCAGCGGTTAAGGCAAAAAAACACTACAACGGTCTATTCTGAAATCGCTAAAATAATCAAACAAAATATCCATTACTGCCATTCCCATGGTGTGCTAGGCTGCGTCGATAACGATGATTTACATGGTTTTATCGCCCGTTATCGAACAGAATTTGCTGAATCAGTCACAATTGAAATCATTACTGTGGGTGAAAATCTCAAAGAAGGTAAAGATTATTTGCGAGTTATGAACTCTGAAAGTGTTGAGGAAGGGGCAATTAAAACACATTATGTGCCCGTACACCCTGCAGGTGAATTAGCAGAGCGTATAAAAAATAATAGCAACCAGAAAAGTGTAGTTGTTGCCAACGGCAAGGTTGCAGTGCAGGAAGCTTTGCGATCTGGATGTAGTGCTATTGAACAGGGTTATTTCATGGGTGAACAGAATCTAGAGAAAATGGCGAATGCTGGAGTGCTCTGGATTCCATCATTACTGCTGGCCAAGACAGGTTGTGAAGGGTTTGTAGGAGAGAATAAGATGTTTTTCCAATCTGCAATGGAGAACCAGCTAAAGCAGCTGCGGTTAGCCAAAAAAATTGGAGTGCAGGTAGCTCTGGGGAGTGGGTCTGGTAACCGTGGAATAATCCATGGTGACTCCATCGTTGAGGAGATTAAACTTTACTGCAAAGCTGGCTATTCTCTAATTGAAGCGCTTAGATGTGCATCCAGCATTGGTACTCAGTTCTTTTCTCTGAAGAACAGCGGATTACTTCAGGTTGGTGAGTCGGCTACCTTTATTGTCAGCCGAGGGATGGTTCAACAACTTCCCCGTAAGTTATCCTATCTGGAGGGAATCTATATTGCAGGTGAACCAAGCAAAGCTTACCATAAGAATCCTGTGAAAACTGTCTATCCCAGGTAAGAAAATCGTGGAATTTAATGTATCTACGCAAAGATTAGACTATGGATTGATGGTTTAGCTTTTTCAAGAAAAGAATTACAGGTGATCTTTGAAACCAAGCCCCGGGATAATCCAGGGCTTGATTCAGTGGATTGTTACTGTGGTAAGATTACAAGATAGCCAGCAACTTCAGTTGTATGGTTGAGCTCAGGATCTTTTGAACCTTCTTCTTCAACCATGACTTTCATATCGCTCATTCCTGCACTAGTGATCTTAATTGCTCCGGTATCACCACCATCGGTGGTTTGCATACCAGCGAAGTGGAAGGGAAGATCCGAATATGATTCTCCAAGATTTATTGAGTAAGTTTTTTGGGTAACTTTATCTGGTGTTACGCCAACTTCAAACTGGAGACCGTTTGTTGTTCCGGAACCAGGGGTCCAGGCTAGATATGCTACAGTTTCCGTTGCATGGCTCTTGGCATTTGCCTCCTGTTCCTGCAGTTTATACTCAAAACTTGCTGTGGTGATTTTTCGTATGCGACCGATTACTGAATCGCTTTCATTACAAGTAACGATAGAAGTGAGAAGTACCGGTTTTTGTGAAAACGCTCCCGCAAATGAATACTTAATATGAGAAGTAGAATTTGTATCAAACAGACCAGCCTCGATTTCAGAGCCGTCATCCAAGAGGTAGGTACCTTTTTCAATTACAAGATAGGTGACAGTTTCTTCAACATGGCTCCCATTAAGATAATCAAACTCGTCTATTTGTATAGTAAAACCGTTAGAGTCTATATCACTGATGCACACTCTCGAAGGTTCGACTCCGTTTCGGGTGACGGTATTAGCAATGATTACCGGATGAGTGTATGAATTGGAAAAAGATATTCTCACGGGTTCGTGGGTTAAAACTACTTC
>CAZWVC010000473.1:0-3193 GCA_964637245.1 uncultured Desulfocapsaceae bacterium
CTCGTTGTGTTTTCGTTGTTCATTGCTGGGGTGTCGTATGCTGCGGATAAGGCGCTTGTTCCGGTAATCATGAAAAGCAATTGTACACCTGGCAGGATGACCCCGCAATTGATCGGGACCTGGTGCGATACGTTGTACAATGAAATCTGCCTCACCTTTTACGCCAACGGCCAATATGACGGCTCTGGAGAGGATGGCTGGACTGAACGCTGGGCACCTCTTTCATCAGATCAGGCGTTGCTCATATGGACACCACTGGATTTAAGCGGTATCAAGCGCCCTCTTGCCTATGACATAACGGAGAAGACATTTCTCCTTGAGGCAAACAATTTTGCAGGCTTTATAGAGTTAACCAATTGCCTTTATAAGGACTGCAGCAGATAACAGTACCTTCATCGGCGATAATCCCTGTGGCGCGGACAGGTGCCGGAAAATGTTTGCCCCGTCATCGTTTCTCAACGGAGATGTTGAGTTGAGCGGCGGAAATTCTGACCAGCAGCTTCTCCTTAATCTTGAGGAGACCTTGCAACAAAAGAGTGGAGACCAATTTATGCCGCTTTTCTTTCTTTCCACCACTCCATTTCAGATTGAGCAGGTGATTTATACCCATTGGTAGAATGTTTTCTCTGTCTGTTGAAATGAATTTCTATTTAATGAAACAAAGCCTGCTCTGCTTCTTCCACATGCTGACACCTATTATGATGAATTAACGGCGTTTTGAGCACTCATGTTTTCCTCCTGTCGTTTTTGTAACAACGACTTTACCGAGTGTCCACTATTCCATAGCAGGTTCATTTCTATGGGAATATAGGTAGTGATAATCTTTCGTTAACTAGATAAACCATTCGAGGAAGGGTTTACGTTGCTTGAGAAACTATCAGATAAAACGACGGTTCTCTTTTTGACCAGTTTTCTGGTCATGTTATTTATAGTGTTATGGGTGAATGATAATTGCTCTAGCTGGGTATGGAATAGAACCCTGAGATATGATACAAGATAAGTGTTGAATATATAATGGAAATTGAAATGGCAACTTTATTAGTTGGAAAAAAATCTTTATATAGATAGAGGATAAAGAGCCCTAAAGAGGTAATGAAATATTTGAGTAAGAAAAAATAACTCTCACCAACCTCTATTGCCATTGCCATAAGCGGGTTTAATTCAATGGCATCTTTTTCCAGGTGAGTGAGAGTGAAGCCGTAATCAAAGATGCTCATTATTATTATGAAAATGATGAAGGCTGATAAGCGAGGCCTACGACGATCTGTATAATATTTACCATTTGAATCTGATACTCGTCGCACCGCTTTCCTTCTGCCAAATATTAGATATTTGGGGGGAGGGAAGGTCTTTGGCCTTCTTCTATCACCCTTGTTACGTGTTGTATATTTTGATTCAGGTCGTGATATCATGCAAATATTTTTTCAGTTTCTTTTAGTAGTTTCATTAAACCTTATGACTTTAGCTTTGTCAGATCAAGCTATTAGCAATGAAAAAATAGTTCCAAATAAGATCTATCACGATCTAATGCTACTTCTAGATAAGGAGGAGCAATTTATTAGCTATACCGACCTATTAAAAATTTATGAAACGATAACCACCTCAGAAGATTATATTCCCGGTATGAATAAAATTCTTTTTCGCCTTATGGCGGAGAGAAACGAACATCCTAGGGTGGATCAGATGATTTTGATTTGCACTGCAAAGTTAATTGGAAGTTCGAAACATGAAATTCCTCATGCTAGTGATCTCTTGAGGGCTTTGATCGTCAATGAACGGACAAATCTTTGGACAGCTAGTTTTGTCGCCGGGGCTCTTGGGGATTACTTTATTGATCTTGAGAATGGTGCGCGCTTAGCAGATATGATTGACAGAAAGATTGATAGTTTGATTGAAAAAGAGAGCAACTCCACTGACGAAGTTTATGGTTTTCATTTCTTGCCGCCACCTACTACTGAATATATTAAAAAAATAATTTCACAACCTAAAGAGCAAAAAAGAAGAGAATCTACAAGGCTTTATTATTATACGTTGCGGATGGAATACAGCGAAGAACAGATCAAAGATTATTTATTGTTCTTAGATAAACACGGTCAAATCGATACAAAAAGAAAAATTGATTTTACAATGAAGTATCTTTTTAAAAACATTGAGTTAACACAAGCTGCTATTGTTGTTAAGGAACAAAATAGAGAATCCTCCACTGACAATCACTCAGAACAACAATAACAAGACTATCACATGAGCTAAAACTTATTCAGACAAGCTTTCGAAAAGCTGGAAAAGTAGTTAAGAGCAAAATTTAAAAAGTGAGATGGCATTTCAAATTGCTTAAAAACTATACTTTTTAGAGCTTTGTCTTCTCAAAAATATTCTCTCTAGTTTGTACCTCCTCATATTGATTAGCTTGCCTTATTCATGTGCTTCGTTATTTTTTCCAATACATTCTCCTTCAAGTATCATTGAAAGACGTATTCACTCTTTTTGTTTTTAAATGTGGCGGAAAAGAGATAAATTATTGGAGAATAGCAGAATATGGAATAACTGGGATAGTTAGGTATGACATACAAAGCAATTTCTTATTACCAAAATCGACAAGAATTGAGAAAGGCATGAAAAAAGACTCGATCAAACAGTTGTACCCAAAACTATACCCTGGCTGGAGTGTTCTACATAGACGTCGTGAACTCTCTTTGCTTTTTGCACTGTGTCTGCTTTTAACCAGTATGCTCATCTTTAGTGAGGGACATGCAGCAGCAGAACCCAAAACAACGATACTGACTGTTGATAAGACTCTGGCTCCGGTGGACAATCCACTGAAGGGTTTTATGCCCTATTTCAATCAGGAAACTACTTTCCCCCATAGCTTGGAGTGGTTTTATGTACCGATGAAGGATCTGATGAACGGGCCGAACAGCTTTACGCTGAACAGCGGACTCGAGACCAAATTAGCTGAGGTAGCCAGTCGGGGAAATCAAGCGGTTTTTCGAGTTTATCTTGATTACCCTTCGAAAGCCACCGGTGTGCCTCAGTTTCTGCTTGATGGTGGCCTCGGTGGCCAAAGTTATACCGAATATGGCGGTGGCTGGTCTCCTGATTATAGCAATGCTACGCTGATTGATGCCATCGTTGCCCTGATCGACAAGATGGGGGAGGTGTATGACGGTGACCCACGGATTGGCTTTATCACCGT
>CAZWVC010000474.1:0-3179 GCA_964637245.1 uncultured Desulfocapsaceae bacterium
TTGTGTTGATTCGAGGAGGTAGAAAATGTGAAGCCAAAAAGCTGGAATATCGATATATTTTTTAAAATTCAACACAATGTTCATGAGAAATCCGGGCTAAAACTGGTCCTGTAATTTCAAAATTAATTCTCTATTTCTTTAAAAGCTGTATTGGGAAAAAAGCAATATGGACATTCGTTTGGCGGAGTATCGCCATAGTGAACATGGCCGCAGATTCGGCAGCGCCAGACTTTTTCTGTATTGGCTGGGGATTGGGGATCAAGCGGATCATGTAGGCGGTGGAGTGCCAAATCCTCCAGTTTTGGTAGGCTGGGCTGATAATCATTGAGCAGGTAATTTGAGAGGATAACCCGCTGAATCTCACTGGTGCCTTCATAGATACTGAATAAGCGAACATCTCGCAGGATCTTTTCAATAGGGAACATTTTGGTATACCCATACCCAGCAAAAATTTGCAGTGCCTGATTCACAACCTCCAGCGCGGTTTCAGATGAGTATAACTTAGCTGTCGAGGCACTGACAGTGTTGTCATAACCCTGATCTGAGTCCCAGGCTGCTTTCAAGGTAAGCAAGCGTGAGGTCTCAACCTGTTGAAACATCTCAGCAAGCTTGAACTGGATTGCCTGGAAATCTTTGATCGGCATACCAAAAGCTCTTCGTTTTTTGGCATAATCAAGCGCATATTCAAGGGCGGCCCGGGCGGCCCCCACTCCAAAAGAGCCAATGATAGGGCGAGTTCTCGCAAAAGTCTTCATTGCTAAAACGAAACCTTCACCGGGCATTGCTATTACGTTTTCTTTCGGTACTCGAACATCCTTCAGGTTAATACCAACGGTATTTGAACAACGTTGTCCCATTTTAGGAATGGTTTTACCAATGGAAACTCCTTCCCAGTCAGCTTCAATAAAGAAGGCACAGATGCCTTTATGCCTCGACTTCGGGTCAACCGTTGCAAATACAGATATATAGTCGGCAATGCCACCATTGGTAATCCAGTACTTCGTGCCATTGAGAATAAAGTCTTCTCCGTCTGCGGTAGCCTGACAGCGGATGCCCGCCACATCAGACCCCATCATCGGCTCGGAGGTGGCAAAGGATGCAAATTTAAAATCCTTGGCAATTTTGGGAAGATACTTTTGTTTCGCCTCTTCATTGGTGGACAGGAGAAGAGGCTCCATACCCAATGAACTGTCAAATATCGAGGTAGCCAGGCCAGCACATGCAGCAGAGATCTCTTCGGTGATAATTGCCGATTCAACAAGGGTAATTCCGTGTCCGTCATATTTTTTTGGGATGTCGGCGGCAATGAGACCTTCCTTATATGCTTTTTCCAACACGGGCATGGGAGTTTTATTTTCTCTATCATAATACCATGCCACAGGCAAAACCTCTTTTAAGGCGAACTGGCGTGCTTTTTTCTGGATGACCAACTGTTCCTGAGAAAGGTGAAAATTAAGCATAGGATCTCCTGTTTAATTAAATAAAGAGCGGATCCTGGAACGGATCTGAGAGGTGACTTTTTCTGGTAGTATAGAGTAGCCGAAGAGGTGCAGATGATCAATCTTTTTAATATTAACGCGCTAGACAACTATTGAAAAGCCCAGTAGGCAAAGAGCGATCTGGTTTCTGCCCAAAACTACCCTTGTGACAGATATCTTAAAGATATCTTCGTTATGCTCAAAAGTTTATCCTCGGAATATTAATCATATACCTGGAGCAAAATTTTAGTCTTTCTCGATTTCAACCAAAATCGATAATTTTCGGATGGAAGCTATCAAGATGTTGCTGATGTTCTTGGTGCTGCCCATAGGGGTGATGACGATAATTAAGCAGTGTGTCACGCAATGATCCGGCATACAGATTTACCCGCAGGGAACCGGTGCGCTCAAGAGTTTGTAAGCTTCTTTTTTCGGTGAATTCGGCAATTTGCCAAATTATAAGGATGACTATGCTGAGTAGTAGAGTGGTGTAGGATGACCTGCTGGTAACAAATCGCCAACCTTTTTTTGATGAAATCTGCGATTGTGTGCTCTTCATCCTCTTTCAGTAGACCGGAAACTGTTTAGACTGCAGATACAGGAGACTGTTTCTTTACAAGCAGGCTGGCATTGGGAATAAAAGAGACAGGCGTATTTACATTAGTAATATAGTTCAATGCTTGGGCCACATTCCATTTTTCTACACCCATCTGACCACAAATATTCTGATTGAGTTCTGTTACCAGAATGATATGAATCCTCTGCGTTTTGCTCATCATGGCCAATGCTGTTCCACCATTGCCTTGGTAATTTGCGAGAAGTTGGGTAAAAGCTTGAGAAAAACCACCGACTGCAAACCATGGCAGAAATGTAGTTGAGCCAACACCATCTCTACATTCGCTGAAAAGCAAAAGAGTTCCGCCGTCTTCGACAAACATTGATGCGTTGTGTAGAGCTTTATGGCTTTGGATAAAGTTGATATCCTTTGGATATCCACCGCAGGAAGCAACGACCAATTGAGCCTGTGGAGCTACAGTCTCGCAGTAGCTCGCATGCATGGAGCAGGCTTGTCTATAAGTTTCAGTGCCAGATCCCACAACAATATCGCACAGCTCGCCATGTGCGTTCATGATCCCATGGATAGCAAAGTCTGCCTCTTTCTTATGGGATATATCAAAGAGGTCTTCGGCTAAAGGATTGTCCAATATGCCAGGTTGACAGTTTGTACTAAGACGCTTTGTGGTTTTATCGAGGAAAAGCCAATGATTGGCATATATCGCCTCACGTTCTCCGCAACCTGGAAAAATAAGTTTGCGACCACCTCCATACCCTGCAAAATAATGATGACAGATGGCCCCCATGGTAATTACACAACTCGCTTGGCTAATATCTTTGCGAATACGTATTGGGGTGCCACGCGATGTCGTGCCGAATTCAACAAAATTATCCCGATTGCTGCAGTCGTGGTGGATGAAAGAGTGTGTGGCATATAATTCCCCATAATTTTCCAGACACTCCTCATCGCTCTGGCGTGGATGGGTCCCATAGGCGATGATAAAGCGTAGGGATGTTTGAGACATCCCGAATTCTTCAAGAACTTTCACCAGTAGCGGAAGATAAATTGCATAGCCACAGAGGCGCGTTTTGTCAGCAATTATGATTACAGGATTGCTCAGATCAAGTGGGTTACTTTGAAGATAA
>CAZWVC010000475.1:0-3175 GCA_964637245.1 uncultured Desulfocapsaceae bacterium
GCATGTCAAAGCTGGAGGACCATTACCGTCACAGGAAGAAATCAACAAAGCCCTTGCCTTGGTTGACCATCGAAAGGTAATCATCGAAGGCAACAATATACGGTATACCAAACCAGGTATGGGGATTACTCTGGACGGCATTGGTAAAGGTTATGTTGTTGATGAAGGAGTGAGAGTGATAAATGAAATTGGTTTTGGCAATGTATGCATCGAAGCAGGTGGGGACTTGATGGTAACCGGTACTAAAAAAGACGGTTCTCCCTGGACCATAGCCATTCAAAATCCCCGGCCTGATAAAGGGGGCAAGCAATTTATCGTCAAACTGCAGGATAAAGCTATTGCTACATCCGGCGACTATATGCAATCATTTACTGAAGATCGCAACTATCACCATATCATCAATCCTGCAACGGGAATTTCTCCGCCAGAATTGGCGAGCTGCAGCATTCTGGCTCCTACTGTTGCCATGGCCGATGGTCTGGCAACCTCAGCAATGGTCATGGGACCAAAGAGATCAATAAACCTACTTGATTCTCTTTCCGGCTGCGGGGGTTTTTTGATCGGCAAAGATCTCTCAACTTACACAACTAAGGACTTTTTCAGTTAATATGAAAAGAATCGAGCTTAAAAAAGGACTTGATGTTCCTATTACTGGTGAACCACAACAAATTATCGAAGGTGAGGTAATCGTCAATAAAGTTGCCATCACTGGAGACGACTATATCGGGATGAAACCCACCATGGAAGTAGCAGAAGGGGATCACGTCAAGACCGGTCAACTGCTCTTCCGCGATAAAATCAATACTGGGGTTCTTTTTACCTCACCAGCAACGGGTAAGGTCCATTCCATCAACCGGGGGGCAAAGAGGAAATTCGAAACTATCATTATCGATGGAGAAGAAGACGAATTCATTGAGTTCCTCGACCCAAGTGCCACACCAGCTCCGGAATATGAAGCAGATACAATCCGCTCAATTCTGATTAAATCGGGATCATGGACAAGCTTCAGGACCCGACCCTACGGTAAAATACCGCCAATTGATTCCACCCCCGCTTCGCTCTTTATCACGGCCATGGATTCCAGACCACTTGCTGCTGATCCGGTGGTTATTATCGAAGCGAACAGAGAAGAATTCAACCTGGGTCTCAGAATTATAGAACTACTTATTGAGTCGCCCAAGTATATATGTGTAACCAGTATCGAAATGCTGAAGGATATCGATCTGGGCAAGATAGAAGCTGCCGAGTTTATTGGTCCACACCCCGCCGGACTGCCATCAACACACATCCACTTTTTGGACCCGGTTATGGAAAACAGGTTTGCCTGGCATTTAGATTGTCAGGATGTCATTGCCATTGGGCATCTTTTCCGAACAGGTCGACTTAAAACCAACAGAATTGTTGCCATATCCGGCCCGGGAGTAGTTGAGCCCACACTTGTACAAACCAGAATCGGAGCAGATATACAACAGATCTGCTCGGGCAGGATAATCTCGAGTCCGGTACGTATACTCTCTGGTTCTGTTTTAGACGGCAGACAGGTTAAAGACTTTCACCAGTTCGTGGGCCGATATCACAATCAGATTTCTGTTCTCCATGAAGGCAGCGGCAGAGCCCTTTTTGGCTGGGCCAACCCAGGTGGTGACCGTCATTCGATTAAAAGTGCATTTACTTCAGCACTTGACCGAGCCCGAAAATTCGCCATGAACACTGCCCTGTGGGGAGGCAAGCGGGCCATATATCCCATCGACAGCTATCACCAAGTGATGCCCCTGGATATTGAACCACTCACCCTGCTTAAAAGCATATCCGCATTGAATACGGATAAAGCCAGTGCCCTTGGCGCTTTGGAGCTGATCGAGGAGGATGTTGCCTTGCTCTCCTATGTCTGCCCGGGAAAAAATGATTTTGCCCCGATGTTGCGCGAATTACTCACTGAAATTGAACAAGGCGGTTAAAGACTTTCTAAAATATTTCTGAAACTTACGGCCAAACAAACCATGAAAATTGTAGATGAATTCTTCCAAAAAATTGAACCTCTTTTTCTTAAGGGTGGGAAGTTAGAAAAATATTATCCGCTATTTGAAGCCACCGATTCATTTCTCTTTGGCGCCAGTGGTAAAACCAAAACTGCCCCGCATGTCCGCGATGCCATCGATTATAAGCGTATAATGATAACGGTTATAATATCCCTTATCCCCTGCACCCTTATGGCAATGTGGAACACCGGTTACCAAGCTAATCTTACCGTTGAGTCTCTGGGAATGACAATTCCTCCCGGTTGGCGAGGCGATATAATGGCACTAATAGGCTGCTCTTCACAGAGCTTTGTTTCAAATTTTACCCATGGTGCATTGTATTTTCTACCGGTATATATTGTTGTTGTAGTCGTAGGTAGTTTCTGGGAGGTGTTGTTTAATCTCATTCGCGGCCATGAGATATCCGAGGC
The DNA here is from genome assembly GCA_964637245.1 of uncultured Desulfocapsaceae bacterium. Taxonomy (GTDB): domain Bacteria; phylum Desulfobacterota; class Desulfobulbia; order Desulfobulbales; family Desulfocapsaceae; genus Desulfopila_A. The sequence continues at coordinate 2,450 of CAZWVC010000475.1, forward strand.
TTTGTTGGTGACCAGCCTACTCTTCCCCCTTACACTCCCCGCTACTATACCACTCTGGCAGGCGGCCGTGGGCATAAGTTTCGGGGTGGTGCTTGCCAAAGAGGTTTTTGGCGGTGTGGGAATGAATTTCATGAATCCAGCTCTTGCCTCTCGAGCCTTTATCTATTTCGCTTATCCAGCACAAATGTCCGGCAACGAAGTATGGGTTGCTGTTGACGGTGTTAGTGCAGCAACACCATTAGCGCAAGTGAATCAAGCTGCCTCAGCAACAGAAGCAATGCAAAATGTCGAATTTACCTGGATGCAAGCTTTTATGGGGAATATACCGGGATCAATGGGTGAGACCTCAGCCCTGGCGTGCCTGCTCGGTGCTGCTCTACTCTTGGTTACCGGAATTGCATCTTGGAGAATAATGCTATCAATGCTGATTGGCGGACTGGCATGCAGCTTCATCTTTTTTTACTTCGGTGATCCAACAAATCCACTTACCGGCATACCACCACATTATCAAATGATACTTGGAGGCTTCGCATTTGGACTGGTATTCATGGCCACCGACCCGGTATCTGCTGCTCACACTCCAGCTGGCCAATGGATGTATGGTATCCTCATTGGGGTACTTGCAATCCTCATTCGAGTCGCAAATCCAGCTTATCCTGAAGGGGTAATGCTTGCAATATTATTAGGAAATGTTTTCGCACCATTGTTTGACTACTTCGTCGTTCA
>CAZWVC010000476.1:0-3159 GCA_964637245.1 uncultured Desulfocapsaceae bacterium
GTGTAGCAGATGAACGTAGTACCTCATTCATCAGCTTTAATGCTGTTTGAGTTGATCCCTTGGCCCAGCGAAATTGCTGACTTTTAAAGCCGTTTAAGTTACTTGGAATTTCAGCTGGAGCGACGAGGTCGGCAAGAAAGTAACACTGCCAACCATGTAACTGGAGGCGATAGGACAGATCCATATCCTCGGTTAAGGTGTCTCCCTGCCAGTTACCAGCATCAATGATAGCCTTTTTCCGCATAACTCCTGCAGTTCCATTAAAGTTTAAAAAGAGGTTATTCGCACTGCGGGCTGCCTGCTCTATCATAAAATGAGCATTGATACCAATCGCCTGCAATCTGGTAATCAAGCTCTCTTTTTCATTCAAATGCCCCCAACGTGCCTGCACAAGTGCAAGTTGAGGCCTGTTGTGAAAAAATGGTACGGATCGAAGCAGAAAATCAGCAGGAGGAGAAAAATCAGCATCAAAGATGGCCACAAATTCTCCCGTAGCATGCTTAAGCCCGTTACGCAGAGCCCCAGCTTTATAACCATCTCTATTGTCTCTGGTAATATGGTGTATATTTACACCTTGGCTCCTGAGCATTTCTACTTTTGCTGCAATAATTTGACGTGACTCATCGGTGGAATCATCTAGAATTTGAATTTCATGTCTCCCCACAGGATATTCAAACGCTGCAACAGCATCAATAAGCCGCTCAACTACGTTAATTTCATTATAAACAGGTAATTGGGTGGTGACAGTCGGCAGCTTTTGCTCTGCAGAAGTGTCAGTTGCAGCAATATTTTCGCTATAATAGTTTTGCAAAAACGCTCTCTCCAACTCAATGAATTTGGGAAAGCGTCTATTGAAAAGTTGGATGAGAATATGGGCGTTTATCCCATAGACCATCAGCAGCATTGCACTTAAAAAATAGAGTATAATTATGGCTAACATACAATAAGAAGCTACATTGAAACGGAGAAAGCTGTGAGTTTGCCTCTACCGGGAATTTCCTCTTTAAATATCAATACATAACTCATCTTTCAGTACTTTATTACTTATATTTCAACGAGTAACTTAATCATCATCTCCTATATGTGGTATATGGCTGGTTAGCAACGGGCTTGAAACCAAAAGTTACAAATTAAGCCAGTAAAGTGCAAATATTAATATAGGAGAGATCAACACGATAGACTATTCCATCAATAGGAACATATAGATGTTAGTTAAGAAAAAATGAGGGATAACATCTGGCTCTTTATCTGGTTATGCAAGCAGCATGGAATCGGAGACCAGCTCTTCATCGGAGGAGGCGTAAAATTTTTGGAGAAGATCATCTACTGTGAGTGTTTTTTTCTCCTTTCCTGCTACATCGGAGATGATTCTTCCCTGATGCAACATGATGAGGCGATTACCAAATTGAATAGCATGTTTCATATTATGGGTGATCATCAGGGTTGTGAGTTTTTGCTCACCCACTATTTCTTCAGTGAGTTTCAGGATCTGATTGGCAGTTTTAGGATCAAGTGCTGCAATGTGTTCATCAAGCAGCAATACTTCAGGTCGTATCATAGTGGCCATGAGCATGGTAAGCGCCTGCCTTTGACCACCTGAGAGCAAACCAACCCTGTCTGTCAACCGGTTTTCCAGCCCCAGCCCCAGCATCTTCAGTTTTTCCCGAAACCCCTCTCTATCCTTGATCTTCACTCCTCGAGAAAAACCACGCCATTGTCCCCTTTTTTTGGCTAGTGCCATGTTCTGTTCAATTGTTGCTGATGGGCAGGTACCCAGAAGTGGGTCCTGGAAAACTCGGGAGATCAGTTTGGCCCTTTTATACTCCTGCCATCCTGTAACATCCTTTTCATTGATGAGAATCTTGCCGGCGTCAAGAAAAAAGGTGCCGGCAATGGAGTTCAGCAGGGTCGATTTTCCAGCACCATTGGAACCGATAATCGAGATAAAATCACCTTCCTTGATGCTCAAATTGATATTATTGAGGGCAAAAACCTCATTCACACTGCCTTTGTGGAAATATTTGTTACAATTCTCCAGAGAAATCATCGGGCCACCACTTTCTTTTTTATATTTGGGGCGACAAGAGCGATGATTACCAATATCGCAGTTATGAGATTTAAATCACTTGGGTTGAAAGAAAAATCACCAAATTCCAATCCCAGCGCCAGGGCAATCGCCAAACGGTAAACAACAGAACCAAGTAAAGCCGCCACAAATGCTCTGGCAATGCTACCATGGCCAAAAATTGTCTCACCGATTATCACAGAGGCAAGACCTGCGATAATTGTACCTATCCCCATACCGACATCAGCAGCCCCCTGGTTTTGTGCAATTAAAGCACCACTCAGGGCAACTAGACCGTTGGATAAGCCTACACCAAGGATAATGACTGTATGCGTATTAACCCCCAGGCTGGTTATCATCTTTGGATTATCGCCAGTTGCCAGGAGTGCCATGCCAAGCTCAGTTTTAAGAAACCAGACGATAAAGGCTGTAACGCTTAAGGCAAAAACACCAAATACCACAATACCGGCATATTGACTTGGAACGCCTTGAGAAATCAGGGCGTCAAAAACGGTTTTGGTTCCCAGAAGCGCAATATTTGGTCCACCCATAATACGAATATTAATGGAGTAGAGAGCAATCATCGTCAGAATGGAAGCAAGCAGGTGCAGTATTTTGAACTTTGTGTTCAGTATTGCGGTGATCATACCCGCTACAAATCCACCCAACAGTGCCAGCAGCAGGGATACATAGGGATTAATGCCACTAGTTATGGCGACTGCTGAAATGGATGCGCCTAGCGGCAAACTGCCATCAACTGTTAAATCCGGAAAATCCAGGATTCTAAAGGTAAGATAGACACCAATGACCATAATGCCGTATACCAAACCTTGTTCAACCGCACCAAGAGCGGCATAAACCGTCATATCTTACCTTCTTTTATTCTTCTCGCATTAACTGTGTTATTTCAACACTGTGGTATATCTTTACATCCACACTGTTGCGAAATACCCAATATTTTTTGATAACCCACCAGTTTTTTCAGCTCAAAATGAAAGCTAGTTAGTTTCTATCCTAAAACTCAGGATTTCGGAGTCTACGCTTACCTCCGAGGATAAAATTTTGAGCATAACAAAGATATCGATCAAAATGGT
>CAZWVC010000477.1:0-3129 GCA_964637245.1 uncultured Desulfocapsaceae bacterium
CTCTATTAAATCCAGGGAATCAATGTGTTTGTATATTTAAGTTGACAAGAGCAGAGATCCTGCTCTAAAAACTCTATGAGTAAACGGTATGATTGGTACTTTAGATTTAACCGTAATGCGGGAAGCTGACTGTTATACCCAAAAAGGGCTCACAATCTGGTTAGGATGGGTTCAGTATAATTAAGCTAGCTAAAACTACTAAAACAAAAAAATTGGACAATGGCATCTACCTTGAACCACCAAATAAACGGAGCCCAAACACAGAAAAATTATTTAAATTATATTCATAATTTCCGTGGTATAGCTATTCTTTATATAATGATCATCCATACTGTTTCTGCTTTTGATTGGTCAAAATCACCTCAGATTGAAAAGGCATTGTTTGTTTTACTTAACAACGGTTCTGTGCTGTTTGTATTCATCGGGGGATATTTATTTCAGCATCTTTCAGACAAATATGAGGTGAAAAAGTATCTTTACACCAAGCTTAGATTCGTGGTTTTGCCTTATATTTTGTGTTCGATACCAGCGATTATTTACTTTGTCTGGTTTACTCAAAGGTGGGAAGTGGCGGATTGGTATTACACTCTGTCAAAACCGGCATTGATATCTGTATTCTATCTAACAGGGCACCATTTGGCACCCTATTGGTTCATGCCAATGATTTTTATATTTTATTTGATTTCTCCGTTTCTCGTTATGCTTGACAGGAGTAAAAAGCTATATTGGCTCCTTCCTCTACTGGTTTTAACGTCGTTTATAATTAACAGAGGGCAATATCCCCACATCAATTTTATGCATTTTCTGTCGGTTTTCGTGATCGGAATGTATTTTTCGAGATATAAGGAACAGACAATGCGGGTGCTGTCAAAAAACGCTTATCTTTGTTTTTCAATATGTCTTGTTTTTTGTTTTTATCTCCTCAGCTACTTTGGTGTTTATGAGGTCAAAGGTTATGTAGAGAAGTTGGTTCTATGTACCTTCTTTATATCCTTATTGTATAATTTTGATCATATATTTAAGAACAGCTTTTCTTTTTTAGCCAATATGAGTTTTGGGATGTACTTTATTCACAGCTATTACATAAGTGTCGTTAAGCTATTATATAAATCTAAAACCGGACATCTTTTTGAAGGAGGTCTTTTTGAGTACACTATATTCACTGTCGCCATAGTTACTTTTACATCCTATTCGGTTTATGGTTTTAAAAAAATATTTGGTAAGTATTCGAGGTATTTAATCGGCAGTTAAATGCATATTTGAATTTTCTGCTCAGCTACAACTGAATAAATCTTCATAAGCCTGCAGCAGCTTGGGAGCCTCGTATTGCCATTCCAGCTCATTAATCACCCGATTTCTACCGAATTCCCCCATCTCTTTTCGTTTGTCAGGATTATCAAGGAGTTCTACAATCTTTACTGCCATATCCACCCAGTCATTTTTATCAGCGTATAACGAGGCCTGCTGGGCTGAAAAGCGACCTTCTTTTAAGTCAAACTGAACAATCGGCTTGCCTAGAGCCATGTATTCCATAATCTTGTTCATAGTCGACTTGTCATTCATCGCATTGGCAACATCTGGATTTACACAAATATCTGCAGTGTTGAGCATCTCAAGCAATTCTTGATCGGGCACACGGCCGGTAAAGGTTACATATTCATCGATCCCCAGCTGGGCAGCATATTTTTTCATAGCTTCCAGGTCTGTTCCGCCACCAACTAGACCAAAATGTATATCATCTCTCCCCAGCTTCTTAACAATATGCTCCACCGCTTTGAGCAGATAGTCTATTCCTTCCTGAGCTCCCATTACCCCGACATACCCCACCAGAAACCTGCGACCCTGTTTTAAGTGGGCAACCGGGGGAACTCTTTTAAGACGTTCAAGCTGTGGGCCGCTCCTTACCACATAAACTTTCTCTGGTGTCATCTTACCGCGTTCAATTGCAATTTTCTTATAGGATTCATTCGTGGCAATGGATACATCAGCCGTCATGAATGTCCATCTCTCCCAGGCAAGCATCACCTTGTAGAAGAAATCACGCCGACCAAATTTCGCTTCATACAACTCCGGGTTGATGTCATGGTGATCAAAGAGAAATTTCTTGCGGAAAAACAATTTGAAGAAACCTCCGATTAAAAAAATATTATCTGGAGGATTGCAGGCATGAATTGCATCAAAGCCCGGGCCAAAGTAAACCCTGAATGCAATATAAAACTGAAAAAACAGAGCAGCAGAATACTCTACAAGATAGCCCAGGGCTCCAGATCCCTCTGTGGGCAATGTATACCTATAGATGGGAATATCCGCAACCGTTTCATATTTTTTCTCATAACCTTTACCCGTGGGGCAGGCAATGACAACCCCATACCCGGCATCGCGCAGAGTTGTGGCCTCCTGCCACACTCTCCGATCAAATGGTGCAGGTAGATTCTCGATTATGATCAGAACCCGAGGTTTCTTACCAACAGATCCCATGGTAGCTCTCCACACCAATTGACTTTTTACTGATACGTACAAGATCAATCACCTTTTGATGGTCTTTGATCATTGTCAAGATCTCTCGAAATTCTGAGGAAGAGTTACCAATCACAATGGTATCCGCATGATCAATAACTTCTTCAATACTATCAACCATCATTTTGGAAATATGTGGTATGTGGTTGAGAATATAATCTTTATTTGCTCCAATCAGTTTTGCTAGATTAACGTTTTTGTCATATATTTTGACGTCATGTCCTTTACCGAGGAGATGTTCTATTACCTCAACCATTGGGCTTTCACGTAAATCATCTGTGCCTGCCTTGAAGCTAAATCCTAAAACCCCAATTTTTTTACTCCCCTGCCGCATAATCATCTGCAGGCCTTTTTCAATCTGTAGCTTATTGCTTGGTAGGATGGCGTTGAGTATGGGAAGATCCAAATCGAGGTTTTTTCCTTTGTAGGTTAATGCCCGTAAATCTTTAGGTAGGCAGGAGCCGCCAAAGGCAAAACCTGGCTTGAGATAATTTGGGGAGATATTTAACTTGGTATCCTGACAAAATATGTCCATTACCCGGTGTCCATCGGTTCCGATTTCTTTACAAATATTGCCAATCTCATTGGCAAATCCAACCTTTAAGGCATGCC
>CAZWVC010000478.1:0-3125 GCA_964637245.1 uncultured Desulfocapsaceae bacterium
ACACATTACGAGTATCACAAGGGCAATTTCTGGCAATACAAAGTGTGCTGTCCACTATTGCCAATATTATTCACCCTTCGGGCGAGCCTGAAAGGCCCATGGCCTTCGTTAGCGAGAGTTCGCGGTAGAAAACTACAGCTTCACCCTCGATGCCTAAGCCATAAACCTTTCAGACTCGTGAAATATCCGGGTTAATAGCCATTTCTACAGCAGTCAAATCAATGTTATGGGAGAATTAATTAATGAAAAAGGTTAGATACATAGTAGTTCTCTTCAGCGTTTTCTTTCACTCCAGCATACTGCCTGCGCTGGCGGATGATCTGCCATTACTGCGGCTTTCCAATATTAAATATGAGGGGGCTTTTCGCCTACCCGCAGCAACGTTTGGTTCCTCAAGTCTCAACTACTCTCAAGGCCCCATTGAATACAACCCTACTAATAAATCTATCTTTATCGTCGGTCATGCTCATCATCAGAACATAGCAGAATTTGCAATTCCAAAGTTGGGAAAAAGTGCAAATATTGCAAATCTCCCCATGGCAGGTCCACCGCTGCAGAGCTTTACCCCGGTTCTTAACCGTGCCACGGATGGAAACCCGCAGTCATTGGATCGAATAGGGGGAATGGAGTATATTAAAACCACCAGTTCGGAGCAATTGATTATCAATGCCTATGAATATTATGATGCACCAGGTGATAACAGCCAAACCACCCTGATTGCCAGAAATTCAAACAACCTGGGTTCCTGCACGGTTGACGGTTTTGCATCCTTTGCAGGTGGTGCAGGACATACTTCTGGCTGGATATCCCCTATTCCCGGTGGTTGGAAAAACATCCTCGGTGGTAACCACATTACAGGCCAATCGAGCGGAATTCCTATAATTTCAAGAACAAGTGTGGGCCCTTCAGCTTTTTCTTTTAACCACACCAAACTGACAGCTGTTTCACCCATCCCAGAACCTGTACCAACCACCAAACTGCTAGATTTCAGCCTTGCTCACCCTCTCCATCAGGATCTCTCTAATACATCCAGGACCAACGATATCTGGACGCATCTTTCCAGAGTAGTCTATGGTTTTATCGTTCCAGGTACCCGCACTTATCTGACAATCGGTCAATCTGGTGGCCACTCCAGTGGAGTCTGCTACAAATGTACCCAAAATAATGGCAATCTCTGTGGCGGCTACTGTGCCAATGATGCTGCGGATTACTACCATTATTACTGGCTTTGGGATGTAAATGATCTTGTAGCGGTAAAAAATGGCAAGAAAAACAGCTACGCCGTCAGGCCATATAGTTACGGCGAATTCCCCACACCCTTTGCCACAAACAGCTTTGGTGGTGGCACCTACGATCCAGGCTCTGGACTTCTCTATCTTACGATACAGAAAGCTGATCGCTTGCAGGGAACCTACAGCAACCCGCCGGTGGTAGTCGCCTTTAGTTTTGATATTAAGAAAAAGACAACAACAGTGGCACCAGCAAATTATATTTTATTAAAATAACAGGGGTAAGAAGAGTTGGATGGCTATAGCTTGCTGACCCAGTCAACGTACTTTCTTGACATTAATGGTTGAAAATCAGAACCCTTCAGCTAGCTTGACTGTGCGTGCCAGCCTTTGGAGAAAGATCTGCTGTATATGGGTATAAGAGGCAAGACTTTTAAAGAATTTCTCCCCATCCATTTGCACAGTGAGACATTCAACGGAAAATCCTTTCTGGGAAAGCTGGTTTTTCCAGCTATTTGGCCCTCCCATGAGATCTTCTTCAACGTGCATACCAGCTGTATACATGAATGGTATTATCCGGATACGGCGTTTTTCGTTGACATGCTTTAGCTCAGAAATTTCCTGAAACACTGCATTGCGATTGGGTAAACCCTCCAAAGAAGTTGCGAATACATTTTCATATCTTTCACCCAGATGCTTTTCAAGGCCAAGATAGATGGAATTAACAGGATCATCAATACTTGGCGTGCCATGCAGGGCAATCAGGTTGAGACCTTCACTCGGTTGGAGAAAATCTTTTTCCACAATTTTCAGCACCTCTGAGAAATATGAGCTGCGATGCATCAACGTTTCACCAACTGCTGCCTTTATTCCGGGAAAGCACGTTGCAGTATCCTTGATTTTACGGTACTCGGATCCTGGAAAAATCTGGAGGGGCAAAACTGCCACTGTGGCGTATCCATTTTCAGCCACCGCCGCCAGGGTCTCGCTCAACCCGGGGTTACCTGTTTTTTTTCTAATTATTGCTGAGGTAAATGCCCAATAGATGGCATAGCCAGGATACTTTTCAGTAACCTCTGCATTGTATTGATCAAGAGCCTTTTTACCTCTTCTGCTGCTACCAAAAGCTGCAATAATTATCGCCGGCCTACTGATTGTTTTTTTCTTCCGCATTTACTCAAACTACCATTACCGTAATCTACCGAAAATCATTATGTAAGTGTAATTACCCATTTACTTCCAGACACCTCAATTTTTGAGTCAATATCAAGTTTTCGAGCAAGAGAAAAGTGACTGAATATTGAATTCGACAATACTCTGAAAGCCCAAAATGGAAAACACTTCATGTTCCATAGACAACATAACTTATAGCTGTATTCAAATTGTTACAAAACAACGAGGGTCAGAAATTGATATTGTTTAATTATCTGTTTTTAATAATATAATTAAAACTTAATTAGTCATGCAATATCACCGTAGTCACTTTATTTCTATAATGGGCAAGCTTCGCATAACGTTTTCTCTGTAATCCTATTACCAGGATCTATATACTTGAGGATTTAATCACTGGAAAGGATTTATATTCTCAAGTATATTCTCAAAAACCATCTTTTAAGGAGATTTGCATTGTGAGAGAGTGTCATAATAATTTTGCTCATGGCCCCATGAAGCTAAAAACCAAGAAGGTAACCGTTACCTATAAAGAAAAGGAAATTGAGTGCGAAAAAACCGTTTACGCCTGTGATTTTTGTGACTTTGAGCTGTATGAAAAATGGATGGAAGAGAAACACCTCAATCAACTGGAAGCGCTATATAGTGAAAAATATGGCTCATAAACCAATTCTCGGTTCTCTTTTTATTATTTACAACGGAAAAAACAAATTGGACTGTGCCCAG
>CAZWVC010000479.1:0-3095 GCA_964637245.1 uncultured Desulfocapsaceae bacterium
GATCCTATTCCGGTATTGCCAACTGCACATTATGCCATGGGTGGCATACCTACCGATGTACAAGGCCGGGTGATTCTGGATAGTAAGGGTACAGTTGTCAATGGTTTGTATGCTGCCGGTGAGTGTGCCTGTGTCTCTGTTCATGGAGCAAATCGTCTGGGCACTAACAGCCTGCTTGATCTGGTGGTTTTCGGCCGTCGTGCCGGCCAGCACATCGCAGAATATGTCAAAAAAGCAAATCAGCCCACGGTGAATGAAAGTGCCGTAGATGATGCCCGCTCCTGGATAACTCGGTTGACCGATGGCAAAGAAGGGCCGCATGGAGGCCATATCACCGATGAAATGCAGACAGTTATGATGGAAAAGGTTGGCATCTATCGTAATGAAGAGCAGATGCAAAAAGCGGTTGATGAGATTCAACTGTTGCGCAAGCGTTATCAGGATGTACGCGTTCAAGATACCAGTTCCACCTTTAACACCGATCTTCTGGAGGTGATTGAGCTTGGAAATCTGCTTGATCTTTCATTGCTTACTGCAGTTTCGGCATTAGAGCGCAAAGAGAGCCGAGGCGCCCACAGCAGGGAAGATTTTACCGAGCGGGATGATGACGACTTTTTGATGCATTCACTGAGCTATTTGGAAGGAGATAGTGTACGTGTCGACTACAAAGAAGTTGATACATCGATCTGGGAACCTAAACCGCGCACCTATTGATCGTGAGGAGCCGTTATGAATATAATTTTAAAAATACAGCGCTTTAATCCTGATACAGATGAAAAACCTTATTTCCAGGAATTCACTGTTGAGGCCGACCCAAACGAACGTTTACTGGATGCGTTAATGACCATCAAACGGTTTCAGGATGGCAGTCTTGGCTTTCGCAAAAGTTGTGCCCATGGTGTATGTGGTTCTGATGCGATGCGAATTAATGGTACAGATAGCCTGGCGTGCAAGACACTGGTAAAAGAGGTCGTTGATAAAGAGGGTGACACGGTAACTGTGGAACCACTGAGATATCTTCCGGTACAACGTGACCTAATTGTTGACCAGGAGGATTTCTTTGAGAAATACAAAAAGGTGAAGCCCTTTCTAATTAATGATGAGAAGATTGACAAGGGTGAACGGGTGCAGTCTCAGGATGAGCGTATGGTGTTCGATGATACCACAAACTGCATTCTCTGCGCTTCGTGCTATTCAGCGTGTCCGATCTTGGAGGAGAATACGAACTTCCTGGGTCCGGCTGCCATCGCCCAAGCTTTTCGTTTCAACGCAGATTCCCGTGACAGGGGGCTTGAAGAACGGCTCAAGGTGCTTGATACTCCGGATGGGGTATGGCCATGTGAAAATCATTTTAAGTGTACTAAGTGCTGTCCTCGCTCAATATTACTAACCAAACGTATTAACCAGACCAAAAAGCTGATCAAGGATAGGAAAGCCGAAGGGAAATAAATATTTCTACAGCCATTGACCAGGTGCCACCTTTAATTGTACCTGGTCAACCCGGATTTTGCATGACATGGGTCAATGTGGTGTATCAAAAGAGTCGAGCAGCATTTCGACTTTGTCAGAATCAGCTTTAATGTCTGGATTATTATTGAGCATTCGCGCGCACGAATTCCAACGTAGAATAGCACCCTGATTCGGTGGGTCACAGTCTGTCATTGCCTTTTCAAAGGCGTCCATTGCTTTAATAAACCATCCATATGATGCTTCTTTCGCCCCTGGCCCGCCTTTTTTCAAATAGTGTTTGGCACGTCGTTCATAAATGATGCCCAGATAGTAGGTTTTACCACGCTGAGTTTCAAGTTTCTCAACGAGTTCCCTGGCTTTTTCATACGATGGGCTGAGATCACCAATGCTGAATTTGTCAGTGAGTGCCAGGACGAGAGATATCAGCGCTTGCTGGTTGTCTGGATCAACTGCGAGGATGTCCAGACAGATGCTTTCAGCATCATCAGGTTCACCTAGTAACCGGTAACGTTCAGCCTTTTCCAATGCCTCGGAAATTGATTCGGGGGTAATCGTTTTCATATCGAACATAGCACACTCCCTCAGGTGATGTAATCACAGCAGTCTGTATATAAATATAAAAAGATAATAGGAACTATTTGCATTATTTCAAGTAAACCGTTTATTTCACAAAGCGAGGTTATTCACCAGCTCGGGTACTGCACGAGCCTGAAAGGTTTATGGATAAGGTAACGAGGGTGAGCTGTAGTTTGCTAACGCGAACTCAAGTATTGTAAACCATGGGCCTTCAGGTTTGCCGGAAAGGTGAAAAAAGAGCTTGTCGATATAAAGTGAAAGTGCAAATTATACCGAAAAAAGCAGTAGGATATGTGTTGTTAGGCGTAGCTGTTGTTGATAAAAAAACAATGCAATCATCTTTTCATCATGAAATATCCGGGTTCAGGGAAAAGCGATTGAGCTGGTTTCAATGAGAAAGAGCACTTCTGTAAGCATTACATATCAAAACAAACCGCGTGGAGATTCAGTATACAGCTAACGGGTTACCCAGCCACCGCTTATAGGAAATACCTGACCGACGAAACAATCAGCGAGCTTACTACAAAGATAGGCTGCGAATTCAGCATCTTCTTGAGCGCTTACCAGACGGCCAAGTGGTACTTCTCGTTGCAGTCGTGCTTTAAAGCGCTCATCAGCCTGAATTTTCGGAGGGAAATAGAGTGAGTTATCAACAAAATTCTGGGCTATCGCATTAACCTGGATGTTGTATTTGGCAACCTCAACCCCTATGGCTTGGACATAACTCAATTGAGCACCTCTTGCTGCACTGTAGGTTGAGGTGCGCTTCATACCCCGCAAGGCAGAAGCACTGCCGATAACGAGTATTTTGCCTGACTGCCGCTCCATCATCTGGGGCAGCACAGCTCGGCATAACCGTGGTAGTGGATCTACCAGAGCTGCAAATGTATTCCGCCACTCTTCATCAGAGGCTTCTATCGCTGAACTCATAGGTGTAGTGGCTGCAAGATTGGCAACCAGTACATCAATTTTTCCGGCCTTGGCAATTACTTTTGCTGCCTCATCGGCATCAATGAGGGAATGAGTATCAGGTATGACTTCTGCACCAC
>CAZWVC010000480.1:0-3095 GCA_964637245.1 uncultured Desulfocapsaceae bacterium
CATCCGACACGGCCGGTATTCCTACCATCCCGTGATACCGTACATTATTAAGTGATTGATGGACAATGAGAATGGCATTGTTGACCACCGTACCAATAAGGATAATGAATCCCAACATAGCCAAGACATCAAAACTCTGCGATGCTACCAATTTGTCAACTGTAAGAAGACCAACAAAACCTCCAGCCGCCGCCATGGGAACGCTGAAAAGGATGATGAAGGGATAGAGAAAATTTTCAAATAGCGCTGCCATTAACAAATAGGTAATTAACAAAGCAAGAAGCAGATTCCATTGCAGCGCTATGCGAGTCTCTGTCAGCTTGTCGGCATTTCCGCCGATTGATAGCTCCAATCCAGCCAGTTTACCCTCCTGCTGCATTGGCTTTATCAGCCCGTTTTCAATTGTATCCATGGCATCCTGAATGGGCACATCCTTGGGCGGAGTCACCTGGAGTGTGATGGTACGTTTTCGTTCCAGATGATTGATTTGCGGCATACCTTGACTGTAGATAAGGTTAGCAACATCACCGACCTGGATAAGATCTCCAAAAGCATTGACTATGGTTGCCTTTAATATTTTTTCCGGAGTATCGTAAAGTTCATCACTCCCCTTTACTACCAGATCTATCTGTTTAACTCCTTCCGGTCGGAAATCATCAACTTTACGGCCATCCATTAACACATCGACATAGACTCCTAAATCCTTTTCTGTAAGCCCATTGGCAGCAAGTTTTTCCCGATCAGCAACCACCCTGATCTCTGGATAACTGGTTTCGAAAGATGGTACCGGGCGAACCTGAGAACCAGGAATAGCACCTTTTGTTGCGCCAAGGAGCATAAGGGCTGACCCGGCAATCTGTTCAATATTTTCTCCTGAAATATTGATTTCAACAGTTCTACCCTGGCCTAGACCTCTCTCAAATATTCCCGATTGCAAGGAAACCCCGAAGAATCCTGGAATGGCATTCATAATCCTTGAGAAAAGCGGGATCAATTCCGCCGCTCTGGTCTCATGAGTGCTGATTCCGCCGAATAGGGTGAACCTGTCCGAACCAACATAAAACATCTGCTTTATCTTGGGGATTCCATCTTTCCCATCCTCCTCAAAATACGGTTTGGAACTATCAAAGATAAATCCACCAATTTCCTTTAATTTGTCAACGGAATATCCGGGAGGTGGAATAAGAATGTTGATTATTAAATTTCGATTACCCTGCGGTAAATACTCAGCGCTGGGTCTGAGCAAAACTACCAGGAACACGGATAGTGTTGTAAATAGAATTATGGTGCCCACTCGGGTAAACACATTTTTTAGACAAAGAGTGGATAACCACATAAGAAGGTTGGCAAAGGCAGGACCAACCACGCTTTTTTGTAAGCGATTTGGTGTGTTATTATTGCCTTTTCGATAGAGGATATTGATAAGTGTTGGAATAACCGTAATGGAAACCAATAAACTTAGCATGATTGAGAAAGTGATGGCGATGGCGATATCCCTGAAGAGCTGTCCGGCCTCCTCCTGCATGAAAATAACCGGTAAAAAGACAGCTACTGTTGTGGCAGTAGAAGCAAACACAGCTCCCCAGACTTCCTTGGCACCATCAAGAGCTGCGGTAAAACCGGTTTTTCCCATTTTACGGTGCCTATCGATATTTTCCAGCACCACAATTGAGTTATCCACGAGCATGCCAATCGCAAAGGATATTCCAGCCAGGCTTACCACATTCAAGCTTCTGCCTGCCAGCCACAGAAAGATAAAACTACCGATGGCCGATACCGGGATAGCAATGGCCGTCGTTAACGTCGAGCGAACACTGCGTAGAAAAGTGAGCAATACAATAACTGCAAGCGTGCCACCAATGAGGACATTTTGTTTTACCAAACCAATGGCTCTATTGATATATGGTCTTTGGTCATAAACCATGTCGATATAAAGCTGCTGATCTTCTAACATCCCCGCATTGAGCTGTTCAACGGTTTTTTCGACTCGTTCGGTCATGGAAAGTACGTTGGCACCGGGTTCCTTCCTTATGCCGATGACAATCACTTGGATACCATTGTGAAAAACACCTCCAGCCTCCTTATCAAATCCAGGGGTGACTGTGGCAATATCTCGCAGATAAACTCGTTTCATACCATCATCAAACACAACCACATCCAGAGCATCCTCAGGGTTCTGAAACTGACCAAGCGTTCGTATCCTATAATTTTTTCTGCCTATCCCCAAGACACCTGCTGAAGTGGTAGCATTGGCGTTACGGATGGCTGTTGAGATCTGATTTATGGAGATGTTGTTGCGGGCCATTTCTTCCATATTCAAAGTCACATGAAGCTCCGCCTCTGTGCCGCCAAAGATCAGCAGGGACCCCACACCCTCGACCCGTTCGAGATGTTGTCTCACGTTATCTTCAAAGTAAGTTCTGTAGGTATTAATGTGATTGGGATTTTCTGTCTTGGTTTTGAGCATAGACCAGATAACCGGTGAACTGTTAGCACCCGCTGCTTCAATTACCGGTTTATCAGCGCTATCCGGATAGCCGGACACCTCATTCATCTTATTGGATACCCGTAACAATGCATCGTCAAGATTGGTGCCAAGCTCAAAAGATAAAGTGATTTCTCCGAAGTTGTTGTAGCTGGCACTCTCCATCTTGGTGAGTCCCTGTAAACCTTTGAGTGCTTCCTCCTGCCGCTCTATGATATCTTTCTCTATTTCATAGGGAGTGGCCCCACCCCAATCGGTTTGGACAGTGATCTGTGGTGTTTCTACATCCGGTGTCAACTGAACCGGTAATTTATTTAGTCCTATCAAGCCAAAAGTAGTTACCAGAATTACAGCAACGGCTACGGAGACTGGCTTTTTAAGGGCATATTCCACGATATCCATTATTTTTCTCCCGTCACCTGGACTGGCTGATCAGGCCGTAATCGCTCATTTCCTTCAATAACCACAGGCATCCCCGGGACAATATAGGGATTATCAACGCCAACTTTATCACCCATAAATGTTACTATATTTACCGGTAAAATAGCGGCTTTATCATCTTTTATTGTGTATATGAAGTCTTTGCCCTGAAACTTAACAATCGAAGCCC
>CAZWVC010000481.1:0-3084 GCA_964637245.1 uncultured Desulfocapsaceae bacterium
GCTCAAGACCTCATTCGCTCAAAAGAGGTAGCCATTGCCGCCACCGGAATAACCGACGGAGAATTTCTTGAAGGTGTCCGGTTTACCTCAAATGGGGCTATCACCAGTTCTTTTATCGCTCGTGCTGAAACATATACCTATAGAAAGCTGGAAACTACACATTTCTTCGATTATAAGCCCGTGTTCTAATTTTTTATTCATATCAATTTACCGGGTGTGGGGGAATTCTTTCAATAAATCTTGCCGTTGTGCTACTGACAAGCATACTGAGATCATTTTCCTCTTTTTTATCTCTTCATGCACATAGCCCGAAATAACGCCAATAAAAGGTAATCTTTAGTTTTATTCAGCTTTGCCCTCTTGGGCTATTCACCAAAATCAATTGAGCCCAATTCAAAGAAAAAATTAGTTTATCTTTTCTCTTATGAGGTTGAACCAGTCAACCGATACAGAACAGCAGAGAAAATAATCACGGGACAAGCTGTCTGCAGATAAATATATAACAGTATTATATAGCAACGTTACTCTGAAAATATGACTGCTACAATACCTCACCATCGCAACACCATCGAAAATAGTGAAATAATGGACGATGCTGAATCAATGCAAAAATACCACGCCAGATTCTGTCTCAATACAGTGGCGCCTCAGAAGCACACTGTCTTTCAGATAGATCAGTCATCTCTAAGGCCGATTACTGAAAAACGATCGCACTGGTCGATAGCATGGTCAGACTTGATGATGACCATGTTTATTCTCTTTCTTTCTTTATTTGTTTATCAGGCAGCTCACAAGGATCTGCTGGTGAGCAATAAAAAAGAAATTGTAGCCGGTAAAACCGAAGAGGTTGTTGAAGTTGCCAAAAACTCAAAGAGCGCATTCCCGTTTGTCGTAATAAAACCGGCAGCTCCATTAATGTCCTCTGGGACGGTACAGAAAGTTGAATCGATAAGCTTGCAAGAAGTTGACCTTGACGCAACCTTTTCACCCGAAGAGCTCGAAAAAACCCTTGAAGAGTTGGCCAGCCAACTTCCGCAGGTTGCAACGGTAAATATCAAACAAGATAAGCCAATCGAAAAAATCGAAAATCTCTCATCGGTACAGACTATTGAATCGGTTATCCAGCCCTTACCCCTGGGGGAACATGCAGAGACTCAAAATTCCGTAAATTCCCTGTTTGATAAGAGTCAGATAACTCTGGATACCTTTAATCTTAATGAATTTGCCTCTATCGATTTGGTGCCAGACAAAGCCATAAGAATAATTCTCACGGGTGATTTACTCTTCGAGGTTGGAGATGCAGCCTTATCCAGAGAGGCTGTATACTCGCTGGAAAAAATTGCAGAAGCAATTAATAGCACTCCTTATCAAATTCATATCGAAGGCCACACAGATAATGTACCCATCCACTCGGGAAGATTTTCCAACAATTGGGAACTATCATTTGCCCGAGCGAATGCCGTGGCAACTTTTCTTATTGAAGATATGGATATGGAACCGCATCAATTTGTCATCAGTGGGTACTCTTCTTACCGTCCAATTATGCCAAACACATCGCCACAAAACAGAGCAAATAATCGTCGCGTTGAGATAGTTATTGCGCAGACTCCTTATCAAATTAAAGATACTCCTATAGCAGGTATATTCTAACTAACGTGAAAATATGATAA
Source organism: uncultured Desulfocapsaceae bacterium (assembly GCA_964637245.1). GTDB lineage: Bacteria > Desulfobacterota > Desulfobulbia > Desulfobulbales > Desulfocapsaceae > Desulfopila_A. The sequence goes on from CAZWVC010000481.1 coordinate 1,671, forward strand.
CAAAAAACATATTAGGATTGACTCTTTGTGCCGGGCTCTTTTTCTTAGGATTTTTTATAAATGGGAATTTGAGTTTTTATTTCAATCTTTCTGGGCTGCTGATTGTGCTGGGTGGGACACTTGCCGCTGCATTTCTCAGTTTCAAATGGGAGCAACTCAGCATTGCGGCAAAAGTGATTATCTCGTCCTATAAATATCGGCAAAAAACAGAACGGGAAATAATCCAGATACTTATAGATCTTTCTGTAAAATCCCGTATGGAAGGTATTCTCTCGCTACAACAGGAAGAGAACGAAAATTCAACCCTTTTCCTGCGACGTGCTCTCGGTTGCCTGGTAGATGGCTACAGGGTCGACCAGATTAGAGAAATACTTAATACGGAAATGTACTTTTTCAGATTGCGTAGAGAGGATATCGAACGGGTAGTTCGCAGTATTGCCGACTATTTTCCAACCTTTGGTATAATTGGTTCCGTAGTAGGTCTTATAACCATGCTCAATGGTATTGGCGATACATCTATCATCCTTAAAGCGGTTCCAATCGCTTTAACATCAACTTTATATGGTCTTATTCTTTCAAATTTCATTTTCCTTCCTTTTGCAGCAAACTTGAAGGAAAGGACCAACCATGAATTATTATTGCAAAAAATAATTACCGAGGGCATCATTGCCATCGATTCCGAAATAAACCCAATAATATTAAAAACGAAACTTGACTCGTTCCTGACACCTTCCGAAAGAATCGAAAAGCATGTTCCCTACAATAAAATCCAGGAAAAGTTCAACATAGCAGATGATGGTGGGCTGAGAGATCCAATGATTGATATCTCGCTGGACAGCCCTGCCATTCAATCGACATAAACCTAATAAATTCAAACCCATAAACGTCACTCTCTGAATAGAAGACGCGATTGTAATATCCGTTTTTGCTGGTGCAAAAACGGATATTCTATGCTAAGGTAAACTCTAACTTAGACAAACCCCCTTAGATCTTCCGTATTACATTCAGGAGTATTTGTGTCTTTTCATCGATTGTGCTTTGTCGGTCATGTATTCTTTTCCGTTATTACCGTTAATCTCGCCGATACCCTTCGCCAGAAAAAGTATTTTTTCTCACTTTATTCACATTTTTCATTAAGATTAATCAGAAATCTCAAACGAGTTTGGTCGTTTTTTTCAATAGTTAGCTTTTGCCTTAAACTCTTCAGAAAAACAACTAAGGTCTTCAAAGGTGTTTCACTTGCTTTTCTCCTGTTGAAATATATATTTCCAAGGCGACATATTTTTTCTCGTGTTTCGGGCTTTTGGCAATTCAATTTTTTACCTTGCAAAGCCTTACAGATTTCTCCAGAAATTTACCCCCAGGTATAATCAATGAGTGCAGGATTCGTACATCTTCATGTCCATTCGCAATA
>CAZWVC010000482.1:0-3075 GCA_964637245.1 uncultured Desulfocapsaceae bacterium
TGTCACTACTAAAGCTGGGGATGAACGCTTTCTTTGTCAATATGCATTTTTACCAAATGATTTCAGAACTTTAAACAAAGTACTGCAGCACATTGCGAGGCTTTTGAGGATTCACTTTTTGCCTCAATCATCTGTACGATAGAACAGAGTTAGCCTCAATCGCATATCATTGGGAAATGATCCAGGGACTGATTTTTTCACCAGCCCAGATATTTCATTAACAATTTAATGATCAAAGATTAAAACATTTTATTTCGATGCATTACGAGTATTACAAAGGCAATTTCTGGCAATACAAAGTGTACCGTGCACTATCGCCAGCATCACTCACCCTTCAGGCTCGTGAAATATCCAAGCTAGGAATCCTGCTTCACAATATTTTGATAATATCATAGAAATTTCTGATATATGGCAAAACTCTGCTTAATGCTTTCAGCATATATCCAAAAGGTAAATAGGTAGTATTTATGAGTGCTTCCTGGAAATCCTGATGAATAATTACTATAATTAAAGGTAAGCATAGTAGTTAGGTTGAATTATCAACGCAATTCATTCCAGGAGGCTGTCATGGAAGAGAATGCTATGAAACCCCGAAAAAACCGAAAAAAAAAGGCTGTCTCAAAAAGAAAAACCGATCCTTATCTTGATCGGAGATCTGGGGAAGACCGCAGAAAAGTATATTCGCTCGATTATTTCTTTAAAGGCAATTTAGATAGAAGAAATTCACGGGAGCGTCGGACCAATTCCGAACGAAGAGTTGACTGCATTCGCATCAATGAGTGGTCCTCAATCTGCCCAGACAGCGATGAGATTAAATCAGGATCACCTTATATAATTGATCTTCGTTAATTGTGTAAATATTGAGTTTTTTTAAGCACTTCAGCCTCCCCTTCCTAATATCATCATTGCGGCAAGAACCGCTCAAATTTCCTGATATTTTTGAACTATAGACCTCATCATAACCAAAATTGTGATATCAAATCTAAATTGAGAATACCTGAAGAATTACTGGTCAAATCCTCAATCACATATACCACAATGTGTACACACAATAACAGCTTAACATATCGTAATATATATAAATATCTAACTACTTTTCTATTGACAGAGTCTAACCTGGTGTGTAACATTTGCCACAAGTTGTAGACATATGCTCATTTAAAATGGAGGTTGTTATGGAAAAGGTGCTCATTTTTGGATGTAAAAGTACCATGGATGATATCTGTATTGGCTGTTCTAGATGTATGGTTGGTTTCAACAGGAAGGATGGCGAATTTCAACGGTATCAAGAAGATGAAGCAGAACTTATTGGAATTCTGGGTTGTGGTGGATGCCCGGGCATGGGCACCGTTCCCCGACTGGCTCAACTTGGCCTGTGGAATTCCAAACTTCAGGAGATACCAACCAAAGTTCACGTAGCTCCATGCGTAACCAAACATTGCCCTCACGCTGAAACCATTATAAACAAAATAAAAAAGGTTACAGCAGTAGAGGTTATCGAAGGCGCGCATCCATATCTTCCTTCTGATATTTTTGCTGCCCTTTAAAGAGAATTATCAGTCAAAACTGGGGCATTCCCCCGAGAACGACGGGATAGTATCTTATTACGTCTTTTATATTTTCCCGATAGGAGGTGACAGAAAAAGCAGTCCTCCCTATTACATAAGTTACTGGAATATAGGGGTTATCAACTAAACTAATTCGACAGTCCGATATTGCCAAGGGTTGAATTATCTACTAAACGCCAATCATCGGCTGGGTATCCAAGATTCTCCCAGACTGATGGGCTGTCAGGTGGGACCATTGCTGCTGGACAGGGATCAAGTTTGCAGCGATATGTGATACCTAGGTGCATCACTCTATCATCCTGCTCATAGTTTATAGGATGAGGCTGAGTACTTGCTCTTCCTGCATTTTCTGCCCAAACTTCTACCTTTAACCAATCAAAAGATGCCGGATAGCCTGAGTTTTTAAACTCTAGTGCTGGAGGGCTCTGGTGCAGATTCCCCTGGCCCGTGACATTATTGTTTACACCATTACCATTAGCCAACCTGGTACTGAAATTTTGAGACACATCCCAGATATTGCTGTCAAATTCAATTGGTTCACCCGTCTGCACATTAATCATTGCCGTCGGAGCGCTGCCACCATCAATTATTTCATCACGCTGATACACCATATGTGTAAAATAATTCTCCTTGATAAGATATCGCAGACCGGGAATTTCTGGGTGATCATTGCGAACGTAAAAGAAGTGATTTCTGGTTGAGCTGAAATAATTATTCTCTATACGAATGGTCGATGTAGATGGATAACTGTCACCTGAGACAACTTCGGCTGTGAAAAAAGCCATATTGCCTGCCGTACCAATAAAGATATTGTCGTATATATTTACATTCCCTGTACGGTTATCAAGCTGCAAATTGCCGTCTTGCCAATTCTGAAAAGCATCCTTCCAGTGAATAGCGGACAGGGCAAAGACATTATTATACACCTTGATATCTCCCCCCAATTGGCCAATCTGAATCGCTTCGGTTCCTGTTCTGATAATTCGGTTATTGAAGATTTCCATCTTCTCTATGCGATGTTGGGTTTTTTTATGTCCCTGGGTAGATCCGATATAAAACCCTTCGCTTATGGTATCATGGATATAGTTATCGTGAATTTTAACGTTTCGCATAGTGGCACTGCCATCATCATCTGTCTTAATGGTCATACCGGCAAATCCGACTTCTCTTACCTCAACAAATTCTACCTCAAAATCTGATGCCCGACTACCAATTGCCATGCCACTTGGATTACCATCCTGCGCCACATCGGAGACCAGGAAGCCATAAGTTCCCCTACTATTTGCATAATTTCCTCCCCAGTGACCGGGAAAGGCTGAATCTCCTGTCTGTGAAAGGGGATCATAGCGACCAGTGACAACCCAATTTCTGCCGCCGCCAAGGTTTAAAAGATAGTAGTGACCATAACCACCAACTTTCACTTGCCCTCCTTTATTGGTGATGATTAGAGGTCTGCATCTATTTCTTTGCGGAAGGTTTCTTATGAAGATGAATTTGTAATTGCCGG
>CAZWVC010000483.1:0-3065 GCA_964637245.1 uncultured Desulfocapsaceae bacterium
TTTATGAACTCTATTTTCTGCTCCATTTTCGTCGTTTCCCTCCAAGCCATGATCTCCTCCTTTGTTACTTTTTTCTTCGAGGAAACCATAACTTAAAAGTGTAAACGATGTGCCGCTAGAGTACCAATCATGTGCTACACCTCCTGCTAATGTTCCCAGGGCTTCAAGCCTTTTTGATTGCTCGAGCTGAATTTCTAGTTTTTCGCGCCTCTTTTGCTCTTCTCTTCTTGCAGTGATATCAATTCCATGTATCAATACAGAAGAATCTTCCTGATACATTACCTGGTTGGCTTGAATCTCAACCCATAAAAGCTCCGAATTTGAGGTCTTAAATCGGCATTCTAAGTGCTTTTCCTGCTCCGTTCCATTTTGCAGGTCTGCAACTATGTTTTTGAGGTTATTACGATCCGGTTCATGTACCATTATAAAGAAATCATTTGCCATAGCCCAATTGTGATCATATCCGAGGGCTTCCAACATGCGTGCATTGATAAACGAACACGCTCCATCTCTTATTACGGCAACATAGGCGAGAGTATTTTCCGTCAAAATCCTATATTGTTCTTCAGAATCCTTCAGTTTGTCCATTATTGAACTAATTCTGGTTTTGTCCTCCTCAAGGCTTCGTACCATATCATTGAATGCCATTCCTACCTGAGCTATCTCATCCTCTCCTCTCACCTCAGTGCGAACAAAGTTTCCACTTGCAACATCTGCGGTAGCTGAAATGATTTTTTTCAATGGTTTATTGATTCGCCATAAAAACAGAAGCAATAAGGTAGCGATAACTGTAATAAAAACCCCGAATGTACCAAAAGATACAATCCTTCTTACGTGTATTACCGGTGCGTTGTAATCATTTTCAGAAATAAGGCTAATGAGATGGAGATCCCAGAATGGATAGTATTGTTCTATTAAACGTACAGCCTCTCCCTCTATTGAGGATTCAATTATTTCACCATATGAGCTATTTCCATCAATTAATGATCCATCCCATGTCGCATATACAACATCATTCTGAGGTTTTAAGAGATTCTCCCCTTGTCTCATGACAAATATGCGAATGTCTGGATGAATCTTGTTCATAACCTTTATTTGCTGAACCGCTTCTTGTAAATATGCCGCCTGCATTTCCGGGTCACGATCCAGCCTGAGCTCTATGAGGTCGTCAAAACGTTCCTCGCATATAGACACCAGTACATCTGAAGTATGGTAGAGAGCAATGTCCGTTTGACTTTGTAAAGAATCAACCAGAGGGGGAGTGAGTATTTTGATACTGACAAACGAGAAAATTATCCCAACAATTACCACAGGAAAAAGAACCGCAAAAAGTAATCTATTATTGAAAAGAAATTTGCCGGAAATCACGAATAATCACTTTGGTGTAAGGGTAAAAACAGGATCTTTAGTCTTCATTTTCCGTGGATGCACAATTTCTTTCTTGCCATTTTGCCACTGAATTAAGATTGGATTATGCCCAATTTGGCGTCCGGTCTGATCAACTTTAAAACGCCCAATGACTGTCATCGTATCAAGCGCATATATGTATTCTCGTATTTTATCGTGATTTATTTCATTGGCAGTACGGATTGCCTGCTCAAGAAGCTGACATTCGGCAAAGGCCGAACCAGCATGATATGAGGGAATCTGCCCAGTAAATTGCTTAAAATCAGCAATGAACTTTTTTGTGCCGGGAAAAGGTATGCGCTCATCTGATTCCCATTGGGAAATTCCGAATATACCCTCAGCAAATGCTCCTACTTTTTGATAAAACTGCGGGTAGGTCGGTACGATCGTCATTCCCAATGCCCTGGGTTTGTATTTCTCTTTTTTGAGTGCATCAATAAACATATAACTGTCAGGCGGGTAGGCACTGAAGATGACTCCATCTGCGTTCTTCTCCATCAGATTTTTAACAATAGAGGGCAATTGTGACTTCGCATCGGTGAATGACTTTTGATATACAACCTGGAGCCCAAATCGCTCTGCCCAACTCGCCGCAGCTTCACCGATTGCAACATTAAAGACGCTATTCTCATAAACAATTGCCACTGTTTTAAAGCCTTTCCTGGCAATCACATCATGAAAAGAAATGAAGTATCTGTCGGCCAGGGCATAAATGCCAAAAAGGTACCTGTATCCTCTTTCCCACGGTCTTGCAGCAGCTGAACCGCAGGCTATCATCACTTTTTTGTGTTTTTCTGATATTTCAGATGCCACCAAAGTTAATGGTGTCCCATATGGTGAAAGAACCAGTTCAACACCGTCTTCTTCTATTAGCTTTGTATAATATTTTCTGACAAGATCGAGACGACTTTTATCATCATAGAGTATGAGTTCTACCTTTCTTCCAAGAATGCCTCCCTTTTGATTAACCTGCGACTCCCACATTTCATAGCCGTATTTAATCATCCTGGAGGTTTCCACGTATTTCCCCTCAAGCGATACTGTTGCACCTACTTTAATTGGTGGTTCTGCAGAAAAACCAGGTACATACAACAACAACGCTGCTAAGAAAATCACACTCGACATACTTGGAAAAGACATACCTGTATGAATAAATTTCGAATTAGTTGTAGCCATTTATAAACACTTGCCTTGTTTTTTAATTGATATGAAGAGATGTTATTTATAGTATAGCGTTTGCTTAAATTGTCTGCAAATGAACCAAATAATTAATTAACCTAGGTATTATCTATACTGTCCAGTTTATCTTTTCCTGGAAGGTAAAAACAGATTACCCCCTTTGAAAGATGAAGAATTGAGGGCAAGCAGGGTCATATTTAACAACTCCTAATCGCAAGGAGCTTGAAATGCAAATGGACAGGGGTGCTTTTTACGGGTCACAGCAAACCGGATGGCGAAAGCGAAGCTGTTGGGATAGGTTTATGGCGTCCCGGTAAATAACCTGGGATTGTCTTTGTTACAAGTTTATGGGGTTTAGCCTGTGTTGAAGAAGGCTTTCCCCCCCCATCAATAGAGTACAAAACTATTTAGGTGGTTTGTACTCCTCAATTTTATTAACTGAAATGCTGTAGCCGATGTTGATATCACTTGAACCGTCA
>CAZWVC010000484.1:0-3049 GCA_964637245.1 uncultured Desulfocapsaceae bacterium
CAGTTTGGTAGCTGTTTCACCTTCTATTGGGATAGAATAGACGCCGCCTGCTCTGAAAACAACAGTGCTTGAGTCTGGGCTTATAGCATAAACATTAGAAAGGTTTATACCTGAAAGACTATCTGACAGTTTGTTCACGGTACCGCCACCTAACAGTACAGAATAGAGTTCCCCGTGCACCCCCGCATCTATTCTGTATACAACCATTCTTGAGTCTGGGCTGATGTGAAATTGGGTGACATCATAATCGATAACAAGGCTAGTGTTCAATTTGGTAACTGTTCCGCCCCCTAAGGGGACAGAGTAAAGCTCAGAGACGTCATCGGTATCCTGATCCGCTCCGTATACAACCGTGCTTGAATCAGGGCTAATATTAAAATTATTGACACCTCCATCAGCAACGAGTGTACCGTTCAGTTTGGTAACAGTCCCGCCGTCTATAGGAACCGAATAAAGCTCATAAACTCCGTTGGTATCTTGACCTGCTCTGTATACAACAGTGCTTGAGTCAGGGCTAATGCGAAATTGGAAGACATCATGATTGGTAACTAGTGTACTGTTCAGTTTGGAAACAATTCCGCCACCAATCGGAACCGAATAAAGCTCATCAATTCCGTCGGTATCCTGATCTGCTATAAAGATGACCTTCTGGGGTAAACTGGAGTTAAGTTGAAAATCTTTAACCCATACATTCTGATTTTTTCCAATGTTCAGCTTATACGGTTGGGCTAAAGCATCATCAAATAAAAACATCGTCATAAAAAATACTATTATGCAGTGAAAACAAATGTATTGTTGTAATGAAAAAAACAGATTTTTTGAATTACAATCCATAGTTCAATACCTATAACCGATAGCAATAAAAATGCTTTTAGTCATGCCGCTTGTAAATTAACGGGTTAAGAATGATAGGTTATTGTTATAATAGTTTTCTCTTTTTAGAAAGTATTTAATTACCTGAACAATAATTCTATAGTTAAATGGATATTGATATTTAGTAGAACGAGCAATGCCAGCTTAAAAGGAACTTCAATAACTGAAGTTCTATCGTAACAAAATTTGAGCCCGATTTTCCAGGTTCAGCAATTAGGCGACGTTTGTGTCATAGAATGTTGGCAAATGTAAGGTTAATAAAAGATAAAAACCCTATAGCCTGAGATGTTATCTGAGAGGATATAGAAAAAGGTGTCATATAGAAAAAGGTGTCAGATTTATTTATTGTGTCTGCGATATGGATCTAAAAAAATCTGACACCATTCCCCTGTTGAGACAGCTCTTACAAGCAGTTGAACGAGCTAAACTATATGTGGAATGTGAGGCAACTATATGATCAAATCTGTGGGGATATCTCAGACACTGACCCCTTTGATCTTTTGCTAAATCTTCGCGCAAGTGAGTGTGATATGAAAATCGGTATCGCAAATACAGGGTCGGGGCTGTCTCTTAACCCCCTGACTCAAACAAGAAATTTTGTCATATTTTGCACTTATAGATAGTGAGGGAATTTCTAGGATATGGTATATATTATTCAAAATAAACTGGGGAATTCCAAATGAATATTAGGCCATATAACCAGAAACAACAATTTCTTTTTCCTCCACGTCTGCAAGACTTTGTGCCACAGGATCATGACAGTATTGTTATTAATGACATAGTGGAAAAGCTTAGCCTTGAAGATTTCTATAGGAGAATACCCGAGGTGGGAAATCCTAGTTACCACCCAAGACTCATGGTAAAGATTATCTTCTATGCTCTGAGCGGCGGACTGACATCTTCCCGTGAGATTGCCAAACGATGTTGTACTGATACAGCGTATATGTTTCTGGCTGCCATGCAGCAACCAAATTTCCGGACTATTAGTAAATTTCGGCTCAAATTTGCAGATGAGATAGCAGATTTATTTGTTCAAATTATCTTGTTGTGCCAGCAGCTTGGTCTGATAGGCATGGAACATATTTCCATAGATGGAACAAAAATCAAAGCCAATGCGTCAGGAAGTCAGCTGTATGATATGGAGCGGGCAGAAAAAGAACGCACGAGACTCAAAGCGGTTATATCGAAAAAATTGGAAGAGATGAATGTTCAAGATGAGGCAGATGATGAGATTTATGGAGCTGAGAATTCTGGCTATCAATTACCTGACGACATAAAAGATGCTGAGCAGAGACTGAAGAAGCTGGATAAACTGATTGGTAAACTTGAAGGTGAAAGAAAAGGGAAGAAAAGGAATATTACCGATCTGGATTCGGAGATTCAAAAGACCGATTTTGGCAAAACATCAGGCTATAATGGGCAGGTAAGTGTTGATAGCAAACACAATGTCATTGTTGCCACGGATGTGACCGACTCTCCAAGTGATGTTCATCAATTACAACCTCTTGTTACTCAAACAATGCACAATCTGCAAGGGCAGGTGCCTGACAAAGTAAGTTGTGATGCCGGGTATTTAAGTTATAACAATCTCGAATACATTACAGGTATAACTGATGGGTATATGCCGGACCGTATCTACCAGCATCAAATAAAGTCAGGGAATATGAGCGGCCAAAGCTCCTTTGATAAGCTGAACTTCGACTATAATGTTGACAAGGATGTATTCATCTGCCCGGCTGGGGCTAAAGCGTACCCACCTGAATATGTAAAGTATTCCGGCCATAAATATCCCTTGGTTTATACGATAAAAGGCCGTTATCGTTGTTTTACCTGCAATTACCAGCAGCAAGGATGTACAACTTTTAAGACAACAAATAGAACCATAACAATTACAGGCAAGGAACATCTTGTTGCTGCAATGCGGTCAAAGCTGCAATCTGATTCAGGTAAGGAAACGTACAAAATGAGAAAGGCTATAGTTGAAACTGCCTTTGGCGCTTTGAAACACAATTTCAACCTAAGAAGCTTCAGTCTGAGAGGGATCAAAAAAGTCCAGCTTGAGTTTAAGATGTGGTGTATTGGCTACAATTTGAAAAAGATGATACTCCATGGCACATAAAGATGGAGCTCATAGGCTTCATTTAACGAAAGATTAGAGGTAGGTTGATAGGTTTAA
>CAZWVC010000485.1:0-3046 GCA_964637245.1 uncultured Desulfocapsaceae bacterium
GGAGGCCAGAATAACAAGCTCTAAGCTACAGGTGAGGCATGACAGGACACTAGTTGTCAATTGGATGTTTTTATTACGCTCGAATACTCGCTCGATTTTTTTATGGGCAATCTAACAATAGCAGAAAAAAGTATTTAATTTCAAAATATTATGAGTGTTGCGATGCTGATCTCTGGCGATACAAAGTATACTGTCCGTAACTGACAGTATTATTCGCCCTTCAGTCGAGCAAAAAAAGGCCCATGGCTTTCGTTACCGAGGGGGCGCGGTACCAAACTACAGCTCCACCCTCAATAGCTTGACCATAAACCTTTCAGGCTCGAGTAAATTCCGGACTGACTATACAGCTCACCATCAATAATAGTGAAAAACTGCATTTATTCAAAAAGATTGCTTAGCAAGCGTTACATTTGTTTTTATCACATGATTTATTATCTTCAATTTCCGATTCTTCTTTCAGGAGAGTTAGGAGATTTCTAGCACCCTGGCGAACAAGTTCTCGGCAAAGCTCCATTTGCTCCTCTTCACCAAAACGATCACGTAATTGACCACAATTTGTGGTGCCATACAAGGATTTGAACCTCTCTGCTACTAAATCTCCAATCCTTGCAGCTTTCTTCCAGGTGTCTCCCTGATTCCTTTTACCATGGAGATGCCCGATGACAATCAGGCTACCGGTAATCACTCCGCAGGCTTCACAAAAACTCTCACCAAAACCGCCTCCAAAAGCGGTAGCATGGGATACTGCCAAACCGCTTTCCTCATCCATTGACTCCAGCACAGCTTTTGTAACCGCTTCTGCACAGTGATATCCATTGCCAAAATATTCAGCCGCAATTAGAGCTACTGTATCCTTTTCGTTCAGCGTGATCATGCCATTCTCCTTGTATTTGGATTTGTCTTTGTGATCTGGTATAACGATTAATGCAGAATATCGATCTGCAAAAGCGATTTGTTCCGATGGTAATGATCACTCCAGACGATTGAGGGTAAACATGGAAATAAAACAGCTGAACACCTTTAGGGTCGTTGCGGAAATTCTCAATTTTACCAAGGCAGCAGAACAACTGCACCTTGCCCAATCTTCGGTATCTGCTCAAATTCGTGCATTGGAAAGAGACCTTGGGGTAAGGCTTTTTGACCGAATTGGTAAACAGGTCTTTCTAACAGATGCCGGAAACAGGCTCTTTGGATATGCACAAAAAATAGAATCTATGACCGAGGAAATCCGCTCTGAGGTTTCAGGAGAAGATAACCTGCGGGGAAAACTGACTATCAGAATGCCTGAAAGTTTGGCGCGAAAATATATGCCCGAGGTTATTATGCACTATCACCTAAAATATCCCGATGTAACACTCAATTTTATCAACTGCTCAGACCGCGAACTGCCACGGGAACTTTCCAGCGGGCGAATCGACATTGCTCTGCTAATGACTGATGATACATCCATGAAAGATGTCAGTATTGATTATTTGAAGACGGAAAAACTTGTCATGGCTGCTTCCCCCAAACATGAACTCACTAATAGATCAACTGTTTCCCAAAATGACCTGCAGGGTCAGCTTCTGCTCTTACCGCGAACTGACTGAAGCTATCGCAGGATGCTTGAGCGGTCGCTTAAGGAAGAAAATATATCCTACCGCAAAATTGAATTCTCAAGTGGTCAGTCGTTAAGAAAATGTTTGCAGAGAGGTCTTGGTATAACCATTTGTCCGTTCATCTCTATCGATCATGAACTTGCCAAAGGAGCCCTCACTCAACTGGCTACAATGGACATAGTCACGGAAACACCAGTCTTGCTAATTCATCATATTGATAAGTGGCGCTCGCCCCTGCTCCAGGAATTTATGGATTTGACAAAGCTTGTTTTTAAAGAAAGTTGAGGCAAACTGTGTTTGATTTTGACATATCAACTGATCTGAGTATTCCTTTGTTGTTCATGCAAGGATGTGCTGCTGCATCGGCTGATCTTAGGTGAGCATGTTGTAAATTTGGAGAGTTATGTTAATTGGCCTAAGGTGCCCATAAGAAATTGCTCAAGCCAAATTGACAAAATGTTCGTGAGGTATTCGAGCTATGAGCAATCAGCGATGGAGATCATCGGGGAAAAGAGCTTATCTTTTCCCCGTTGTCTAAAGTTCGTATCTCTATTGGATTGCCTCAATGATTGCTGGTAAAAAAACAGGCATATCGTCGGGTTTTCTACTGGTAATGAGATTTCTATCAATAACAACAGGTTCATCGACCCAATGGGCACCAGCATTTATCATATCATCCTTTATGGCAAAAAACGATGTAGCCTTCCTGTCCCGTAAAATATCTGCGGAGACCAGCATCCAACCGGCATGGCAAATTGCAGCGACTACCTTGCCTTTTTCATCTGCCTCCTTCACCAGTTTAACCATCGCTGGAAAACGTCGCATCATATCGGGGGCATAACCACCGGGTATAACAACTGCATCGAAATCATCACTACTGACATCGTCTGCAGCAACATCAGCTACAGCCACGGTTCCTGGTTTTCCATTAAACTCCTTAGTGCGTCCGGAGCCAACCACAACAACCTCTGCACCCGCTTCTTTAAGGCGGTAATAGGGATACCAGAATTCAAAAAGATTGAACAACTCCTCTACCAGTATCGCAACTTTCTTGCCTTTTGCTTGCATTTTGATCTCCCTTGGTCATGAGTGATTAAAGTTTGATTTTCAGAAAATACTGCCTAATATCCATATATGGACCTTGCGCATGACTAATTCTGTAATAATATGTCATTTTGTCAAGGAGAACAATGGACTAAGATAGGAAAGGAGATATTGTCGGTCTTTTCGGATTTATTTATTAATTCCAAAAAGATAAGATCTTTGAGTGAGCTATACTCTGAAACTATGCATAGATTTTCTACTATGAAAGTGCGCAGACATTGACAGAAGAAGCTGGTGGAACACTCTGGTAACATTATACTAACCACAGTCGATTATAATCGATAATAGGCGGTAGGATATCAAGAAAAGCTTGTAAGTACGCTGGAAATTTGCTATACCTTCCT
>CAZWVC010000486.1:0-3042 GCA_964637245.1 uncultured Desulfocapsaceae bacterium
CTCTTTATTTTTATATTATCAGGACAAAGAATTGACAAACGTTATACTAGAACAAGGTCAGGAAGTATCTAGAACATTAAATGGGAATGTAAAGGGAATTGAAGTCACTCACAATCATTTACTAACAAATCAATTAGGCTTATCAGCTACGTATAAATATCTGGATATAGAGGATGATTTAGACCCATTTCAAAGTGATCTCAATATTGTAAATAGAGAAGAGCACCTATTTGAAATTGATTTGCGATATTTAAATAGCTCAGGCTTATTTGGAGGAATAAAACAAACAATACGTAAGATGATTCACAATAATATTCGCGATGATGAAACAGCCGCAATTACAGATATTGAAATTGGTTACATATTTCCAAATAGAAATGGTGAGGCAGCACTAAGAATATTAAATCTTTTTGACGAATCGTTTAATTGGGTTACTGACCCATTTGTGGTAGAGGGGAGGGATCCAGCCAGACAACTAAGTCTTATTGTAACTTGGAATTTCTAATATATACAAACTAGAACCATGCCATTATACGGTTAAAATAGATGGAAAAGTTTGATCATTTGAGATTTCTGAGAATTTGCTTATCCCACTACTTTAATGTGGATCCAAATCATGAAGAACCTACAGCTAAAAGCCATAAGTCCTCAATATTTCTGGTACGCCAGGGAGGATTCGAACCCCCGACCTACGGATTAGAAGTCCGTTGCTCTATCCAGCTGAGCTACTGGCGCACGTCGATGATGTTTTTGATCCTGTGTTGAAAATCACAGGACGACATAATACCTAAAAAGCTGCAAAAAGCAACTCCAATCTTGTGTGCTACTCCGTTTCTCCCACCCTTTTCCAGATTGGACCGGACTCAGTATCTATCACCACAATACCCTGACGCTCGAGTTCTTCACGGGCGGCATCTGCTGCCTGCCAGTCTTTTTCTAATCTGGCCTTTTCCCTGAGTTTTATCAAGGCGTCTACTTCTGGCCCTAACGGACAGCCTTCTAGCCTAAAAATCTGCAGGACCTGGTTTATTTTATTGAGACTCTCAAGGATATAGCCTCTCTGGTCTCGATCAAGATTGTTGACCTGCAAAATGGGATTGACTTTTTTAATAAATTTATAGATGGCAGCCATGGCCATTGATACATTTAGGTCATCATCCATCGCTTCAAAAAACTGAGACTCCATCGCAGATACAAAGGCGGTGACCTCTGGATGGGGTTTGCCAGGAGGCAGGCAGTTGAGCTTGCAGGTGAATTCATCGAGTCGGCGCAAAGCAGTGCGGACATTCTTCAATCTACGCAGGGAAAAATTGATTGGTTTGCGATAATGCACGGTGAGCATCATAAACCTTACCTCACGACCAGTAAAACCTTTCAACAATAGATCTTTCAGGGTAACCACATTACCGGTTTCCTTGGACATCATTTTGCCATCAACCAGCAATAGTTCTGAATGCAGCCAGTATTTTGCCAGCGGTTTACCGGCGAGTGCTTCTGAAATGGCAATCTCATTTTCGTGGTGCGGGAACATCAGATTCCTGCTGGATGTGTGAATGTCCAAGGTGGTTCCCAAATGGCGGGTGGCCATGGCAGAGCACTCAACATGCCAGCTCGGCCGGACATTGCCCCATTCGCTCTCAAAAAAGATCCCTTTTTTCAATTCCGCTAGAGTCGAACGCTTAAGCAGGGTAAAATCGCGGGGATTATCTTTTTCGTAGTCATCCAAATCGACGGTTCGACCTATCTGAATTTTACTCAGATCAACACCAGAGAGACGTCCATAGTTCTGGAACTTGGAGATATCGAAATAAATCGAGCCATGCTTCTCATAGGCATAGCCTTTCTGGATCAATTCTCCTGCCATCTCAATCATATCTTCAACATGTTCGGATGCCTTAGGATAGCCAGCAGCGTGTTTCACACCCAAGGTATCGATATCATCCATAAACCCTTGAATATAGCGTTCGGTGAATTCTGCCAGCGGCTCGCCCGCCTCCTCTGCACCCTGGATGGTATTGTCATCTAGATCGGTGAAGTTCATATAGGACTTTATCGTCAACCCCTTGGCTTCCATACAGCGAGTGATCAGGTCAGTGACAACAAAACGCCTGCAAAGCAGCAGATCTGCGGGCTCATAGGCGGTGGGTCCACATGAATAAAGGGTAACCTCACCTTCTTTCTGCGGTAGAAAGACCTCTTTTTTCTTAGTCATGGTATTGAAAAACCTGAGCACGGATTTCTTACCATCACTTTTCTCCTCCTTGGTAAACAGAGGAGTGCTCAGATATCTCTCACCCCCATCGGGAAGGATAACTACGATGAGCCCTTCTTCAATTGCTTTGGCATATTCAAGGGCTGCTGACATTGCCGCTCCACTTGACATTCCAACGAGCAGACCTTCATGCGAGGCAAGTTGCCTCGCCATATTAAAGGCGTGATCATCTTCTATTCTTACAACTTCGTCGGGAGTATTCTTATCGAAGATTCCAGGCTTGTAGGACTCTTTCATATTCTTGAGTCCCTGAATCTTATGGCCTAAATGCGGTTCAACAGCTATGATCTTGACATGGGGTTGAACTTCTTTGAACCAGGCACATAGCCCCATAACCGTACCCGAAGTGCCCAGAGTAGACACTACATGGGTCACCCTGCCATCGGTCTGCCGCCAGATCTCCGGGCCGGTCTTGTTATAGTGCGCTTTCCAGTTGGCTTCATTGTTGAATTGATCGGTGAGAAAATAGCGCTCCGGAAATTCCCGAGCCATGGCATAGGATTTCTCGATGGCACCATCTGTGCTTCTATTGGCCGGAGTAAGCAGAATCTCAGCACCATAAGCCTGCATGATCTTGCGGCGTTCAATGGAGGCTGATTCGGGCATGACCAGCACACAGCGATATCCTTTGGCAGCACATACCATGGCAAGCCCGATACCGGTGTTGCCGCTGGTTGCCTCAAGTACTATTTTATTCTTCGTCAGTTCACCACTGGCTTCCCCTGCCTCAATCATGGATAGAGAAATTCTCTCTTTTACCGAACCACCTG
>CAZWVC010000487.1:0-3033 GCA_964637245.1 uncultured Desulfocapsaceae bacterium
GCTTTTGTATTTTTTGGAAAAGTGTATTTAGAAAGTTGTTGCAATAGTCCCCGTTCATACTGAAAAACTTTCACATTTCCCTCTGAGGTAATAACTATTTCTTCGTCACCGTCACCATCAATATCCCCTGTACTCAAAGCCACAACACCATCAGCAAGAGAAGATCTGCGCCGCACCAGATCATCTTTAGCTATCGTTGTGAATTCTTCCCCATCAAATACAGCTACACCTGAGATGATCTCTTCCTTGTATTTTCTATCTGGGTGGGCAGTTTGGAACGCATCGGTGCCGGAGTCACTAGTTTGAGGTACAGCAGTTAATGTGTCTTTAGGATCATGCCCGAATATCTTTACAGCTATGTCATCAGCGAGTTGCTCTACAGCAGGAATAATCATCGAATCACTTGCTGCCACGACAGAGATTTTCTGCGGAGCACTTCCATCATTTGCAAAAATATTGACCTCTAGACGAAGCTCATCACCGCTATAAATTAAATTGCCCAAACCTATATAATCCGCTGACAGTTTTGCAAATATCCCTTGAGTTGCATCCGGGTAGTTTGCCACAAAGGCGGTTCTATCTTTTGCTGAAAGTGAGGAATCCACTATGGTAATACCCTTTTTTGCAGCTAGCCGGCCCGCAAGCATGCCGCGCAGACCATCCTTCAATGCCCCATATTTACCTGCATTTTGCGACTCAAATGGCAATAGAACAAAATTCCCTGGGGACATATCAGCCGAAATTGCGAATAGATTGCTCCACAATACAACGACCATACTCAAAATTAAGACACACAAATAACGTTGCATGATTTCTCCAGACTGATGTTACGAATTATTTATTTTTCAATATTAACGAGCACATATCATAGATATTTCACTGGGCAAAAGATGTGCCGATTCTTAGAGATTGAATAACCTTAAGAAATAACCTGTATACCCCCTGACCAAACAGCGGAACACGCATATAATTACTACAGATTTCTCTAAACGACACCATCATTTTTACTATTTTTACAATTTCTTTCTCCTTGACATTTCCTCTGTTCAGGTACAATATATAGATAGGTATAATTTTTTGTACCGCCTGTGTTTGCTCTAGTTCATTCAGATAAAAATATGCTGCAACACTACTATTAATAAACATCTTCGACTAACAGCATGATGAGAACAATCCCATTCATATCAGCACTGCTCCTCAGTTTAGGGATAGCAAGTGGTGTATCTGCTGCCAATCTAGATGGACATATGCAATACCGCATTATAAGCTATAGTCTCAACGTTGACGATTCTTCTGACACTAATAATAATGTCAATCTTGGACCTCTCTTGATAACAGGTACCACCGCAGACGTTTTAAGTGACAATTTAACCCCTGATGCTAGTTTTGATTCGGTTGATTCACAATCTGCAACCGATGTATTTGGCGTATCCGCAGATTACCTGGCTACACCGGATCTTGCCCTCTATGGTGCCTTTGGAATAACTAAAAGCCGAGGTAGCTCAGCTTTTGATCCCGAATATGAAGCTAGCTGGGAAGCAAACGTAGGCGTCATTTACAGCCTCTTTAATAATATTCGCTATGAAGTTCATTTTGGATATATGGATACTGGCGATCTATTTAAAGAAAGTAATACTTACAAAGACGTTGAATCAATTATAATGATTAGCAATAAGCTGACCATGAGTTTCTAATTCCCGCTTACTCTCCCCACCTTACTCTATCCTCTTTGCATCTAAATTTCTGTATTTCTCTATTTACATTGTAGATTTATTTATCTATCAGCTAGTTCATTCCATCAATTTTTACTGACACTAACTTCAGAAAAGACCATCACTTTTTCTTTCATATACACAATGTGCCGCTTGACAAGAGCAAATCAGTAGAATAAATGTCATGGCAATTGAATTGAAACCGGTCAGAACATCAGTAAATGAATGAGAGGATCCCCAAAGGTATAATGTCACTACCTGAGAGCTACAACATTTTAATGTATTCGCATGACACCTATGGCTTAGGCCACATCCGCAGGACTATGGCTATAGCCAATCATCTCAGGGACTCAAGTACTAATATTCTTATCCTTACAGGTTCTCCCATCGCCGGGCGTTTCGCTTTTCCAGAACAAGTTGACTTTGTTCGCATACCAGGGATGATCAAAAAAACAAACGACGAATATCGCTCCCTCTCCATTCGAATCGAAGCGCAGCAGGCATTAAAAATCAGGACAGATATTATTAAAGCCACTGCCAAAACATTCAAACCGGATCTCTTTATTGTCGATAAAGAACCTCTCGGTTTAAAACGTGAGGTGTTGCCAACGTTAAAATGGCTGAAAAAAAATTTACCTCGGTCTAAAACAGTCCTAGGTTTGCGGGATATTCTCGATGATGGCCAAGTGATTTACAATGACTGGCGGAAAAAAGGAGTCTACCGTTATCTTGACAGTCTCTATGATGAGGTCTGGGTATATGGTGACAAAGACATTTACAATCCTATAGAGCAATACAGAATTCCACAATCTGTGGAGGAAAAAGTTGTATTCACAGGCTATATCCCCCGGAAAAAAATTGATATCGAAGCCAGGAAAAGGATACGTAAAGGATTTCGGATTTTTGATGATGAAACGTTTATTCTCGTAACCACTGGTGGAGGCGGTGACGGCAGTGAGGTCCTCGACAATTACGTCTCCTTGCATGATCAGTTCCCCGCTTCTCTCCCCTTCAAAAGCGTAATGATCACCGGCCCTTTTATGCCGAAGCAAAAAAGAGAGGAAATTCGCAAGCGCGCCAGAAGATTTGGCATCAAAACCCTGCCTTTTCATCCACATCTTGAAGAAGTAATGAAAGCGGCGGATTTGGTCATTTCCATGGGTGGCTATAATACTTTTTGTGAAATACTTGCACAACGTACACCCGCGCTAATTATTCCTCGTGAATCCCCGAGGCAAGAACAACTTATTCGCGCACAGTGTATGCATTCCAGAGGACTTATAGATTTCATCCCCTGGTCCGAAGTCAAACCGACACTGCT
>CAZWVC010000488.1:0-3019 GCA_964637245.1 uncultured Desulfocapsaceae bacterium
AATAAAAAAACTCCACAGTTTACTGAACATACACTCTCCTTTCTCGTTTTTCTCAAATTTTAATGCAGGCAAAATCACATCAAGGAGTCATATGCCGGAAGGTATATCCACTATTTTACATAGTAGCCTGATACCCGCCAGGTGCCATCCTTGTCCAACATCGGAGTTATCGTTTCCAATCCTTGCTTTTTCTTGGCAAAAGAAGAGTTGAAGAAGATAACAACGTATTGACCGTCAGGAACACCTGGCAATGAGGTATGTTTTTCCGCTTTAGAAAATTTGCGGGTTTTTACCTCACCCAGCGTATCACGAGCACCTGCGACTGCCTGTTTCCATTGTTCCATCGTGACGCTTCTACGAAAGAACGTGCTTGCCTGATTCCAGCTCTCTTCATATTTTCCCTGGTCAACAAGGTCAAGCCAACTTTCTGCAGCTTGAAGCGCCTCTTTTTCAGATGCTTTTGCGAAATGAGGAGTGGTGAAGAACGACACGATAAAGCCCGCTAGAAGGAGAAGAATAATTCTGTTCATAATATTATCCCTTGAAAAATTGTGAAAAAAAAGAATCCCCGAACCAATATAACCATTGATTCGGGGATTCCCTGATTTTTCCACGAATAATAGATACCTGCCTGCCACGGCAGTATCGAACATTTCTTCAGACAGGTCTTCTGACTCCCGGATCACTCTACTAGCTGCGCCTTCCCATCCAATTATTAGACAGTGACATCGTTGCAGCGTTCATCCCCGGTTACAGCGGCGGGCCCGTTCCGGATTTTCACCGGATTCCCTATTAAACTCTAATCGAGCATCTGAAAATTTGTAGTTCGAGGAATACAGATAAATGATATTGATGTCAATAAAAAATGCAGCTATGTGACAGAGAAAAAAGATAAGGTACAGTGTATTGTCCTTAATTTAAAGAAGAGGGAGTTGGATGAAGAAGGTAGTTCCACCATTCTTTTTGCTGTCAAAGGATAGATGTCCCTCGTGTTTATTAACTACCACTCTATGCGCTATGGCAAGACCCTGTCCGGTGCCTTTACCTCTTTTCTTTGTTGTGAAAAACGGATTAAAAACGCGACCCTGGATCTCTTCGGGAATACCACCTCCAGTATCGGTTATGCGAACTGTAGCGTTTTCATCATCTGCCTGCGTTGAGATAGTTATTTTCCCCAATCCATTGTTACCATTATCTGTTTCCTCACCTATTGCATGGGCAGCATTGACTATAAGGTTGAGAAAAACCTGACTGATATCTCCTGGATAACAAGGGACTGCGGAGAGGTCTGAGGCGAGATTTGTCTCAATTTCGGCAACATACTTCCATTCATTGCGGCAGACTGTAAGGGCTGTTTCGATAATTTTATTGAGATCAGTTGGGGTTTTTTCTTCTTCTCCAGGATGGGAGAAATCCTTCATAGCCCTGACAATCTTATCAACCCGTCTCACTCCATCAAGACTCTGGTCAATGGTGAGAGGTACCTCTTCAGTAAGATACTTAAGATCGGCTTCTTCAATATCGGCTTCTAGCTGTTCTTGTAGATTTTGAGAAATGACGTCTTTATCTTTGACAGCCTGCCAGATCTTATCATAGCCGCCTAAAATATTATAAATATCTGTAAAAGAATCCTTGAGAAAACTCAGATTGTCGCCAACATACTGAATAGGGGTGTTAATTTCGTGGGCAATGCCTGCTGCCAATTGCCCTACTGCTTCGAGCTTCTGTGCTTGATGCAAATCCCTTTCAATCATCAACCGCTCTGTCACATCTTCATAGAGGCCGACTGCTGCATAGACTTGACCATCCTCATTGATAATCGGTGTGGTTACAATCCTAAAATCTCGCTTTCCCCTGGCAGTTTTCAGCTGCCTTTCAACATCACAGGTTTTTGCTTCTTGAAAGGTGGTCGCCATGGGGCATTCATCACAGATCTTCACACGATCGGGATTTACAAGCACTTGAAAGCACTGTTTTCCCTCGCTTGCACCAGTGGTTGAATGCCACTCTTTCATCTGCCTGTTCATTTCCAGGATTTTCATATCAGTATCAACCATAACAATACCGATATTGAGATTGGACATGATGGCATCAAGTTTCTTGGTTCTGTAGGAAATTTTTTCTTCCATCTCGGAAATACAGGCTTGCACATCAATATCCAGGGCAAGGTGACGCAGGGCATTTTCAACGGTGATGAGGACTATATCCCGAGAGATGGGTTTGACAATATAGCCATAAACACCAACTTCCATAATCTCGCTGGCGGTGTCCTGGGAGCCCATTGCCGTAGCCATTATTCTGCCAGTCTTGGGATAGTGTTTTTTGGCATGTTTGATGAGGCTCAGTCCAGTTTCCCCCGGCATCATCAGATCAGTTATCAGGAGATCAAAGTGTTCTTTTGCTAAGAGTTCCCTCGCTGCCGGAACACTCTCAGCATCCTGACATTGGTAGCCGGCTTTTTCCAGGTATCTGGTAAGAATAGTTCGAATAGGTTTTTCATCATCAACGATAAGGATCTTCTTTTTATTGGTAAAACTCATGCAATCCTCAAACTACCATTAGAGTACATTTTACTACTACGTCTAGACAACAAGCCAGCATTAAACTTAGTATATCAAAAGATTCGTTGGAGACTAAATTTTATTTTTAAAGAGGATAAAGATGAGGCTTGAAGCGCTGGTTCTAAGGGTGACTCTTCTTCTACTTGTTGCCTAAAAAGATCATAATTTTAAAGGACTATGGAAATCTATTGATCCACATATTTGTAATATTCCCAACCTTGGGTGTACTCTTAAAACAACTATGCTTTTTCCCTTTTGAAGTTGCTCTGGGCAGTCTGTGCCCCAAAGAGGTGCGAGATATACATCAGATTTGACAACAGGAAGATGGAATTGTGAACTAAAAATTGTTGCATTTCGTTCAGCACTAGGGTATATAATCGTGCTTCACATGATCTTACCAAGGCATGAGTCGGGGCGTAGCGCAGCCTGGTTAGCGCGCCTGCCTTGGGAGCAGGAGG
>CAZWVC010000489.1:0-2982 GCA_964637245.1 uncultured Desulfocapsaceae bacterium
TTAACAAAAATGATGGCAGCACTACTATGTACGGGATTTATTTGCTTCTCCTCTTCAGCCTTTGCCGCAAAAGACCAGCTTCGGGTAGTAGGAAGCTGGAACAGTCTTACACTTTTCAAAAACTTTGAAAAACCTTTCTGGACAGAGGTTGTCCCCAAAGAAATGGGGATGAAAACCAGCATGACTTCCTTAGGGCAGGTAAAACTGAAAGGCCCTGCTGTTGTTCGTCAGATGAGCATGGGGGTCTTTGATGTTGTTCATACAGTAGCGGATTATATCGTCTCAGACTCGCCAGACCTTGCTGGCCTTGATCTTCCCGGGGTTACAACAGACATCGAGACAGCGAGAAAAACCGTTGATGCTTATAGACCTGCTCTTGAGGAATATCTAGCCAATGATTTTGACGTAAAACTTCTCAGTGTTGTTCCATATCCGGCTCAGGTTCTTTTCAGTCGTGTACCCATTAAAGGTCTGGACGATCTTAAAGGCAAAAAAATTCGAGCCTCGGGCTGGACGACATCTGAATTTGTCACTGCTCTGGGGGCCACAGGGGTAACTCTTTCCTTCAGTGAGGTTCCTCAGTCTTTACAGCGAGGTGTTGTTGATTGTGCTATTACTGGATCGCTCTCAGGTTATTCAGCCGGTTGGGGAGAAGTCTCTAAATATATTTATCCTCTACCCGTCGGTGGCTGGGATTATGTTATTGGTGTAATGTCGATGAGTACCTGGAAGAGTCTGTCAAAAGAACAACAGGATAAATTACAGTCTCTTATTGCAGAAAAACTCGAAAAACCAGGCTGGCAGGTTACCGCTAGAGAAACCCAAGAAGGCATTGACTGCCTCACGGGCAAAACATGTCCACACGGTACAGCACAGAAACTCACAGAAGTTCCTGTAACAGATGAAGCTAAAGCTAAAGTGCAGGAAGTCCTTATTAGTAGTGTGTTGCCGGCGCTTGCCAAAAAAGTAAAACCGGAGACTATGGCTACATGGAACGAAACCATAGGTAAAGTTGTTGGCATAGAGGCCAAGTAACTGCAGTTAGTTTTCTGATATCCGGCGGTTTCTCCCAATTTGAGTGGAGGAACCGCCAACCAGTTGGAATAGACAAGGCACGAACATGGATGTATTTCTTGAAAAAACTGAAAAGATCTCTCAGGTGGCTGTCTGGGTTTCCGGATTACTTCTTTTGCTGGCTTCGATTATGATAGCCGTTGAAGTTGTGCTGAGAAAAGCCTTTGCTATCTCGATCGGAGGAGCAGACGAGCTTTCCAGTTATACACTGGCCATCAGCTGCACCTGGGGGTACAGTTTTGCGCTCTTTCGCAAGTCTCACATACGTATTGATGTCTTGTATAACCACCTACCTCAGTTTGGACGATTTGCCCTTGATATCATTGCTAACGTCCTGATGCTTATTTACATATCCATCCTGTGTTATTTTGCTTTTTTTGTAGTGAAAACTTCTATTGTCAAACACTCGGCCGCCAACACCCCGCTTGCAACTCCGTTGTGGATTCCCCAAAGTCTGTGGTTTACCGGGCTGCTTTGGTTTGGTTTGACAATTTTTGTTATTATTGCAGCAACCATCTATAATCTCATACGCAAAGATGCTGCTGCAGCTAGCAGGTTATCGGGGATATCTACACTCAATGAGGAAATCCAGGAAACTACAAAACTGGAGGCAGATATTCTTTCAAAGGATGTCAATAAATCAGGAGTGGACCAATGATCATTGCGGTTACCCTTGCACTCCTGCTTGCCCTTTTAGTAATGAGCGTACCCGTGGCGGCAGCGTTAATAGTCCTGGGACTTTCAATTGGCGAGTTGTTTTCTGACTTTCCCCTGTATCGCGTCATGGGAGAAATATCATGGTCGGCGAGTACCGATTTTCTCCTTCTCTCTATACCCCTATTTGTGATGCTTGGAGAAATACTCTTACGAGCTGGTATAGCTGCAAAAACCTATAATGCCTTGAATAAATGGCTCTCCTGGCTTCCTGGTGGACTATTGCAGGCAAATATTGGTACATCAGCTCTGTTTGCAGCGACATCAGGGTCATCTGTTGCTACCGCCGCGACAATAACTACTGTCGCTCTACCACAGGGGAGGAGATATAAGTATTCGGAAAAGCTTTTTGCCGGTTCCATTGCCGCTGGCGGCACCCTTGGTATTCTTATCCCGCCTTCTATTAATCTGATTGTTTATGGATTTTTAACCAATACTTCAATTCCGCGCCTATTTCTTGCAGGCATTGTCCCTGGTATTATTTTAGCTTTTCTCTTTATGTTATGTATTGCAATTGCTTGTATTTTAAATCCAAAATTGGGTGGCGGCAAACTGGCTGTTACCTGGAAGGAACGATTTGAGACACTTATAGACCTCATCCCTGTTCTCATCATTTTTGTGGTGGTCATTGGCTCTATTTATGCAGGGCTTGCTACACCTACAGAATCAGCCGCCCTGGGTGTTCTCGCCTCTCTATTACTTGCCTATCGCTACCAGGCAATCAGCCTGCGTTTTTTTAGGCAGGTTTTTGAGGGAACAATGCGCACCAGTTCGATGATTATGCTTATTCTTATTTCAGCTAATTTTCTGAACTTTATTCTTGATTCCATAGGCTTAGCAGAAACTCTGTATCAATTCGTGAGCAATCTTGGTGCATCACCATTTTATACATTAATGGTCGTCATCGCTCTCTATGTTATATTAGGATTTTTTGTAGAAACACTCTCTCTTATGGTTATAACAGTGCCCATAGTAGCACCCATTTTGGTGAACCTTGGCTACGATCCAATATGGTTTGGGGTGTTGTTGATATTACTGATTGAAATGGCGCTGATTACTCCGCCTGTAGGGTTAAACCTCTATGTTGTCCAGGGAGTCAGGCAAAGAGGCTCAATCGCTGACGTGATGGTCGGGGCGATACCGTTTGTCTTTATGATTGCTGTCATGATAGTGCTGTTGATCATTTTTCCTGAA
>CAZWVC010000490.1:0-2973 GCA_964637245.1 uncultured Desulfocapsaceae bacterium
TTCTTATGTCTACCGCCAGATTGATTCACAATTGTTGAATTGCCAATTATTGAGTTGGGTACAGTTATTTCAATATCATCTCGTGTGAGTATTCTAGTACTGCGCAAACCAATATTGGTGACCATTCCCCGATCACCACGATCCAGAACGATATAATCGCCAACTTTGTAGGGTGCATCAGCCAGAATAAAAACACCCGAGAATAGATTAGAAAGCGTATCCTTGGCAGCAAAACCTATGGCAATACCGGCAATTCCTGCAGATGCTAGCCAAGCTGTCATATCAATCTTCCAGATTACGAAGATTGCGTATAAACCAATGCCAAAAATCACAATTTTGGCAGCATTATCAAAGAGCGTGAGTGTCCTTCTCTGGATGAAAGTATACTTGTGAGAGAGATCGGCTAAACGCTTGAGTAATAGCGTTGCCAACTTGGTAAAAAAGTAGATCCAGATAAAAACCCCAAGAGTCCGAATTACCCTGCTGGTAAGTAATCCAACTTTATCGGGCAGGGGCATAAGCTCCAAACCCGCATAAATACCTGTTGCTAATAGCGTATAATAGATGGGCGGACGTAGCAGGAGAACAATATGATCATCAATATCAAGCTTTGTCGATTTTGCTAGCTTACGCAACAGCTTGAAGAGTATCCAGGTGAAAAAGGAGGCAACAGTAAATGTTATTAAAATTACAGTTATTCCCCTTACCCAGGGATTAGAAGAGAAAATGGTAATAAGAGGGTCAAGAAGTGAGATTATCTCATTTTCTACAGATTTATTTGCGGCGGCACTTGCCTCGATCGGCAGAGCAACTAGGCACGCCAGGATGAAAATGTATTTGAAAATTCGGAAAAATACCATGGTATATCCTCTCTGGTCTCTTCAGTAGAAGCTTGCGGAATTTCGTATTTATGAAGATAAGAGAGGATTATACCTGACAAAAGACATTGTTCAACATTCAAATCAGCATGTTGAAAATCAACTTAGATTTTAAGGATAAACTTCAAGATTTTGGCAATAAATGGAGTTAGTTTTGACTTATTATAGAGATCACCAATCTTTCGAATGATTTCTGCGTGTGTAGGGTATGGATGGATAACAGCGGCGATCTTTCCCAAAGAAATGTTATTCTGCATGGCAAGAGTTAGATGAGATACCATATCCCCGGCATGATCATGAACTATCGTTGCTCCCAGGATGGTGCCTTTTTTAGGATCTGCAAGTATTTCACAGAAACCATCTTTTTCCTCAAGAACAGCTCGGTCAACTTGATTGAACTCCATTTTATACCGCGCATAGGCTGTATTGTTTGCCTCAAGTTCATGGGCATAGGCACCAACGTGGGCAATCTCTGGTTCAGAATAGGTAACCCAGGGAATGAGGAGGGAGCTTGCCTTTTTACGCCCAAAGAAAAGACTGTTCTGAATGACTGTACGGGCAAGAAAGTCAGCGGCATGGGTAAACTGGAAAGGAGATGCGACATCACCGCAACTGTATATTTTAGAATTAGTTGTACGAAGCCTATCATCGACTGCTACCAAACCTCGATCTGTAAGTGACACACCAACTGTTTCCAGACCTAAATCTGAGGTGTTTGGCTGACGACCAGCAGCTACAAGTATTTTGTTACTCTCAAGTATCAGTTTCTCTCCATTAACTTCAAGGGCAATCTTTTGCTGATTCTCATCACCACTGATACTCTTAATTTTTGCTCCAGTATAGAGTTTAACCCCTTCATCCAGCAGAACCTGCTCCACTATTTTGGCAGCTTCAGGATCCTCTCTGATGAGTATCTTGGGTGCTACTTCAATTAAGTAAACCTGGCAGCCAAAACGTTGAAAGGATTGAGCCATTTCCACACCGATGGGCCCGGCACCAATGACTGCCAATACATCTGGACGTTCCTGGAGGTCGAAAAGATTTTCATTGGTGAGGAAAGGTGTGGATTCCAATCCCGGTATTGGAGGTGCTGAGGCTCTGGCGCCAACTGCGATTACTGCTTTTTTATAGTGCAGGGTAGACTCTCCTGCTTGAATTACGCCCTCATCAGTGAAGGTTCCCCGTGCCAAAAAAACATCTACTCCCAAATCGGTAAACCTTGTTACAGAATCATGCACGGATATTGCTGTTCTTTTTTCTCTCACTCTTTGCATTGCGTTGCGAAAGGCGGCCTGACCATCCGCTGCTATCCCGGTTTGGGGTTGACTATGAAACTCTTTTGCCCCAGCTATCAGAGCTTTGGAGGGAACACAGCCAACATTGAGACAATCCCCGCCCATGGCACTTGCTTCAACCAAGGCAACATCAGCACCAAGTCCGGCTGCACCAGCAGCGGTAACCAATCCAGCAGTTCCACCCCCAAGTACAACAAGATCATACATTCCTTTAGGTGGAGGAGGAACATAGCTTTCGGGGAAAACATTTGCTTTCCAAAGTTCTATATTGCGTGTCATACCTGACCTCTTTGCCATTTATACACCTCAAGATGAGAGTATGGGAAATCAGAATTAACAATAAGACACCAAGAATCGGTTATTTATTCCAATTATATTGCACTTAATTTATAGAAATGAGCAATAGCCCAAAAAAAAGAGGAGGTTCTTTAATTAATGTGAAGAAAATGAGTCCTGCGGCCACCACAGATGTTTTTCAAAATCAATTTTGTCATATTCATCAAAATTTACACCCTCGTTCTCCAGCATCTGTTTCTGCAGCTCATAGCCCTCTCCATGTTTTAGTGAAATTTTCCCGTTTCTATTAACCACACGGTGCCACGGAAGATCATATTTGCGTGAACTTGAATGGAGAATTCTGGCAACCTGCCTGGCTCCTCTATGATTATTTGCATGAGCCGCAATAATGCCATAGGTAGCAACCTTCCCATGAGGAATGTTTTTAATTATATTAATAACTTTAGCCGTGAATGGAGATTTCACATTTTACCCGATTATTAAAATAGCATGGTAAATCTCTA
>CAZWVC010000491.1:0-2966 GCA_964637245.1 uncultured Desulfocapsaceae bacterium
AGAAATTTGATGGCGTGACCAAGATGAAGATCGACTTCTATGCCATTTGAACTGCCCACAGCAACATGTGGCCTTTCACTGGAGAGTTGCAGCATGCTGAGGCTATCATGAGGCTGGTCAGCTGATAAATAGCATGAACTTGACTCATATAGTGGTTCAACAAGCGGAAGAGAGACTGAAGCCTTGTATCTGGTTTGCATTACTTCCTCTGGGGTAGGGCTTTCCAGCTCAACCTCGACTCCGATTCCAGGGTGATATGGGACAAGGGTCATGCCATCTGCTCCGAGCTCCTTCATTTCACTACTTATTTTAGGGACATGATCAATATTGTAGCCGGGATAGAGTGTTGTTAGTATGGTTACTTTTAGATCATAAAACTTGAGTGCAGAAACTCCGCTAGCCTGCTCTTTGATAAGAAGATGTGCAGCCTCACTTAATTTCATAGTTTTTGTACCAGGGCGTATCCAGGCAAAAAGCTTTTCGATAACCTCGGTACGGACTGCCTCAACTACCATTTCTACGTGGTGAATTCCGGCACGTGAAACCCTGCTGGCTAGTTGAGAACTGCCTATACCATATGTGTTGATCCCAATCTTCAGATCAGGATACTTCGCTTTAATGCAATCCACGGCTTCGAAAGTGAGTTCAGGGGTTGCCAAGGGGTCACCAGGACCGGCGATAACCACTGAATCTATTGAGCTGCAGTTCCCCTTTATTTTCCTCTTGAGTAATTCCAGAGCCTCGGGAATTGTAGGGCATAGGTTACTTTTTGGCGGTGGTGGTGAAAATCTTGTTCTAGCCACGAGTTGCGGTGCAACTGCCATCTGGAAAATGTTGGTCACTTGAGGTGGGCCAGGCAACACTAAGCGATTGCTGCCTGGTTCGCCATTAGAGTACAAGTTCAAACTTTTCCTCCGGATCGTCGCGATCCTTGCGGTCAAGTAATACTCCCAGGATCTGTTCAAGCAACCGCAAACCACCTTTGTAGCCAACCGTCGGGAAATGCTGGTGTCCCTGGCGATCGAGGATAGGAAATCCCCAGCGCACAAAGGGCAAATCTTCATCTCTGGCGATATATTTGCAATAGGTGTTACCAATCAGCAGGTCGACCGGTTGGTTTTTGATCCATTGGTGCAGCAGGAACATGTCACCAGCTGCCCGAACATTGACCTCAAATTCCTTGTCCTTGGTAAGTTCCTTAATCTTCTTCTCGAATTTCTTGCCCGGTGTTCCGGTGACGATATGGACTGGGCACATATCGATGGAAACCAGAAATTCGGTCATTGCCAGCAGTTGATCCGGATCTCCCACCAGGGCAACTTTCTTACCATAGAAATACTGGTGCATATCAGAGATCATGTCGATCAGTTTACCTCGTTCCACGGCAATCTCATCAGGCACTGAGGTGCCTGCGATTGTCCGTAATGCATCGATAAAGCGATCAGTTGCCTTCAAACCAAAAGGCATGTCCAGTACTGAGCAGGGAACCTTACATTTTGTGTCCAGAAGTCTGGCGGCATCTGCAGAGCACCACTCACCTAGCGCTAGAGTACCTATGGCTCCACCGCTGCCTTTTATTTCATCGATACTGGTTCCGCCATCCGGGAACATGCTGTATTTGCCAGTCAGGGGACCGTCAAGAACACCAGAAGTGTCTGGAAACATGTTGATCTTTGCTCCAACCAGGGTGGCAATCCTTTTTATCTCTTCCATGTCTGAGGGCTCTACCCAACCGGGAATAAGGTTAATTTTACCATTTTTATTCTCCGATGGTTCGGCCAATGCTGCCATGGCTTTGACCATATTGGAAAAACCGGTTACATGCGAGCCAACATAGCTTGGTGTTGGTGCACCGAGAACAGTTTTTCCTTGAGGTACCTTTTTGTCTTTTTTGGCTTTGTCAAAAATTTGCGGCAGATCATCGCCAATTGTTTCAGACAGACAGGTGGTGTGTACGGCAATGACTTCGGGTTCATAAACTGTGAAGATATTATCTATTGCCTGAACAAGGTTAGCCTGGCCACCGAAAACGGAGGCGCCTTCAGTAAAGGAACTGGTTGCCGCTGAAATAGGTTCTTTATAGTGCCTGGTCAGTGTGCTTCTGTGGTAAGCGCAGCATCCCTGTGAGCCATGACTGTGAGGCAGGCACCCTTTTATTCCCAATGCCGCATACATGGCGCCGATGGGCTGACATGTCTTGGCCGGGTTTATCATAAGAGCCTTTCGCTCTTTTATTTCTTGTGGGGTATGTCGTAGTAACATTTTCTTACCTTCCTGATGGAGTGAACATCTTTCTCTACACAGTATTCCTGTGTTGTTATTTATCTTTACACCTGAAAATAATTCAGAGATATTATATGCTTGCGAGAAAATATGCTCACTCTGTATTTCATTATGTAGATCTGTTATTCCCAAACATAGGTTGCGGAAAGTTCAGGTTTCTCCTGCCATGGTGCCTTCATATAACTCCACACCTTGCTGTTAACCAGTCGGTCAATCTCCATGTAGAAATTTATTGCTCCCTTGAAACCGGCGTATGGTCCGCCAGAGTCATAACTGTGGAGCTGTTTCATCGGCACACCAAGCTTCTGAATGGAGTACTTTTCTTTGATTCCAGCACAGAACAGATCCGGTTTCATCAATTCGACCAGTTTTTCAGCCTCGTACTGATTGAGATCATCAATTACCAGAGTATTTTCTTCCATAATCGGGTTGAGACCTTCGTAGGCCTTGAAATCGACACCTTTATCCTCCAAGGCTGCTATTTCTTCTTCTGTTTTTCTGGGCTTATACTTCTCTGGATCAGGTTCGACCTGAATTTCTTCAATGTTTCTGCTGTCTGCATCCACTTTCAAGTGTGGCAGGACCTCACGCCCTTCGTAATCATCCCGGTGGCCGAATTCATATCCAGCTGAGAGCGTCTTCATTCCCATCTCAGAAACCAGCTCCTGATAGTGATGGGCGCG
>CAZWVC010000492.1:0-2959 GCA_964637245.1 uncultured Desulfocapsaceae bacterium
AGTTCTTTACGTCGCTGGCTCTCCAAAAATTTCATTTTGGTAATACCGATACCATGTTCTCCACTGACCACACCATCAAGTTCTACCGCTTTGGTCATTACATCATCGGCGGTTTTTTCTGCTCGCTGCATCATTTCCCGGTCATTGGAAAACACCGGTATGTTTACATGGACATTTCCATCTCCAGCATGCATATGGGTGGCAATAATTATTCTCCGTTTACGTACTTCCTCAAAAATTTCCTTAATTTGCCTGCTGACCCGGCTATAGCCCTGAAAAAGTTCAAGCAAATCGGTCATCAGTTGCTTGATATATACCTCATGACGAATAGATTCTTTTGTTCTCAGTCGTAGTTTTGTAAGGGTCTCGCTGCAGAGTTCATTGGCTTTTGGCAGTTTGGCTTCCAACCAGTCCGGATCTTCTATGGGTTCTGCAGTTTTGAGATACGTAATGATTGAATCAATGAAGACTTCTTTGTTGTATATATCTTCTTCGATGTTGTATTCATCAACAAATCTGGCAAATTCAGCAAGTGCGGGCAGCGGCAATACGATGTCCTCATTAAGTTTGAAGGCATTCGTCCGTTTGGCGATAGCACCCAGTCGTTTGCGGTCGCGCCAGAAACGTGAGGCTTCATCACTGTCTTTGGCTATAAAAAGTTCTGTATTTACATAGGGTTCGAGTAGATTTGTAAAACGTTCTCTACCGCGGTTGAGTTGCTTATCGCTGTTAGCCACCATATCGATTAACAGCACAGCTTTGGGGCGTTCACTCCTTGCAGCCTTAAATTTGTAATTAATGGCTTTTATGTACTCCTCATCGAAATGCTCTAGTGCCATTAACGCTTCTTCGCCATTGTTGGCGAACTCGTCAGATATTTTAACAATAACCCGACTGGCTTCATCCATATCATCACCGAAGAACTCCAGGCAAAAAGTCAGTTTTTTCGGATACGCCTGATGGAGAATGAACTCTGCAGAAGTAATCACCCCATCGGTACCTTCCTTCTGGACACCTGGCAGGCCGCTAAGTGCCTTATTGGTGATATCTTTCCACAACCCTTTTTTGCGGACTTCGGTTCCGTTTATCTCAATCCTGCGGGAATATTCACCTTCCAAACTTGCAACATCAAAAATCAAAATATCATCGGGGAGGATTTTTCGCAGCGGATGATTCACGCGTGATACTTTACAGAGCCCTGCTTTAGGCATTGCTATGGTGTAGGAGAGTAGATTGTCAATTGCAGTTCCCCAGAGCACAGCGGTTTTACCACCAGCGTTTTCCGAGATATTCCCGCCAATAGTTGAGGCCCAGGCACTGGTTGGGTCAGTGGCGAATACCAGATTCTGCTTATCGGCCGTCGCCATAGCATCCTGGGTTATCACTCCTGCTTCAAGCTTAAGCGTTGGTACCGAAATTGATTGGCCGTCCAGGAGGCTTAGCTGAGCTTTTGTTATTGGATAAATTTTGTCGAGTTTTTCCGTGTTGATGACAATACAATTATCTCTCACCGGGACACTTCCACCAGTCAGACCGGTACCACCACCTCGCGGGATGGCATGGAGCTTCAATTTTGCAATAGCCTTGAGCAGTGGGGCCACCTGTTCTTCTGCGGTAGGGTAAACTACAGCAAGCGGAAGATATAGTCTCCAATCGGTGGCATCGGTAGCATGGCTGATAAGTGTGAAAGGGTCGAAACAGATATTTTCTTTCTTGGTTATCGCCCCTAAATACTTAGCAATCTTCGCTCTTTTGGTCTTTGCGCCGCTAATATTATTTTTGAGTATATTCAGTCGTTCACGGCAGGTAGATACAAGCTTGAGAACCTTTGCCTTTCTCTCTTCACTCACACCAACCGATTGCACACCTCCTTCAATAACTTTCAGGTCTGTATCTGCAGTTTTAAAAAAGTGATTCCTACGAAAAGGCGAATCGATGAGCTCCTGGTAAAGAAATGGATTACGGAGCATGATGAAGAGATCTCCCATAAACCGCATCACCAATCGTGCAGAACGACCAGTTATTCTCTGCGAGCGCAATTCTTCCAGGCTGTCCCAGACTGCCGGACCAAAAAGATGGTTAATTATCAATTGATCATCGGCAGAGGTGAAGTTGTAGGGTATTTCTCGATAATCTACTGTATTCATCTGTTTTCAATTCCATAATTTGTATCCAGACATGCATATAGCCAGAAACATTTACCGCTTATTTTCTTTAATAACTCTAGATATCTAGCAAGCATTCTTGCTAGATATAAAAAGGTGTAATGATCCCTCAAATTCTCATCTAAAAGATGAAAATCACAAATTCATCATCCAAGCAAGCTCTATCCGATACTGAATTGGAGTAAAAGGACTGCCGTGAGAAGTTGGAACAGCAGGATCAACTTTAAGCTTGAACTTTCTCAGTAACATACTTGTGAAGAGCATGCAAAATTTTTTGCACATCAATCTGATTGATACAACGAGGAATTAGCTATTGTAGAGTAAAAAATGGTTACCTTCCAAACTGCGTATTTTGAACAACCTGAAACTATACGAAATTACATAAGATTTGTAACGTAGCATTAGTTATTTGCACTTAATGCGACAGACGTATAACATGTAAATCTGCAGTTATTGCGTCAATTTCAACCCGATTTTGAGTTTTTTCTGACAGAATTGGGAGAAATTTGACTCTTTTTCTCTGGCAGGGTATAAGTTTTTTACAAGTTATATGACATGCGTATAACTCGGGTATTTCCGCTTAAACGGTCATATCTGAATTCCTATCAAATCTATTATAAGAAAAAAAGTCATGGGATAGGATTAAAAAAAGTATGATATTTTTGGGGCTTACAACCTTATATACGAATCGTATTTAGGAGGAAGTATTGCTCATTACAAATTGAACAAAACCAAAGGGCGACAGTTTTGTTCATATGCTCCGTAAAAAGCGACATGTCGTCTAATATTAGTTA
>CAZWVC010000493.1:0-2954 GCA_964637245.1 uncultured Desulfocapsaceae bacterium
GCTTCCAGGAGACTGTTCTCAATCAGCAGGTTGAATTACCAGCGGATTATGTTGTGTTATCCACTGGTGTAGATCCCGAACCGACCAACCAGGAGCTGGCCGATGCCTTTGGAGTTCCTATCAACTATGATGGATTCTTCATGGAAGCTGATTCCAAATGGCGGCCCGTTGAATTTCGTCATATGGGAACTTTCCTGGCTGGAGCAGCCCATTCACCAATGCCACTGCCTGATGTAATCATGCAGGCCGAGGCAGCAGCCCAGAAAGCCTATTCCTATCTCTCCGGTGGTGAACTGCAGACAGCACGAGTCACTTCCACCGTTAAAGATGCCTTATGTATTCGATGTAAACGGTGTGTAAGCGTTTGTCCGTTTGAGGCACGTTCTTACAATGAGATGGAAAACCGTATCGACGTTGACCCGGCAGCCTGTCAAGGATGCGGCATGTGTGCCGTTGCCTGCCGCAATAACGCCGCGGAAGTCTCCGGTTGGAGTGATAGACAAATAATGTCAGTTATTGACTCCAAACTTGGAGATGATTTTGAACTTTCCACAGCAAAGTAGAGGTATGATATGGATTTAAAAACAGAAGCAATGAAGGATTTGTGGAAGGACATCTATAATACCGGTGATCTACAGCATTGTTTTAACTGTTCCACCTGTATTTCCGGCTGCCCAGCATCCTTTGGTGATCCACCGCTCTTGGTGCGTAACCTCGCAAGAAAGGTGATGTACGGTTTGGAGGAAGAACTATTTGAAGAAGATACACCATGGGCATGCGTGAGCTGTTCACGCTGTGAAGAGATGTGTCCCATGGATGTTAAGCCATTTGAACTGATCCTCCACATTCGCCAATGGCAATCAACCAATGACGAAACCCGTGTACCGCCCTCAATTGTTGAAATTTATAGGCGAGGATATACCCAGGCTGTAGGGACTAATGTCGAAACCAGAGAATCCTTAGGCCTTCCTCCGCTGCCAATTATCACCAACAATGAAGAGCAGCTGAAGATGTTTCAGGAAATGCTCATGAAAACCCCGGTGGTAGCGGCAAACGATTACATGTTTGGCGGTTAATGGTATCAATCTTATAAAGAGGATATAAAAATGGAATTTTGTCTATTTTTAGGGTGCAACACCCCGGCAGTTCGACCCGATGTCGAACGGGCGATCAGGGCTTCCATGAAAGCTCTGGACGTCGATCTGGTGGATGCAGACAATTATGTCTGCTGCCCTGCCTTCGGTGCTTTTCCTTCAACCGATGAAGATTCCTGGCTGGCTACCAGCGGTTGGAATCTTTCCATTGCTGAGCAGAAGAAAAGAGACATTCTGGTACAGTGTGGTTCTTGCTATTCTTCGCTACGCATGGGACGTGAACATATTATGCACGACGAGGAAAAGAAAACACGAGTCAATGAATTACTTGAACCGACAGGCCGTACTGTTGAAGGAGGCTCAAGAGTTCGACATGTCTCTGAAGTCCTGTATAAGGAAATTACTCCTGAAGTAATTTCCCAAAAAGTAAAATGTAGCCTTGAAGGATTGCATGGCATAGTGCAGTACCCCTGCCACACCCTCTATCCCAGTGAAGTTGTTGGTTTTGAAGACTCACCGCGTGAGCCCAAAGGTATGCGCCAGCTGGTGGAAGCCCTCGGTGCAGAGGTTGATTCCTATAGTAAGGAAATGCAGTGCTGCGGCGGAGCAGGCGGGTTTATGAAATCAACTCCTGAGCAGGCAATAGAATTTGCCAAGAGTAAATTTGATGCCATTCTCGAGGAAACCCAGGCAGACTTTATTGCGGTATCGTGTATCACCTGTTTGATGCACATGGAGAATGTGCAGAATACGATAAACGAAAGAATAGGTGAAGAAAAATATAAGATACCAATCTTTGACTACAATCAGCTCCTTGCCCTGTGCCTTGGTGAAGATCCTAAAGAAGTTTCAGCTATTGCCAATGTATCTCGCGATAAGATACATGACCATATAGCCAAAGTAACAGCATAGTGCATGAAGTAAACTTTTAGAGAAGAAGAGAATTTCGCTGCTTCATTCGTTTACTTTTGGTGGAGCAGCTACACATTGAGGAGGATCTATGAATTTCGCATCCGTTGACGAAATTTTAAATTTTGCCATTGACCGAGAGAAGGAGGCTGTCACTTTTTATTCGGATCTGAGTAAGAAGGAGACAACAACTTCCATTAAAGAAACCTTCAAAGAGCTCGCCCAGGAAGAGGCTAAACATGTAAAACTTCTTACGGGTTTCACCAAGAACAAAGCAGCAATCGATTCCTACGAAGTGAAAGAGATAGCGGATTTAAAAATCAGCGATTACCTCACTGATATAGAGTACAGTGAAGGCATGGTGATGGAAGATATTATCACTCTTGCTATGAAACGTGAGGAAATGGCAGCAAAACTCTACAAGGAACTCGAGCATAAAACTGGTGATCAGGAAGCAGTTAAACTTTTCAGATTACTGTTTCAGGAGGAATCCGAGCACAAACTCAAATTTGAGCAAATGTACGACGATTATCTCGAAAACCAGGGTAACTAGGCCCAATATTTCACGTGCCTGCTGAGTTCATAGTCAAGGCGTCAAGGGCGTAGCTGTAGTAATTTACCGCAAGCCCTTGATAACGCAGAGGATGGGTTCAGCAGGCACGCCCGAAGGGTGAAAAAAACAGTTTGGGAATCAGTTGCTATTCAGGGTACAAAATGTTTTCTGGAAATTTATCAGAAAACACTTATCAACTCATTGATATTAAATTATATTTATCGGAATGTGAAAAGATTTCATGAAATATTAGGGCTAGCTGAGTCGGAATAGCTGCAGAAGAGTATATTACCCAGTTACTCTGCTGTCTTGAAATTAGTGGTATATTTGAGTGATTATCTAAAATAAGCATCGGAAGAGGGAACATGTTTGCCATAATAAAGAAAATAATAGGTGAT
>CAZWVC010000494.1:0-2953 GCA_964637245.1 uncultured Desulfocapsaceae bacterium
TATGGCTCAATTTATTTATGATTTCTAGCAATTTTCCAAGATTCACAGATAGTAGAAGTGGCAACCTAATTGCTATTATCATATTTATCATCACTTCTGATGTCGCACTGATAGCTTCGTTATCTTCTCAAAAAATAGGGGTGAGCCGACCTGGTCATCCAGGATCTATAAGGATCAAAATCTAATTAAATAAAAATCAATAACACGCGATGCCTCCAGCTAGAGAAATTTCCCATACATTGTTTTCACTGTTTCGTTACACTGCACTGGTTTGCTGTATTTTGGCAGGTGTATTGTATTTACCCAAACCGTTTAGCTCATTTTTTATACCAACAGATAAAGCTGTCGATTTTAATGACAGCCTATCATTTACAAATTTTCTCAATAATAACCACATTACCCTTCCCCAAATCAAAAGAGCTGGAAGCATAATTGATTTAACTGCTGTCAATCTGCCAGATGACCTTTCTCACTTTCCAGCAAGTAAACGAACTTCATTATTTATAACCCTGGTACTTTCTCATGCAGTTAAATGTAATGAAAAAATCCTCCTGGAGAGAAAAAAGCTCATCCAATACATCCTCGACAAAAACCACGGCAAGTCTATTTCTCAGCGTAGACATTATTGGATGCAGTGGTTGGCTAGAAAGTATAGAAAGCCTGAAATAAGCCCTGAGCAGTTGTTAAATTATGTAGATATTATTCCCGTATCGATGACAATTGCCCAGGCAATAACTGAAAGCGGCTGGGGAACTTCACGATTTGCTCGGCAGGGAAACGCACTGTACGGCCAGCATCTCCCTCAAAATAGCACAGGGAAATATATTACCTCTCTCTATGGTGGAGTAAAGGTTGCCGCTTTTGATTCCATAATCCAATGTACACAAAGCTATATTCACAATCTCAACACCTCGTTAGCTTATGCAACACTGCGAGCTATTAGAAAAGAAATCCGAATCCAGGGCAAAATACCTGATGGGTTTACTCTTGCTGAAGGTCTGTTAAAATATTCCGAGATTGGTGAAGAGTATATTCGTGATATTCGCTTTCTCATTGGCAAATATAATCTTGCTGAACTTGAGGCAACCACACTTAACAGAAAAAGACCTGCCATTGTAATTCGATTCGACAGAAAAGAAGACTTCGTGGATACTGTACTGCATCACAAATCATCCACTTCTGGAGAACAGGTGTCGGTGATACCGAACGAGGAAAATACAGCTCTCCAGGACAACAAACTTAGCTTGGATCATGCTCTATAGAACACAAAATCTGTGAAATCTATGTGGAAACTTGAAGATATTCTCGACCTTAACTTTCTTAGCAAGCTAGACGACCTCTCCGGGAGTAAGCGCCACCAAAGAGACAGAAAAATCTATCTAGATGCACAAGAGACCTCAACACCGCATTCGTCTCATCTGGAAAGGTTGCAGCTCTGGTTAGCTGCTGAAAGATCCTCTCATCAGAAGAGCTTGGGTGAGAGGATTCAAGGCAGTTCTCTGGCCAAGTCCATTCACACCTTCAAAATTCTGCTCATCGGTGCAGGTTTTTTCTTGGGTGCAGGCACTGGACTTTCTTATTTTGTGTATACTGGGAAAACCCCGCTGAATGTATTTGCCTTTTTTTCACTTTTTATTTTGCCACAGCTCTTTATCATTACCCTCTTATTAAGCAAGTCATTATTTATTAAATTAGCCCAAAAACCGCTTACTTCTTCCATGTCAATGCTTCTTCAAGTATTCACGAAAATTATTATCTCACTTAACAGGAGAGGTAAGAGGAATAGAAATGTTTTTGCTGAACACTCCAGCGTTGATTACTTTTCGCCAGAGGAAAGACGTATCCTTTTTTATCCACTCTTCCTCGGTTCTCAGCTCTTTGGCATTGCCCTAAATCTTGGCCTTGTCGCAATAACAGCTCTTAAAATAGCTACATCAGATCTTGCCTTCGGCTGGCAGACCACCCTGCAAATAGGCGCTGATAAACTTTTCTCATTGGTAAAACTCATTGCAACTCCTTGGTCCTGGCTGCTTCCTCAAGATATTGCCTACCCATCTTTAGAGCATATTGAGGGAAGCAGAATTATCCTCAAGGATGGGATAATTGATCTCGCTACCGAAAATCTGATCTCCTGGTGGCCATTTCTCCTCTTAAGCCTTCTGATTTATGGACTTTTGCCAAGAATTGTATTAGCTGCAACTGCCATCTTGATGGAGAAAAAAATCAATCGTAGCTTTCTCAATTCAGCAAGATTTCACCAAATAACTGAGAGGATGCAGACCCCGATAGTCTCAACCCAGGCAGAGCCTATTATAGGGCAGAAAATTGAATCTGATGATACCCCAATTAATACATCCTCTCTTACGCGCGAACCTTGTGCCCTAAATATCGAAGCTCACCTGTGTATACCCGCTGATCTGCACCCTGTGCCTCTTCCTGATGTTTTCAAGAGCTACCTCCAATCACAAGGTTTTACCATAAAGGATACCTTTACAATTTTTCAAAACTACGAGAGTGACCAAACCCTTCTCGGCAATTTGAGCAGTACTGACTTACCAATAATCATAGCACTCGAAGCATGGATGGCCCCAATAGGAGAACAGCTCTCTTTTATTGAAAAAATGTGTGCCGTAAACAAGAGTCGACACCCCGTGAATATCCTTCTTCTTGGCAAAGCCAAGACAGACAAGCTGATTACCCCACCTCAACAGCATGATATCTCACTCTGGCAGGATAAAATCTCAAAACGATGCAAAGACATAGTCTATTGTATTCCTCAGAATTATGCGGAGTAAAATCATCATGATCCCTGAATTCGCAATTCTTGGCCATCCAAATGAAGGTAAATCCTCGGTGCTCTCTACTTTAGCAGAAGACGATTCTGT
The DNA here is from genome assembly GCA_964637245.1 of uncultured Desulfocapsaceae bacterium. Taxonomy (GTDB): domain Bacteria; phylum Desulfobacterota; class Desulfobulbia; order Desulfobulbales; family Desulfocapsaceae; genus Desulfopila_A. Next base: position 2,886 of record CAZWVC010000494.1, read on the forward strand.
AAGAATTAGCCCAATACCTGGTGAAACAACAAAATGCAGAACATTTCCGGTTAAGGTTGATGGCAAAG
>CAZWVC010000495.1:0-1420 GCA_964637245.1 uncultured Desulfocapsaceae bacterium
AAAACCATTTGGTGGAGGTGACTATTTCTATAAAGATGAATTGGCGGGAATAGAAATGGATCTTAAAATTAAATATGATAATTCAATGAAAGAAAATTAATCATCATTGATATTCATGACTTGTTTAAATAGAATACTATGATTAATAAAATAATTGGATCTGCTGCAGAGGCTGTAAAGGAGATACATGATAGTGCAACTGTTATGATCGGTGGATTTGGTGAGGCAGGAAGTCCCATCGAATTAATACATGCCCTGATCGATCACGGAGCAAAAGACCTAACCGTTGTAAGCAATAATACAGGTAGCGGTCATGTTGGATTGGCTGCACTTATTGAAAACAAACAGGTTGCTAAAACAATTTGTTCGTTCCCAAGGACTGCAAATTCCAAGGTTTTTCCAGAATTGTACCATGCCGGGGAAATTGAGCTTGAGTTAGTTCCTCAAGGAACCCTAGCTGAAAGAATAAGGGCCGGAGGTGCTGGTATTCCAGCTTTTTATACTCCGGCCTCAGTTAATACTCCGCTTGCTGAAGGCAAAGAGTCAAGGGTAATTAAAGGACAGGAATATGTATTGGAATATGGTATAAAAGCTGACTTTTCATTGGTTAAAGCAGAAACTGCAGACAGATATGGAAATCTGCTTTACCATGCCACTGCACGTAACTTTGGACCTATAATGTGTACTGCATCAAAGGTAACCATCGTGCAAGCCAAAAAGATTGTTGAGCCAGGACGAATTGATCCGGAAACAGTGGTCACTCCAGGAATATTTGTACAGAAAGTAATCGAAATTAATAAGCCCGTCGATGAATCACAATTGGTGGAAGAAGAAATGAGTTACCCATGATAGATACAGACAAAAAAATTGGCTGGGATCGTAATGAGATGGCACAAAAAGTGGCATTGGATATCCCAGATGGATCATATGTTAACCTAGGAATAGGTATTCCCGAACTTGTAGCTGCCTTTGTTCCCGAAGGAAGAGAACTCATCTATCAGACTGAAAACGGATTACTTGGAATGGGCAAGGTTCCTGAAAAGGAACAGGAAGACCGTGAACTTGTGAATGCAGGTAAAAAATATATTACTGCCATACCTGGAGCAGCTTATTTCCATCATGCAGACAGCTTTACGATGATTAGAGGTGGGCATATTGATGTGTGTGTTCTTGGAGCGATGCAGGTATCTGAACAAGGAGATCTGGCTAATTGGTCAACAGGTGCAAAAAATGCAATTCCAGCAGTAGGAGGGGCCATGGATTTAGTTGCAGGAGTTAAAAGAATTTTTGTGATCACGCAGCATGTCACCAAACATGGTGATCCCAAAATCATTGAAAAATGTACTTTCCCTCTCACAGGAAAACAAGTTGTAGAAAGTATCTATACAAACCTTGCCATAATCGACGTCAAAAAAGAAGG
>CAZWVC010000495.1:1520-2953 GCA_964637245.1 uncultured Desulfocapsaceae bacterium
CAGCCAAGGGTAGTTATGTTACCGATATCGAAGGTGTTGAGCGCATTGATTTTGCAAATAATATGGCATCTTTAATTCATGGACATTCACACCCTGCAGTTGTAGAAGCTGTTACCGATCAGTTGCAAAGAGGAACGGCATTTACATTGGGGACCGAAGCCGAGGTTAATTTTGCAGAATTATTGATTGAGCGTTCAGGTACTTTTGAAAGAATACGCTTTGTTAACTCTGGAACCGAAGCTGTTATGACCATGATCAAAACATCCAGGGTTTTCACCAATAAACCTAAAATAGCTAAGGCGGAAGGGGCATATCATGGTACCTATGATTACGCTGAAGTGAGTCAAACTTCTAATCCAAGTAATTGGGGAAGTATAGATAAACCTAATGTTAACCGTGTTGTAGATGGAACACCTCAAGGAGTACTTGATGATACGGTTATCTTTCCATTCAACGACATAGAAAGAACCCTAAACATCTTGGACCAACATGCTGATGAAATTGCTTGTGTGCTTATTGATCCTGTACCCCATCGAGTAGGTCTTTTCCCAGCTACGAACGAATTTATTGAAGCGGTATATCATTGGACCCGTAAAAACAATGCACTCATGGTTTTTGATGAAGTAGTCACCTACCGCGTCAATTATGGAGGAAAGCAGGATAGCTTTAGCGTTAGACCCGACTTGACTGCTATGGGAAAAATGATAGGAGGAGGTTTTCCTATTGGAGCATTGGCAGGGAGATCCGAAATCATGGAAGTGCTAGATCCACGAGGAAAAATATTAAGGCATCCACATTCGGGGACTTTTTCTGCAAATCCTGTTTCTACAACAGCAGGAAGAGTTGCCATGGAGTTATTTGATAAAGAAGCTGTTTTAAAACTGAATGCTTTAACGAATATTGCTATACATCAGATTGAGGAGTCCATAAGAATAGCAGATGTTCCTGTCTCTATCACTGGGGCAGGATCTATGTTCAGGCTCCATCTGCAAGCAAATAAACCAACAGGATATCGCGAAGCATATCATACAAAAGAGAAAAAAGATTTGATCAACAAACTTTTGGATTATCTGTTCCTCGAGGAAAATATTATTATGATCAATACTGGTGCTTGTATGTTTGCCACAACACTTGCGCAAAATGAAGTGGATCGATTGTCTGAAGGGTTATTAAACGGATTTCGGCTAATTAAACCAAAACTTGATCAATTAAATTAAAGGATTATGAGTGAAGTATATATCTGCGATGCAATAAGAACACCAGTAGGTCGCTATGGAGGTGCTCTTTCATCAGTAAGGGCAGACGATTTGGCCGCGATTCCATTAAAAGCTTTGATGGATAGAAATCCGGACATGGACTGGACCGCAATTGATGACATCTATATGGGTTGTGCCAATCAAGCAGGAGAAGATAATAGAAATGTTGCCAGGATG
>CAZWVC010000496.1:0-2940 GCA_964637245.1 uncultured Desulfocapsaceae bacterium
TCCGCAAAATCGAGTTAACTCTATCCTTCTTGGTCTTGATGCAACCAATACCTTGCTGGATGAGGCAATAGAGATTGGGGCAGATACCATTATCACCCATCATCCGGTTATCTTTAAACCGCTTTCCGCTATCCATACCAATGACCCGGCCGGCCGCCTGCTGCAGAAGGCGCTTGCCAATGACATAAGCATTATCGGCTGTCACACAAACCTTGATTCAGCAGTTGACGGGGTGAACGATGTTCTTGCAGGAGCCCTTGGCTTGCAAAATCTGGAGCCATTGCAACCGGCGGAAAAAAGTGATGAGGGTAATTGTGGGCTTGGAAGAGTAGGCGAGTATAAAAAGCCGCTACTTAAGGACGAATTCATTAGCAGAGTATTCCAAATTCTCAAACTTGATACCATTAATATCGCGGGAATACTTCCGGCAAAAATATCAAAAGTAGCATTGTGCGGAGGAAGCGGTTCTGATTTTGCTGATTTGGCCTATAAAAGTGGGGCCGATGTTTATCTCTCTGCTGAGATCAAACATTCTACTGCAATCTGGGCGAATGAAGAAGATTTTGCGATCATAGATGGAACCCATTATGCCACCGAAAAGCCGGTGACGGATTATCTGGCCGAGAAACTTCGGGAGATAGCTATTGGATTCGGCTGGCAAATACAGATACACCTCACTGAGACTGAAGCACATCCGTTTGTCTCAGTTAACATATCAAATTACGTAACGTCTAAATCATAATCGAATAGGAGAAAAAATTTGAACGCCGAAATAGCTCAACTTGTCGCTTTACAGGAGATTGACCTTGAAATAGACAAAATAGACAAAGAGATTAGACTGGAACAGGAAGCTCTTGACGAGCGCATCAAAAAACTTGCAGAAAAAGAAGCGCACATTAACGATCTAACTGAACAGATTAACGAGTTGGAAAAGGAGCGCAGAACTCTGGAAGATGAAATGACCGACAAGATGGCCCACGTAAAAGAACGTCAGTCAAAGATGATGCAAGTACAGACCGGCCGAGAACAGACCGCTCTTCTCAAGGAAATTGAGGATGCTAAAAAGAGTGCCAAGGATAGTGAAGAGCGTATAGTTGAAATTATGGAAAAGGTGGAAACTCTTACCGCAGAGGCCGATGAAGAGAAAAACCTGCTTAAGGGCGAAAAGGCTCTGGTTTCTGAAGAAACTGAAAAAGTCCGAAAGGCTATTGAGGGGATAAACAAGGGTAAGAAAGAAAAAACCTCAATTCGTGATAAGCAGGCAGCTGATGTCAATTCGCGCACCATGAAGAAATATACTACTCTTCGTGAACGCCGCAATGGTCTTGCAGTGGTGAATGCCAACGATGGTGTTTGCCAGGGCTGTTTTATGAGTTTACCGCCACAACAGTTTAATCTGCTACTCAAAGGTGATCAGATGCTGGATTGTCCAACCTGCCAGAGGATCTTGTATCATCGGGAAAAAGTTGAAGCATAAAAGCTGTTTTGTTTAATAAAGAAAGGTTAATGTATTAAGAGCAGCACTTTTTTGGAGTGGGTGCATGATCGCTCCGGTGTTCAACCGGAGAGGAAAGTCCGAACTCCCCAGGGCAGAATGGTTCGTAACGCGAACACCGAGTGATCGGTGGAAAGTGCCACAGAAAAGATACCGCCTGTTTACAGGTAAGGGTGAAATGGTGAGGTAAGAGCTCACCGCACTCATGGTGACATGAGCGGCAGGGTAAACCCCATTCGGAGCAAGACCAAATAGGGAGGCATCAAGGGCTGCCCGTCCATCGCCTCCGGGTAGGTTGCAAGAGGTGCTGGGTGACCAGCATCCCAGTGAAATGATCATGACCCTTAAGGGTAACAGAATTCGGCTTACTCCCCACTCCAATTTCTTTGCTGTATATCCTCAGACGCCCCGATTATCGCCATGAATCCAAAAGCTGCCGCCATCATTCCTGCTGCAGGCAGTGGCAGTAGGATGAATACCTCATGCCCTAAGCAATACCTCAATCTGGCAGGGAAACCAATTATCATTTATACCGTCGGCGCTTTCCAACAACATGCCGAAATTGCAATTACAGTAGTGGTTGTTCCTGCAGACAGGGTAGTCTCGACAGAAAAGCTTTTGCAGGATTACAATCTCGCCGAACGTACAGTGGTTTTAGCTGGAGGACAAAGACGACAGGATTCCGTAAAGGCTGGACTTGATTATCTCGATGATAGCGTTGAAATTGTGCTTGTGCACGATGGAGCCAGACCTCTTGTGACAGCCGAACTAATCAGTAACTGCTGCCAGGCAGTAGTAAAACATGGTGCTGTAATTGCAGCAATACCGGTCAAAGACACCCTGAAAAAGGCAAACAATAATATTACCATTTCGGCAACGGTAGATAGGACCAATTTGTGGCAGGCCCAAACCCCTCAAGCAGCAAGGCTGGAGCTGTTTCGCCAGGCCTTTGCAGCAGCCGGTTCCTGTGAGGTAACCGATGAAGCCTCACTTTTAGAATTTGCAGGTATTCCTGTCAGCCTCATTACTGGCTCTGAGACAAACATTAAAATAACACACCCCGAAGATCTTCGCATGGCAGGTAAACTTATGCAACTTCCTGAAAAGCAATGCAAAATTGGACACGGATTTGATGCGCATAGATTTGGACCGCTCCGTGATCTTGTTCTTGGTGGAGTAAAAATCAATCATGATATGGGGCTTGCAGGACATTCCGATGCTGATGTATTAACCCACGCGTTTTGCGATGCCATTCTTGGCGCATTGGGAAAGGGGGACATCGGCAAACACTTTCCCGACTCATCAAAGGAGTTTAAAGATATTTACTCCATACTGCTGCTGGAGAAGGTTGTTAAAACCATGGAGGAGAATGGTTACGCGGTGGGTAATGCAGATATAACCGTTATCTGCCAGTCTCCAAAGCTAGCTCCTTATATCTCCCAAAT
>CAZWVC010000497.1:0-2932 GCA_964637245.1 uncultured Desulfocapsaceae bacterium
CTTGGCTTGCCGGTGAGGGGAAATCCGTCAGAGGATGATCTAGTAATTGAAGAAGACAACCGCCAAGATATGGTCTTTGCCCGCATTCCCGGCGAGTCGGTCTGCGACTTCCATCACACCATAAGCAACTTCATAACACAGCAGGCTGCAGCAGAAATTGATATCCCATGGAGAGAGAGGATAAAGCGACTGAAGTTTCTCAAGGCAAGGTATAAAGTAGCTTGCAGAGATGAATATGACTATGTTGATTATGAGGAATACGAAGATGATGAGGAGGATGACGATAATAATGATTGATGCACCGATCGGTGTGAAAGCCTGGCAACCGACCAGGTGCCTATTTCATTTTTTATAAACGTAGGAGGGATAAAATGTCTAAGAAATCCTGTAAATTATATTCAATAATCCTTGTGGTGATGGCAATGTTCCTCGGTACATTCCTGGTAGCTTCGGTATCCTATGCGGGGGGCGCTGCAGAAATAGTACCGGCTGACGATAGAGTTGTACCGGCTGGGTCCTTCATTCCTGAGCGAAGGAAAAAGCAGATTGAAGCTAAAGTAAAAGATCTCAAGGCGAAGGAGAAAGCCAAAACACAGCAGCAGGATAAGTCGCTGCAGAACGAATCAGAAAAGCCTGAAATACCCAAGGAAGAGTAAGCAAATATAGTAACTCGATTGGGCTTCTTTCAATGCGCGAGGTGCTTCAGGCACCCGATAGGGAAGCCCTTCGTGGACCAGACATAAATAAAAACAGGTCAAACACAAATTGGATCAGGTCTTGAACAATAGCATTATTAATATTTCAAGACCTGATACCTGTCTGCTAACGACATATTTATGCTCCAGAAAAAGTGGGAGGTTCATCAGAGCCAATCAATTTTCGCGGACGTATCTCTGAAAAAAGATAGGGAAAACATTCAAAGTACTTTGAAACTGAATTGCAAAAACTGGTAGGTTTAATTGTTGGTGGTATCCATCAGTACATGGAGGATGAAATGGAAAAATGATTTCCATTACAGCAAAAAGCTTTCCAAGAAAGAAGTGTACTAGTTTTCAGTTGCTTATCTTCATCGCAATCTTATTTCTCCAGGTTTCTGATCTGTCAGCTTCGCAATACTGGTCAAGTCCACACTGGAGAACCGCATCTCCTGAAAGTCAGGGTATGGATTCCTTGATCTTAGCAGAGCTTTTTCACATCATAAGAAAGAATGAATTAGAGATTGATAGTGTGATAATAGTTCGCAATGGTTACGTAGTTCTTGAGTCATACAGTGATCTCATGGAGCCCCTTTTCAAACACCAGATCTATTCTTGCACCAAAAGTGTTTCTTCGGCTTTAATTGGGATTGCAATAGATAAAGGTTTTATACAATCAGTTAATCAAACCTTGCTTGAGCTGTTTCCCGAGAAAAGCCCCAGAATTCAAGATAGCTATAAAAAGAAGATCACGCCACGAATTTAAAGGACTAAAAGAGATGACTGGGTAGTACATGATTGATTTACCAACTATCTATCCACCAGGAACCCGATTTGAATATTATAATGGTGCTTCAGCTCCTCTAAATGCAAATATCCAAGAGGTAACAGGGATGACGACATTTGAGTTTGCTAAACAACACCCTTTCAACTCTTTTTAAAATGACGCCTTTTATTAGGCTTTCATTTAAAAATTCGGGTAGCCTAAACAAGTATGGAGAAGCTGTCAACAATTCACTGCTACAGTGTGGTATTTTTATTAGATCTGCCAATAAACCTTGATGCTCAAGTATCTTTACAATCAAAAGACTTGACAGCTCAATTATTATCTGTATTATTTCCTCCAATTTTATATTGGAGATTTAACGGATGGAATTTGAAACGATACTTATTGCTGCAATCCAGTCTAGCTTTCTACTGGGTCTTCTTCATGGAATAAATCCATGTGGACACTCCTGGCTGGTACTGGCTCCGTTTGTTACCGGAGAAAAAAATGGTGACAGGGTAGCTCTTCTTACCTGTGCTTTTCTTAGTGGTACTGCTTTGGCATGTTTGGCCTTAGGGGCTAGCATTGGGGCCATCTCTAAATTTGTTCCTCTTTATATGGGTACATGGGTAGAGATTGGAACATCGGTTATTCTAATTATTCTTGGGTTATTACTGATTTTCAATCCTCACCTATTGCACAACCATGACCACGAGGAGTACCATGATCATTGGCATGGACATGGAGAAGAACACGACCATCATGGGTGTAAAACACACTCCCATAATCATGAGAGCCTTAGTAATAGTTGGATCCGTTATAATCTCCACAAGTTAACAAAAGATAACAGGTTGCTACCCTTTGCACTATTTGCTATCGGTTTTGTCAATATGATAGTGCCTTGTCCAACAGCCTCAATAATGTATGGTTATGCACTAAATGCAGGGAGTGCTTTTACAGCTACTTTAGTATTTGGGACGTATGCGATTTCAACTGCAATCGCAGTTGGGGGTGTGATTTATTTATTATTCAAAGCAACCAGCATGGCAAATTCGCTCCAGAAGGAGTGGGTAGAACCACTTGTTATGCGACTTTCAGGGGGTGTAATTGTGCTATTCTCTGTATATGGAATTTATCAAGCATCTGTTTGATCTGTTTAACTAAAGGATATAACAAATGGGTTTAGAGGTTCTTTCTCATCAATTAGCTGAGTTCTATGACAAGATGTCTTCGTGGGAACATTCGATTGTCAAAGATAGTGGGTTATCACCTGCTCAGATACATACTGTTGAGATAGTAGGTCACAATCAAAATATGAGGATGAAGGAACTTGCTGAACGTCTGGGTGTAACAACAGGAACTTTAACTGTTGGGATTGATAAACTCGAAAAACTTGGGCTAGTAGAACGAAGACCTCATGAGAAAGATCGGCGGTCTTGGCTTATCGTGCTTACTGAAAATGGCAAGCTCA
>CAZWVC010000498.1:0-2929 GCA_964637245.1 uncultured Desulfocapsaceae bacterium
GTAGCAAACTACAGCTTCACCCTCAATGCCTTGGCCATTAGCCTTTCAGTCTCGTGCAATATCCGGGTTGAGGTTAGTGGGAAAATATTTTAATTTTCACGTGCAGGAGTGATCTATGAAAAACCTGACAATTGTACTAGTCATGCTCATAGTGCTGATCTCATCTGCTCTACTACCCTCAAATCTATATGCACTTGATTATCCTCGAGGCCCGGTTATCCTCACCTTTAGTGGTATGATCAACCGTACCAATGCAGCAGGCAATGCAATTCTTGATGCAGCCGTCTTAAAATCATTACCCCAGATTAAGGTAGTTACTGATACCCCCTGGACCGAGGGACAGGTGAGTTTTGAGGGACCATTGCTGCGTGATGTGCTGAAGCTTGTTGGGGCTGAAGGAACACTGTTGCGAGCGATTGCAATAAATGACTACTTTGTTGAGATACCGACAGTTGATGCGGATAATTATAACGTTATCCTGGCTATGCGTCTCAATGAAAACGATCTCAACGTGCGATCTAAAGGTCCACTCTGGATTATATATCCTTGGCAAGAGAATGAGAACCTACGTTCTGAAACCTATTACAGCAGGTCGATCTGGCAGCTGAAGCAAATAGATGTAGAGTAGTAATGCATGATTGTACAAAAGAAGGAGGGGATAAATGGCCGTAGATCGCAAATTGACAGCACCCTCACTGTTATTGGTCTTGGTCGCACTGTGTGGCGGACTCAGCCTTGTCTTTTTACTCTTCAATCTGCAGCGTGAACTAGATGAGCAAAGTACAATCTTTCGTGAAGACAATACCTGGGAAGCCAGGCAAATTGAGCGCGAAGCCAGGGTCTTTAGGCATACTCTTCTGTTGTATTCTGCTGGTACAGGTGGAATATCGGCTGATCAACTTTCACGGCGTTTCGATGTGCTCTGGAGCCGCATTGAGAATATGGATAAGGGAGAAGTCGGTAAACTCTATATGCAGCTGGAGGGAGCGCAATTGTCCCTCACTACTGGCAGGAAAATGTTGCGTGTGATTGATCAATTATTGCGGGATTTGCAACCTGGTGACGCTCTTGGACGGGATGAAATACTGGCTGAGCTTGATCCCTTTGTTGCCAATGCCTTTGCCGTAACTCGAAACGCAACTGCAAAAACACTGCAATATCAAGAAAAAAGACGGATTAGTCTTAAGCAAACCGGAAAACTCACTCTTTTCTTAGCAGTGTGTATTTTGTGTTCAGGCATAATTCTTTTTGCTCTACTTTTAAAAAACCAGCATCACCTTGATCAATTAACTCTCAATCTTGAGGAGAAAGTGAATGAACGCACAGTTGCGCTGCAGGAAAGCAATCAGAATCTAAAGATGATGTCACAGGCTATTGAGCAAAGCCCGGTTTCAGTAATCATCTGCGATGTTGAAGGCAAAATTAAATATGTTAATCCTAAATTCGAGGAGATAACCGGATACGGTTTTGAAGAGGCGTACGGTAGAAACCCTCGGTTTCTCAAATCAGGCAAAACCTCAGCAGAAACATATCAGAAAATGTGGCAGACCGTCCATGCGGATCAAATTTGGCAGGGGGAGATCTGTAACAAACGTAAAAGTGGCGAATTGTTCTGGGAATATGTGTCTCTTTCTCCAATCAAGAACAACAAAAATGCAATTGCCGGCTATATTGCAGTAAAAGAGGATATTTCCCAGAGAAAACGTTACGAAGAACAACTGGTTAAACAGGCTAACTATGATAGTTTGACCGAGTTGCCTAATCGATCACTGGCAATGGATAGACTAAAACAGGCAATCCTGCAGGTACAACGAAGGGGAGGATCTGTGGCCCTGCTATTTATAGATCTTGATAACTTTAAACAGGTCAATGATACACTGGGACATGATTGTGGTGATCTTGTTTTGAAGCAGGCTGCGATAAGGTTTAAGGATTGTCTGCGGGATTGCGATACCGCAGCACGATTCGGGGGGGATGAATTCTTGATTATTCTATCAGAGTTACAGGGAAAAAGTGATGTTATTCCAATAATAGACAGGATACTTTACGCCTTTGCCACTCCTTTTTGTTTGGGGGAAAACCAATTTATTGCAACTACTAGTATCGGTGTAAGCATGTGTCCGCAGAATGGTTCTGATCCTGCCCAGTTGCTTAAATGTAGTGATCGAGCTATGTATGAGGCTAAGAACAGAGGAAAGAATAACTATAATTTTTTCGAACCTGAAGTACTCGTCTAAAGCACCTTGCTGCTGGAATGTAAAACATATGTAAATAGTTAAGCTTTACTTAATAATGAATTGTCATGGATTTATATGTGGTTAGGATGTGTACTGCATTGCTCTGGAATCGTGGCACTAAATACAGGTGTTTTGCCTGCTTCAATAGGGCTTTACCCTGTAATGATGTCAATGTTCTCTGTGATTATGTGGCATAAAAACAGGAAGTTAACCCTTCTCAAAGCTGACGGAGATAGCACATGTTTTTACGATTATTGATATTCCAATCTTTAGCATGTTTGATTACGTTAACAGCGACCTCATTATCAATTGCTGAAATTGTAACAACCATTGAAGATCAGCAGGCGATTAGCCTGACTATCTATAACAACAATCTTGCTCTCGTCCGTGATACCAGAGAAATATCATTGCCTGATGGAGAGCAGACCCTTGCATTTAAAGAAATAAGTTCAAAAATACAGCCAGAAACAGCAGTACTGAAGGGTGGTAGCGTTGAGGTTATCGAACAGAATTATGAATTTGATCTTCTGTCGCCCACCACACTTTTGCAAAAATATGTGGGTAAGCAGATCCGTATAGTTCGGCAAAACCCTAAAACAGGAGAGGAAAAAAATCTGGTGGCAACGGTGTTGAGTACGGCTGGTGGGATTGTCCTAAAAATTGGCGATGATATTGAGACTGCTGTTCATGGT
>CAZWVC010000499.1:0-2904 GCA_964637245.1 uncultured Desulfocapsaceae bacterium
GTCGATCTTGCCGCAGCTGCAGCGTCGCTTACGCAATGGACATAGCTAATTATAGCCCATTGCTTTGCTTCTCACATCTGCAGCAACATCAACTGGTGAGAAATACGGGCTAATGGCTGTTCTGGCACTCTCCCTGGAATCTCGCAATATAGTCTGGGATAATCAGTTGATATTTGCACTTGCCTGGCTGGTAATTGCCTTATCAGTCACAGCCATCCTTCTGCTTATGTATATATTCCGTGAAGGAGAAACGGCAAAAGTAGCCAGTTGTTTTTATCTGGTACCACCCGTTGCAAGTATTGAGGCGTGGTTTCTTTTTGATAAATCGCTTTCACCGATTGGAGTCACAGCAATCTTCGTTACTGATCTTGGTGTTTACCTTGTAGTTAAACAAAATTAAGGTGAGATCGGAGTAAAAAAAATCGTCTCATTCTTAATTATTATGATGATGTAATATAGAATAGTGGCCAATCCTTTTAAGCACAAACCCACTACAACAGATTAGCTGGTAAGAGTTATTTGTTTATTCACCATTCAGCAATAGTGATTTAATCATTGGAAGGTAATTGTTTTTGCCTCCTCCTGTTTTAGAAAATGAAGCACTAATTGTTCTGCTCTTGCTCATCGTTACAGTACACGAAGCTGTTCCGCTGCACCCTCCGCTAGACCACCCGTTAAATAAAGAACCCTCTGCAGCTATTGCTGTAAGGGTAACTTTTGTTCCTGGAGCATAGCTTGCACTCGCACTACTGCAGGATGGTCCACATTCAATAGAGCCGGAACCGGAAGTTATCGAACCAGAGCCGTTTCCAGATTTCACAACATCTAGCTGATAAGCCGTAATGTGGGATTGCAGGCGAGCATAAAAGTCGTCAACCGGCCTCACTCCTGTGGTCCGATCAAGATATCCTCCACTATTATGAGGATCGATAACACATATCAGCGGGAGAGCGATATACCCTAGCCCTGAAGCATATGGAGCCCACTCTGAAGATTCATTTGTACGCGAGTACCAGGGTATGTAATTCTCTTCTATGTAGTTCTTGATAGGAGGTGTAATTTTCTCACAAACTGTGAGACGCATATAATTGGTATTTCCTCAGGTATCTCTCCCAGCCAGAAGAAGGATTTTTTTACCCTGTTGAGTCGCCAGATCAACAGCAGCTTGTTTGGAGGTTTGCCAGACCAGGTTTGCTGCCTGGGTCTCAGCCAGCACTAACATCGATATAATGATAATTGTAACTGCTATAAGACATCTCTTTTCTCTTCTTCTCATATACCCTTCTTTCATTTAAATTGTTCAATGTCTTGCTGGAAAGAGGCCTTAATCTTTCACCACTTTTTCCCCTTTACCCATCTGATTACAAAATATGTGCAGCTTTCCCTGGCTGAAAATTTCAGCCAAAATTAAAGTATTGAATCACATTTTTGTAATCAATTCCAGAAAAACTCCACTTTATTTCTGACAAATTATCTCAAGCCACTCCTCATATTCATGTAATATGAAAAACGTTCGAAAACGGAGTGAGGTTGAACCTCTCCTTTTCTGCCACCATCTCACAAAAAAAAAACCACCATCTAGCTAGATGGTGGTTAGGTTGTAGTTGCTTTAATCGTTATGTCATTTTCAACAAATTAGTAGGCAGCCTCCGGGAAATAGAATGCGTCGGCATTTTCTTTTACGACCAAATCAGCCGCAATTATAACACGTGAAGGCGTGTGATAGAGTCCACCAACGTTCTCACCACGGGCACCTGCCACTCCAAAAACAACACCGTCAGCGACCATGGATGGGCTGTATGTTACCGTTGCCCGAACCTGAGGATTATTTTCTTTGACCATCTTGATAATATCCTTGGAACCGGCACCACCAAGTACGGTTTTAATTTCGGTGCGTCCTGCCTCTTTAATAGCCTGCATCACACCTTTAAGCATATCATCGTCTTGACACCATATTGCATCAATATGGCTATGTTTTTGCAGATAATTTTCCGTAAGACGCAGTGCTTTCTGGGTTGACCAGTCTGCTGGTTGGGAATCAAGAATCTTAATATCCGGGTAATTTTTCATAACTTCGTTAAAGGCATCTACCCTTTGTTTGTTTATTGGGATTGACATACCTTCAAGAACAACGATTTTACCTTTACCGCCCATTTCTTTAGCAAGCCATTCGGCACCAACACGCCCAAGACCCGGGTTGTCTCCCGCGACAAATACATGCTGAGCTGGTTTGGGAAGTTCACGATCAACGACCACGGTATAAATTCCTGAATTATACGCTTCTTCAATAACCTTCTGTAGGGTAGCTGGATTATGAGGCAAGATGACCAGTGCATCAATACCTTTAACCATCAGATCCTCAACATCACCTACCTGCTTGGAACCGGAACTTGCAGCTACAACATAAAAAGTGACATCCTTGTCCTTAGCTTCAAAGTCTTTTACGGCTTTCTTGGCCCACCATAAAAGTCCAGCCGTCCAACCATGATCAGCTGATGGAACAGAAACCCCAACCTTTATTTTCTTTGCTGCAAAAACTGATGAACCTGAGAAAATAAAGATACTCACGACTACTGCAACCAGAATTTGCTTCACGGATTTTCTCATAATGTCTCCCTCTTGTTAATTATAGTACTATTATTTTCCTCTCCAACCTCTGTGCTAAAGGGTACTTTTTCAAAGTGGCCCAAACTAGTGTCATGTCACGTTTCAAATGTTGCAATAGAGCGCCGGGATTCTGGTTTCCTGCTAGGCGCGCAGGAAGGAGCGTAGCAGCGCTACGTGACTGACTAAGCAACGACGTCAGGAGGCCAGAATAACAAGCTCTAAGCGACAGGTGAGGCATGACAGGGCACTAGTTAGAAGTCGTTTAAGCTGAAATCGAACTCATAGTTAACATTGAGC
>CAZWVC010000500.1:0-2891 GCA_964637245.1 uncultured Desulfocapsaceae bacterium
GGCTGAGGAAACACCACTCAGATCTGTTCTCCCATTTGGCAGAAAATCAAGTTCAACCACTTCAAATTGGGTAGGCCGAAAATAGGCCTCAACCACCTGCCTATAATGGGGATGGATAGACTTTGAAACAGCCACTCGTTTAAGCTTTTTCTTAATCCGTAACGCCATCAATAGAGCCTCTGCCAGGGCAGTTGCACCATCATAAATAGATGCATTGGCAACATCCACTCCCAGTAGCCTTGCAGTAAGCGTCTGATATTCATAAACACCCTGCAAAGTGCCCTGTGCCATTTCAGGCTGGTAGGGAGTATATGCCGTAAGAAACTCGGAACGGCTTGTCAAACTTGGAATGATTACTGGTATATGGTGATTGTAACTGCCTGCACCTATGAGCACTTTGTACTCGGGACCTATATCAATATTAGCTCTGATATCGTCCATATGTGTATCCAAAGCCCACTCCGTATGGGCTTGAGGCAGTTCCATATCACCATCGTGTCTGCAATTTTCGGGAACGGAAGGGAAGAGTTGTTCAAAGTTCTCCACACCGATCCGTGCCAACATTGCTTTTATTTCATCATCGGTATGTGGCAGATAGCGCATATTCCATCCTCACCATGTAAAGTTAACTAATTTTTCTCAAGCACCTTCGAGCACTTTGAGATAGCTGTCACGATCAAGTAATTCTTTTAGTTCTTCCATATCCTCAGGTTTAATCTTAATAATCCAGCCACCATAAGGATCCTGGTTAAGAAGTTCAGGGGTATCCTCAAGTTCTTCATTTACCTCAACAATCTCACCACTAATGGGAATATACAGCTCAGAAACAGCTTTCACCGATTCAAGGGTGCCAAATTCATCGCCATTATTAAAACTGTCTCCCACTTCGGGCATTTCAACAAACACAATATCACCTAGTTGGTCCTGGGCGTAATCACTGATACCGACCAGAACTGTTTCACCATCTGCTTTGGCCCACTCATGATCCTTGGTATAAAAAATATCCTCAGGTAAATTCAGCTCATGCAGCTCTTTCATTCTCGTTTTCCTCCAAAACGTTTAGGTCATCTGGTCAATTGGACATCGTGCGGTTCTATCCGGTCTGATATCCTTCCGAATTTCTACCTTAATCTTTCTCTTTCCATCACTTAGATACACAATGCTGCCATATTCAAGCTTGCTATTCACTTTGATAAAACCACAACAGAGCCCCTTGGGGCGGAAATCGGCAGGTCTGCCATCAGACTCTTTAGTTGCCAGTGAAATTATTTGATCATCAACCCGTCCGATAGCCATGTCTGTCGCACAGGTCAAAATAGTTCCTAATACCCCACCCTGCTCATCAAGAACAGCAGCCGTATCGCTGATTGTAATCTTGCGTAGATCAAATCCAGCAAAAGCATAGGTATACTCATCATCAGTCCCGCTAAGAAGTGCGTCTGATCCTACAAATGATTTAGTAAAGTTGCCCTCAGAATCCAGTGGCAAGGCAAACATCCATGGATTTTCAGCAAATATCCACTCCCCTATATCCTGGTGTGACAAAGGAAGTACAGCTCCTGCACGCAAAGAGTCCCTAGCTGCCAGACCACAAGGTATCAAATCATCTCCGCCAGCTTCCAAGATTTTCGTCCATACTTTTTGAAGATGCTCTGCAGCTAGAAATATTTCAAAACCAAATTCTCCGGTATACCCAGTGCGTGAGAGAAGTATAGGTGTGCCGTCAAGCAACACTACGGGAGATACATCTCCTTTTTCAAACCATCCTTTAAAGGAAAAATAACCCAACCTGCTGAATACCTCAGACGGATTCTGGAGAAGTGAATAAAGGATTTTAGCAGATGATGGGCCCTGACAATCTATCTTTCCCAATGTATCCGTAAGGTCTACAAGCTCGACATTCACATCATCTTTATGATTATTCAGGTGTTCGGTAATCGCACTACCCATTCCTGCATTAACCACAATCATGAATAATTCCTCGGTCACCTGATAGATGATTGCGTCATCAATGACATGTCCATCGGGACGAAGAAAGACACCATAGACGCATCTCCCCTCATTCAACGGAAGCTGCTTGAGCCCAATGCAATGATCAAGATCTTTGCTAAAGGTTTTTTGAAGAAGTTGACGGGCTCCGGAGTTCTTAACCAGTATCGCAGCCATATGGCTGGTATCAAAAAGACCTGCCCCGGTGATTACTCCAAGATGTTCCTGCTTAGCCCCTTTTGGATACCATAACGGCATCGAATACGAGCCAAATTCTGCCATGTTGGCACCGTTGTCAATGTGCCATTGGTGAAGTGGAGTTTTTTTCATGGTAAGACTCTGCCTCTCATAATCTGCAAAGCACCACAGGTCACATCATTCGGTAATAGATATCTTGACTACTCTTTTGCTCTATCACCCCTACAGTACTAGCGGTACTTTTAGGTTATAACTCTTGTAAACAACAAATGTTTCTACAGAACGCACATTCTCAATTTGCGAAACTTCATTGGTATAAAATTCAAGCATTCCAAATTGTTTCTTCAACATTACAGTAAGCATCAAATCAAATCTGCCTGTAACAACGCACACAGAGATTACGCCTTTTAGGGTACTGAATTCTTCTGCTTTTTTTACAAGATCCATGTCTTTGAGTTTTACCCCAACCATGACGACATATTTGTCAGGTAGAACATCGGGGTTTATAAGACCGGTTATTTCAAGTACGCCCTCCTCCTGCAATTTTTTAACCCTCGCGCGAATCGTACCTTCCGATACACCAAGTTCATCGGCTATCTTTTTAAAAGGAACCCTGCCATCACGGAGATGATTAATAATTGAGACATTTATTTCATCAATTTTCATTATCTGTTTTCCTATATTTTCGCTCATCTTTAATTTTA
>CAZWVC010000501.1:0-2845 GCA_964637245.1 uncultured Desulfocapsaceae bacterium
GGCGATCCGGAGACAATGGGTACAATACATGGCGCACATGTTGGTTGCCTTGATTGTCAGTACACGTGGATAGAATTGATCAATGAGCCTGGCCGGGGAGTGATCTGCCGCCACAGGGGGGATCTCAATTCCAGCGTTATCAACCATTTCGCCTGTGGGAACAGACTGCAGTAAAATCGGATCATTCACCTGCCTATTAAGTATCAGACTTGTATAGTATGGTGTTAATCGCATACGAAAGGATTGTGATACCCGGGCAATAGATGCAATTGCATCGGTCGGCAGATCAACAATCCGGGCTAACTGCTCTGCTGAGGTTATGCAATTTCTGATTTGTCCGGAGTAGCTCGACCAATCTTCATCACTCATCTTGAGTTCTTTTTTGATACGGGCAATATTGTCTGAAATGATAGGCCACAATTCAATACCGCTAGGGGCCTCATTTACTTGCTTAGCAAGGTAATTTTCTACCCTTGCATTTGCTCGCCCAGCTATGGGAAGGGCCTTGGTCAGACGGCCACCCAGTGTCACCATGTGTTCGTCAATCTGCTGATGCTTTAAGGCTAAAGTACACAGCTCTTTTTTGGTTAAACCAAATTCTTCAATGCATAAACCTTGTTCTTTATATTTTTGCAGTCGGGCAAAAAGATCTATTATTGGTGCTGTCAGATTTTTCTTGCAGGCTTGCTGAAAAAGTTCAGATATTTCTCTTCTGGTTTCAGCACTAGCAACTATTCTTCTGTCCCTTGCAATTCCTGCAGCAAGAGTCTTGATTAAATCTAGTGTATTTTGATCCAGAGCATTATCACAATCCTGATCACTGCGAATGTGTGGTTCCATTTCTAGAGCTATGCCTCTTCAATTGTTTGTTTAATAAATCCTACACCCTGGCATAACCCTTCATTGACATCATCCCTATTTTTGGCAACGGAGACAACACGCGCAAGAAAGGTGCCTGGCATTACATAAAAATTAGTTCCAACATGTTCGAGAATTGCAAAATCTTTTAGCAGGTCTCCACTGGCAACTTTTTTAAAGGTTTCTCTTTCGTAGACATTCTGTGGGATGTAGCCGGTAGTGCGTTTTTGCGTCTCAATCTTGTAGTTGTAGGTTCCCCAATGCAAATTGCGGTAGTTATTTTTTAATTCAACCGTGTTTTTAGGAAAGCGATCCTCTGTAACTGCAAAATATTCAAGCTCCATCAGTGAAGGACTTCCTTCGGGGAGGCTTTGTTCAAGTGTATGGCAGAATTCCAGTGTAGTTCCTTGTTTTCTGGCATTGATCTCTAAGAAAAAGATGTTATCATCGACATCAATGAGGTAATCGCAACCAAAAATACCACGGTATCCATTCTTGCCGAGAAACTTGCCTACCTCAATGGTATGCTGACGCAGTTTCTGCTGATTCTTATCAGGTAGCATGGTAGGATAATTGGAGCCGACAAAACGATTACCTCCAACAATAATCTGATCGGCAATACCTGCAATATAAACATCATTTTCATTGGCTACTACTGCCAGAACAGTTGGATCATATTGATGTGGGATGTAGCGAGAAATGAGATAGAATCCATCAGGGTCCGTGAACATAGATCCTACCTGCTCCTGCGAATGGGTAATCGCGGAATTGGAACCTGCCGCAGAATAGGGCTCGCTGATAAAAATTCCATCGCTCCACTGCTGTCTTAGATCACCCGAAATTTGCAAGAGGTCTTCAAGATCTCTACAGATTCGGAAATCCACCAGGGGAACGACGTCTTGCAACATCTCGTACTGGATGAGCTTATTATTGAATTTTTTGGCTATGATCTTGTCCGGTCCCAGGATAGACACACCCTCTATTTCATCGAGTGTCAGTTCTTCAATGGATTCATAAAGACTTATGTAAAGCTGATTCTGTTTTTCCAGAATTTTGTCAATTAATTGACGTATCGTTGAACTATTTGAAACTGCAGAAATAAATGAGTCGTACTTGATGCGGCAGCTCTTCTTAAACGGTTTTAGCTCAATTTCGCCTTCGTCTTCAATGACACTATCCTGCAGTGCCTCTGGATTTATTACGAAAAGGTTAGCGTAGTTATACTGAATACAGATATCGGGTATAATGGCAATGAAACGGACCTCTTTGTTATAAATACGGCGTTTGAGCGTTTCCTGAATAAAGGTATTGAGTCCATATGCTTTAAGATCACCGATATAGAGGAAATAATAACAGTCGGGATTATACGTGAAATTGGTATAAAGAACTTCGTCGTTTGTTTTCATGGATGGTGAATATGTGAAATTAGGCTTATTCAAAAGGCTGTGTCCCGATTATCTCATAATTGTAAAACAAAAAAGGTAGCGTACACTCTGTTGCAGTGAGTGTGGGCTACCTTACTTTTCGATCTGCAATTACTGCTTGATACATACATTTCAATATGATAGCAGCGTGGTTTCCGCTTCTGTTGTGATCATTCTGTAGTTGAGAATTTTACCCATGACTATCAATTATCAACCATTTCCGACTCAATACCTCCAGCCATACCCTTTGTCAAGTATGAAGCCCAGCAATGGAGAAATAAAGTAAGCTCCACGAGAACTAAAGTCTAAGCTCAGGCGATTTAAAAAACTCCTAGCAATAGGCATGCCAAAATTAGAGATATTGAAGAGTTTGATTAGAGATTATTAATAACTGGGATACAGGCGTATTAAGAACTGCAAAATTACAAAAAGATTGCGATAGGTTAGCAATAGGTATTCTTAAAAAGTGAGTATTTCCTCAATGTTCTTTTTTTTTTAAATGTGGAAGGGTGAGTTGACACCTAAGTACAATGCTATAGCTAATGTTTGATCAAATCGTCAAA
>CAZWVC010000502.1:0-2828 GCA_964637245.1 uncultured Desulfocapsaceae bacterium
GGAAACCAGAATCCCGGCGCTCTATTGCAACATTTGAAACATGACATGACACTAGCTATGCTCTTCCAGTGGTGACAATCTCGGAAAGGTCGGCGTCGTTAAGTATATTTTCGAATTCTACATGGAGTGAGTACTCATTACCAGCCGCCCGAAATCCTTTGACGGCAACAACCACACCCTGTCTGTTCATGGTTTTTGCCTTACCATTGAGTGGTAAGGAGGCGCGTATTTTTCGGCCAAATAGTTTTGCCGCGTTGGTTTTTTTTGAAGAACGTATAAGACAGGAAACACCGCCTTTTGAAATGTCAAAAAGATCACCATTAACCCCGGCCACCATGGATGCACCATTTCGGTCAAATATTTGAATAGCTGTTTTACCCGATAGTTTATTGCGGATATGGGCCCTTCTGCCTTTTCGTGATTTTTGCAACGCAGAATCTGGTGCTACAAAGTTAGTACAGTAGTCATAAAGTTTGGATTCGAGCGATGGAAAATCAGTGGTTAATTTCTGCAGGTTCTTATAGGTTAAAATGGCGACTTCAACAGCCTCACTATGCACACTATAGGTCCAGGTGGAGGGATCGAAGAAAGTATTGCTGCCAATAATTTCTCCTGCGTCAACCGACTTGAGGTGAATATGGTTTCCCTCTGAAAAGGTTGTTAGTTTTAACCTGCCATTATTGATTAACAAAAGAGCTGGAAAATAGGTACCCTGTTTGATGACAACTGTATTGGTAGGATAATTTTTTACAAACAGACTGTGATAGAGTGCTGAGAATTCCTCTCTGCTTAATAATTTGGCAAGGGACATCCAAACAATGAAATGTTCATGTTTGATTGCAGCAAACTTTGCATCATCTATAACCTGTGCTGCTTGAATTATGGTGTTTAATGCCATTGGATCAATCTCCATAATCCAACTTCGCAAGGCACTGGCCTCCTCAAATTTTTCGTTATCTGAATAAGCACCGATAAGTTGAAATAATTTTTCACAAACCTTTTCTTTTTTTCCTGCAGTTAGTAGATTTTGAAAACCATATTTTTCCGCTATATTTATTTTAAATTTTTCTATTTTCCCATTATTCACGCAGTTCACCTCTACATTGAATATTATAGTTTTTTACATCAAATGCGCGATGGGCTGTGTTACAGTGGAATACTGACGGGAAGTTAAATTATCGCGATGACCAGATACCCTTATTCTTGAGGATAGGGGAGCAACACCACACATCTCCTGCTCATTTATCTATAAAGAGTAAGCTTCACCAGTGTAATAGGCAATGGCAGTTGATTTTTTTCAGATTGAATAGCTTCAGGTATAAAAAGATTTGATACAACTTATCTAGTGAGAAGATATAGTTATATCAGGCTCTTGCCGCATAAACTATGTCCTGCATGTCAATGTCGTCAAGATGTTTTTCAAATTCCACATGCAAAGAATACTCGTTACCAGCGGCGTGATACCCTTTAACAGCGACGATGACACCATTTTTGTTGAGTGCTTGGAGCTGTCCCCCAGCCGGCAATACAGCACGTATTTTTCGACCAAAAAGTTTCACTGCATTCTTTTTTTGTGAGATCCTAATGAGGCAAGAGATTCCACCTTTAGATATATCATATAGATCTCCTTTAACACCAGTTCCAGTGTTTGCTCCAGACTTGTCCAGAAGGAGAAGAGAGGCCCGACCATCCACTCTATTTCTGACGTAAGAACGCCTACCTTTCCGTGTAGTTTTGAGTATTGAGTCGGGTTCAATAAAACTTGCACAAAAATCAAAAAGTTTGGATTCAAGGGCGGGGTGATCCTTTTTTAGATGTTGCAATGCTTTGAAAGAAAGAATTGCCAACTCAGCACCCTCACTAATAAGGTTCATCGTCCAAATTGACGGGTCAAAAAAACAGCTGCCACCTAAAATTCCACCGCTTCCTACTGTCTTGAGATGGACATTTTCCCCCTCTGAGTGGGTAGTAAGCTTCACCCTTCCATGGTTGACTAATAGGAGCGCCGGAAAGTAAGCACCTTGCTTGATGATTATCGCGCTGTTGGGGTACTTTCTTATAACCAAGGCATAATACAACGCCGAAAATTCCTCCTGGCTAAGCATTTGTGAAAGTGGTTTCCAAACTTCTAGATGCTCACTGTCTATGGCAGCTGCCTTGGCATTGTCAATTATTTCAGCGGTGCGTATGATAACACCCAATGCCATTGGATCAATCTCAATAAGCCATTTACGTAAGAAGTCAGCCTCGGCAAATTTTTTCTTCTTGGCGAAACCTTGAATCAATTCAGTGAGTTTTTCAAGAACACTTTCTTTGTTTCCGGTAGCGAGAAGTTTGTCGAAAGAATACGTTGTAGAAATTTTTGACTTGAATGCGCTGTGTTTTCTATAGTCCACGAATGCTCCCCCTTGCAGTTGTGGTTGAAGAAAAGATGCTAAACACTAACCTAGCTCATTGATGTACTCTTTGCAATGCTTTTAATTCTTGTATTTTGGAGGGAGCTCTGACGTAATTATGAGGTTATTGTGTGACAGGAAGTTTTTTATGTGGTATCGCCCAGAATTTCTGGAAATGGCAAATTGGTGGATGGATTTGTATACTATCAATTAAGAGAGCATAAGTAATAGACAGGTCATTAACCCAGCAAGCAGGCCATATCCAATAAAGGGTATAAAATTGGTTTTTAAAATTGTGCCTTCCTTGCCAAAAAGTCCAACTACCGCACAGACAGCAACGATATTGTGAATACAGATCATATTCCCCATAGCTCCACCAACAACCTGAGCGGCAACTATAACGTCATGAGGGAAGTGCAGTGCTTCAGCCAC
>CAZWVC010000503.1:0-2824 GCA_964637245.1 uncultured Desulfocapsaceae bacterium
TAATAGACAAAAGAATAGGAGGGTGGAGCTGAATTTTTAGAATACCAGATCGAATATCTTTTATAATCAAGAAACGATAAAGCCAGCAGTTGCCCCTTTTATATAGCAGAGGAGCGGCTCCTGGCTTTTTCTTTTACATTCTCATCTCTTGGCAGGTTAAACTCAGTAGCATTCCATTCCCCTTACATAGCTTCGTGTAACATTTGCAAGCTCAGGCCAATTAAGCAAAGCCTTTCATTTCGATTCGTTGAAAATGTTAATTTCCTGACTACATTCTTTTAATATCTCGAACCGTTTGCAAAATGGTCTTCTCGGTATCTACGTTTACCGGCCCAAACTCTTCGTTATGCTCAAAATTTAATCCTCGGAATATTAAATATATGCACCCCGAGGGCACTTCTTTTAGGGCGCCTGAGGTAAAATTTTTCGCATGCCTTGATTCTGAACGAAAAACTTCATTTTGCAAAAGGCTCGCTCTGAAAAACATATCCATGTCGGAGGGTGCTATGCTCCGAGTAATTCTCTTGCAGGTTTTGCTTTTTCTGCAATTCATTCTTCCGGTTTTAGCCGATGGTCTATCCGACCTTGAGCTACGTGGTGCAGGTGCACTGCACTATCTTGGTATTTTCAAAGTGTATGATGCTTCTTTGTATACAGATGCCTTAAGCAAAAACAAAAATGTTCTCGCTGCTGATTGTTCGCGATGTTTAGAACTTATTTATGCCATGGATCTTTCTGCAGAAGACATAATTGAGGCGTCCGAGGCGATTTTGAAAAAGCAGCATGATAAGGCTACCCTTGAAGGTGTGCAAACTGAATTTACATTATTATATAGTAGCTACGAAGACGTACACGAAGGCGATATCTACACCTTATGTTATAATGCTAATACGCAAGACACCACAGTATTGTTAAATAATAAGCTTATATTACGTGTCCCTTCATCTGAATTTGCCGCAATTTATTTTGGCATATGGCTATTAGATCACGATGCCATTGATGAGCGTCTAAGACGAAAGCTTCTTTCTGGGGGATAACTCTGTGCAAGTAAAGTGGGATGGTTATCTAGCGATTCATTACGATTAAGCCTTATAAGGGGGAATGATTGTTAATCCGAATTATTATTCTAGGTCACTATCTAATTTGATCAGGATAAAGATGTAATATGATGTGAAAACCTTGGTCGAAACCTGTATGTTAAAATCCGCAGAAATGGAAAAACGAATAATAACGACAATTTCTTGTGAAATGCGGGTAACACGAAAAACATGATAGAGTGGGCTATTCTCTTTGGTGCAGCTGTATCAGCCGGTGTGCTCAATGCAATAGCCGGAGGTGGAAGTTTTCTCACTTTTCCAGCTCTCGTTTTTACAGGTATTCCCCCCGTTGCAGCCAATGCTACCAGTGCGGTAGCTGTATTCCCAGGGTATCTAGGGGCTGTTGCCGGATTCCATCAGGAGGTGAGAAATTTTGACAGGAAATTACTCACCAGGTATCTGTTAGTTTCACTCATGGGTGGATTTATCGGTTCATTGTTGCTGCTAATTACTACCGATGAGGTCTTTTCATTTATAATTCCCTGGTTACTACTCTTTGCCACGCTGATATTTGGTTGTGGTGAATATCTGTTGAAACTTCTTAAACTGCGAAGTGAAGAATGCAATTCTTCTAGCTATATCTTCCTTCTGTTGGGTGTATCCATTTACGGTGGTTATTTTAACGGAGGACTGGGAATAGTCCTGCTTGCTGCACTGTTGTTTACTGGTTTGACTGATTTGAACCTGATGAACGGGTTAAAAAACGGGATTAGTTTCTGTATCTCAATAGTATCGGTGGTAACTTTCTCTGTTGCTGGTCTGGTGTACTGGCAGGAAGCGATTGTGATGATGGTTGCTGCCACATTTGGTGGATTTGTTGGAGCGAGATTAGCAAAAGTGATCCCCCAAAGACTGCTTAAGTACCTGATTACAGGAGTTGGACTTATAATGGCCATTGTGTTTTTCTATCGTTTTTGAAATTATATCAAGATTTTTTGTGATAGTGAGAAGTAATTGCTGTAGACTACTGGCTAGCTGAGTCGGAATAGCGGCAGAAGAGTATATTACCCAGTTGCTTTGCTGTTTTGAAATAAGTGGTATATTTAAGTGATTATCTAAAATAAGCAGCGGAAGAGGGAACATGTTTGCCATAGTAAAGAAAATAATAGGTGATAAAGAGGGTAAGAATGAAGGGGTTTCGAAGGAAAAACTGAATGCTGACACCGCTCTGTGTGTACTGCTATTGGAAACGGCTCATGCCGATGGCGAATGCTCGACAGAGGAAAAAGAACAGCTTATTTCAACCCTGACCAAAAAGTTCAATATATCCCGCGAGGAGATCGATGAATTGGTTGCCGGCTCATATAAGCAAAGAGAGGATTCGGTCGATATCTTCCGGTTCACCCGCTATATGAACAATAATTTCACCAAAGAGGAGAAATTCGAAGTTATGGAGTCGGTCTGGCGAATAATCCTTATTGACGGCCGCCTAGAAGCCCACGAAGATCATCTGGCCCATAAACTGGCAAATCTGCTACGCCTCACTCACAAAGAGCTCATCGACTGTAAAATCAAGGCGAGAAAACAGTTAAACGGTTGACAGAAGTAATACCTAAATTTTGCACGCAGTATGTGAGAAATATTAATAAACGATGCAATAACAAGTTGTCCACCTAATTGATGAGTTTTGCATCTACCTAACGAGTGAATCTTTTTTCTCTCACATTCTGCACCCTCCGGGATTGGCAATTTTACCGAATCAATTTCGTTATCAATAGTTTGAAGTA
>CAZWVC010000504.1:0-2816 GCA_964637245.1 uncultured Desulfocapsaceae bacterium
CCTCTAATCAAGGTCAATGGAGTCAAACGTTTTGGTGGGGAAGTGGTGTTGCATGGCACCAGTTATTCTGAGGCGGCTGAACAGGCTAAAAAACTTACCGAAGAAACTGGAATGGTATTTATACATCCCTTTGATGATCCTCTTGTCATTGCCGGTCAGGGCACTGTTGCTGATGAGTTGATTCGCCAGAATCCCGGGCGTCTCGATGCTGTTTTTGTACCTGTAGGTGGCGGCGGACTCATTGCCGGTATGGCTACCTACCTCAAGGCATTGCGTCCTGATATCAGGGTCGTCGGGGTTGAACCCCATGATAGTGATGCAATGGCGAAATCGCTGGAGAACAACAGACATATCACTCTTGAAGCACCTGGTATATTCGCCGATGGCGTGGCGGTTAAAGAGGTCGGCGGACTTACCTTTGAGATATGCAGGAAACATGTCGATGAAGTTATCAGAGTCAGTAACGATGAACTCTGCGGTGGCATCAAGGCAGTCTATCAGGCAACCAGATCGATTGTGGAGCCTGCAGGAGCCCTCGGTATGGCCGGTTTGATTAAATATGTACGAAATACCGGCTGTAAAGACAATGTTCTGGTAGCCATTAATTCCGGAGCGAACATGAATTTTGAAAGGCTGCGGTATGTGGCTGAACGGACGATGGTGGGGGAGCAGCTCGAAGCTCTTTTTGCTGTCACCATCCCGGAAAAACCTGGCAGCTTGAAGCGGTTTTGTCATGATCTTGTGGGCGACAGGAACATTACGGAGTTTAATTACCGTTTTTCAACGAGGGATAGAGCCCAGATTTTTGTGGGGATTTCCATCAGGAATGCCAAGGAACGCAAGAGTTTCAGTGAGCAATTGACCCAAGCAGGCTATGAGAATATTGACCTAACCGAAAATGATCTGGCAAAAACCCATATTCGCTATATGGTTGGTGGCCGGTCGAAAGAGGTCCAGAATGAGCGAATTTTTCGTTTCTGGTTTCCGGAAACACCGGGTGCTCTGGTGAAATTCCTCGATGCCACCCGAGGCAGCAGGAACATTTCCCTGTTTCACTATCGAATGCAGGGTGGCGATTATGGCCGAGTGCTCATCGGCTTGGAATTCCCCGATGGCACAGACCCAAGCCTGGAAGAGAGGTTGGCAAAACTTGGTTACAGGTACAGGGAAGAAACAGATAACCCAGCCTATTCTTTATTTTTATAGCCTTCCATTCCGTCGTTCTTTTTCCACCTACTCACTTGTACGACAGGAGCGAGATGTGGATTAAAAGGTAACTTTCTCGCAGCCGACAAGCAATGATCCAAGCTCTTGCTCCCACCTTTCACCCCCAGCTCTAATGGCGAGTATTTCGGCAATATGGCGAGGCTTAATCTGCATATCAACGTTTCTGCCTAGACCGGAGATACAGGATGGGCAGTTAGTCAGAATTGTCTGTTCTCCATTGGCATTATCTGATTTCTGCCGGATGGATTCCCGCTTTTTCTGGCGCATGGCTGAGGAAATATCGGGTCGCGAAATGGCCATGGTACCTGCTTCGGAGCAGCAGTTTGGTGTCAATGTTGCCGAAATATCAAGTGTTTTGAGAATATCAAGAGCATTTCCCTGGAGCGAGTCGTGACAGGGGGCGTGATAAAGATATGCACTACTGCCATTTTTAAAGAGTGATGGCTCTATCTGCAGAGCAAAGTGAGAGACATCACTGATTTCGCAGTCGAAGATTTCCTCACAGCCAATCTTTGACAAGGTTTCTTTGCAGGTCCCACAACTCACCAGCACGCCATCAAAATCAAGATGGCCAAGCATGTCACGTATCTGACTGAATATAATAGTATCACGAAGGGTGATCTCCCCATGCATTTTTTTCCTGGCATTAACCTTGGCTGGAAAACCACAGCAAAGAAAAGGTGGTGGCAACACAATCTGAATTCCTGCTTTTAAAAGGATATATAATGCCGCCGCAGAAATTTCAGCATAGAGCCTTTCTGAGCCACAGCCAGGAAAGTAAAAAATTGTTTTGCTGGCAGCTTGTGGTGGCCGAATAAGCAAAGCTTCACCGTTGGTACATTTAGGGAGTATTTCGCGGAGCGTATCTTTGGACGGAGGGACCATAGGTGATTTAAGCAATTCCACCATGGAACTTCCGTTTTCAATAATCTTTTGGGGTGCTTTTTCCAGAGCCTTGACCCCAAGACGCTGTATCCTACCGCCAAAATCTACAACAGCTTTGCGAAACGTTTTATTCAACAATGGGTTTCGAGTTCTGAGGTAGTAAAGTGACAGCAGGGTGGCAACGGGACTCTTCTTATACCCCAGATCAGCGAGGATTTGGCGTTCCAACAAAGAAACATCGGCAGTGTCGATATCGACTGGGCAAGGTCCCAGACATTTACCGCACATGGTGCAGTGATCGGCAATCTCCTGGAGGTTTTTCAACTGATTGAATCTGGGGTAATGTGAACGTTGCATATCATAGAGAATTGCTTCAATAAGTGAGCCGATAGCCAGGTTTTTGTTACGTGGGTGGAAGAATACACCTCCGGCTGGGATGAAAACACAGCAATCAGGTTTGCATTTACCGCAGCGTACACATTGCGCTATTTTTGTCGAGAGTGATTCCAGTGAACCATGCTGTAAAATACGTGCTTCCAGTTCTAGCAGGTTAAAAGAAGGGGTAAACACCTTTTTAATTATATGTGGATCTTCCAGCATACCGGGATTCATTATTGCGTCCGGGTCAACCTCACGACGGTATTCACGGAGTTCTTTACGTCGCTGGCTCTCCAAAAATTTCATTTTGGTAATACCGATACCAT
>CAZWVC010000505.1:0-2815 GCA_964637245.1 uncultured Desulfocapsaceae bacterium
TTATGCAGCTACTGCGTAATTATAATCGTCTGCGATTATATTTATTGTTCCGTCGGATTTACGAGCTGACAGAACGCTCGGCATGCAACTCAAGCTTACACATCCACGTCGAAGCCGTTTCGCCCCCTTTTATTGTTCTGTTTTAGTATTTATGGCGCATCTCGCGTTCTACATCGCGTTCGCTCTGTTTCTTTTTCAGGGTAGCACGTTTGTCATACTGGCGTTTACCCCGAGCCAATCCTAACTCAATTTTGGCCTTACCATTACTTATAAAATATATCCTCAGCGGAATCAGAGCAAGACCTTTCTCATGCAGTTTGCCAATCAGCTTTTTTATCTCCCGCCTGTTGAGCAGCAACTTACGCATCCGCAGAGGGGCATTTGGATTATGCGTGGCAAAGTTATACTGAGAAATATGGACATTATGAAGCATTACTTCGCCCTTACTATCAACCCGGGCGTAACCGTCGCGCAAATTGGCTTTGCCGGCGCGCAGAGATTTTACTTCTGGTCCGGTGAGAACCATGCCCGCCTCGATTTTCGACTCAATGTTGTAGTCGTGGTAGGCTTTTTTATTGGTGCAAACAACTTTCATTCGTTCTGATTATGAGTTGATATTTCCAGCACTTCTTCGTCACTTTTATTTATGACATATTTTTCATATTGTCGTAAATAAGACTCCTTGATAAGCAGAAAATCTCAACTAGACAATGTTCATAGGCTGCAATTTTCTATCTAGCCTGCATAGAGGGGAGCAAGGGTTCTACCCTGATATGGGGAAAAAAGCCAGTTTATTCCTCTGCCGTAACCCGAAGAGCTTCCTCATAAGTCGTAACACCTTGCTTGACTTTTTTCCAGGCGTCCTCGCGTAATGTAGTCATTCCCTCGCGAATGGCAACCTGACGCATATCTGTTGATGGAGATTCAGCAGCTATCATCTTCTTGAGCTGCTGGGAGAGTGGAAAGATTTCAAAAATACCCTGTCTGCCCTTATAGCCGGTCTGGCGACATTCTCGGCAACCCTTGCCCCGTTGCAGAGTCTGCATACCGTTCTGCGGTACAGGAAAGCCGAGTTTGTAGAGTTCTGTACTTTCCATTTCAAAGTCTTCCTTACAGTTCGGGCAAATAGTCTTAACCAGACGCTGGGCCATACAACCAAGTAAGGTGGAGGAGAGGAGAAAGGGTTGCACGCCAAGATCGATCAAGCGGACTATGGAGGAAACCGCATCATTGGTGTGCAGAGTGGAAAAAACCAAATGGCCGGTCATCGCCGCCTGCACTGCATGACTCGCTGTATCGAGATCGCGAATCTCACCAATCATCAGAATATCCGGGTCCTGTCTGAGGATATTTCGGAGAATGGTGGAGAAAGTAACGTCTATCAATGGTTGCACGGCAATCTGGTTGAACTCCTCATATACCATCTCAACCGGATCTTCGACGGTGATGATATTTTTTTCCGGGGTAGAGATATTCTTTAGGGTTGAGTAGAGGGTTGTTGATTTACCACTACCAGTGGGACCAGTGACCAGGACGATGCCGTGAGGAGATTTGATCATCTGGTTGTAGACAATCTGGTCTCTTTGAGCAAAGCCAAGCTGATTGAGATCTTGAAAGATCACATCGGGATCAAGAATACGCAGCACTGCCTTCTCGCCAAAGGAAACCGGTACGGTGGAAACACGAATTTCAACATTTTTGTTGTCGGCACTTTCAATTTTTATTCTGCCATCCTGGGGCCTTCTTTTTTCTGCAATATCAAGACGTGAGAGAAATTTTATCCTGGAGACAATGGCCGAATGTACCGCTTTGGGCAATTTATAAATGTTATGTAGTGACCCATCTATTCGGAAGCGTACCGCACATACATCACGCTTGGGTTCAATGTGGATATCACTGGCTCGTTGATCGAGGGCATAATGGAAGAGGTGGTTAACAGCCGTTTTTATATGTTGGTCGGAGGAGGTTATCTCCTTGGCTGAGGTGATTTTTACATACTGCTCCAGGTTGCCGATGTCAACTGAACTTACTACACCGGGGGTAGTAAAATGGTTTTCTGCTGCACTAATGGAGCTTTGGAAACCGAAGAATTCAGAGATGATTTTCTTTATCTCTTTTTTAGTGGTGAGATAAGTTCGTACCTTCATCTGATTGGCCTGCTCGATATCAGCAATGACAGTCTTGCAATCAGGGTGGTATGATGCCACTTCAAGGATGCCATTGTGTATATTGAATGGCAGGATAAGTTGTCTTATGGCGAAGTTCTTGGGGATGGTTTTGGTGACAACATCCATATCCAGCTCGAGAGGATCAAGCTTCTTGAAAGGAATTTTATGGGCCTGGCTAACAGTACGCATGATGGCTTCTTCATCAAGCACTTGATCTCTCATACCGCCGATATCCAGTTTGAAAGAGACGATTATATCTATCAGATCGGGAAAGTTAGGATCGATCTCATCATTTTTCCCGAATTTTTTCAGTATCTTCTGGCGCTGCTTACCTTTTTCGAGGGTAATAAACTTGGCCTGTTTCTGGCTCAGCATTTGATACTTTACCAGCAGTTCAAGAAGACCATCTCCATAAAGAAACTTCATTTATTTCACCTATTATCAACGATATTGCGCCTCTGAAGCGAGCATTGTTCCCTGTTATGCGATTTTTCGCAAGTCTCTTTCGTTATATCACGCAATATCTCTGCGACCCAACTCTTAGCCCGAACATTTCATGAACAACTTAATGATCACAGATAAAAGCATTTTTTTTCGACACATTACGAGTATCACAAGGGCAATTTCTGGCAATACAAAGTGTGCTG
>CAZWVC010000506.1:0-2803 GCA_964637245.1 uncultured Desulfocapsaceae bacterium
TAACACACTGCACGTTGGTTTTTCTAAAGAACTTAAAGATGGTGATAGAATTGTGGCAGATTTTAATAAGGGATTAAAAATGATTCAGGATGACGGGACAGTGAAGACTATATTGAACAGCCACGGATTCTAACTTTTTATTTGGGTAAAACATTAATGGAATGAACAGCTGGGGCTAGATCTCTTCAGCTGTTCACTTAACAACTATCTATCAACTTGGGAGCTCTTCTCTCATTTTTCGTCATGAACTTTCTCGCCTCGGCTTCTATGCACATACCACTTCTTGCACCCAGCATAATGGTGTTCATTGCACCGCAAGCATTTGCAATTGCAGAGGTATCCGGCACATCCCAGCCTCACAAATAGTCATAGATCATCCCAGCATGAAACGCGTCGCCTGAGACTTTGCCTTTAACTGGGACAATAACATTAGCAGGGATTTGGAAAACATCATTTTCTATCGACAAAACCCCCCTCAGCACCATGAGAGAGCAATATTGGCTACACCATATTCTTTTTGAAGTGATACTGCTATTTCAAAAGGGTTCTCTTCTTTGGTGAAATCTTTTAAACCACCAATACATGGGATAAACAGATCACACAGTGATATCATCTCTTCCAGTTAGTCCATTGTGGTTAGCTTGAGTTTTTCGACAAAATCTGCGGCTGGGGTGTCAAGATCAAAGGGGATAAAAACTCCAGCTGATTTGGCATTTTTCGCCGTATTTATGAGGGGTTTAAGGCGCATCTCAGAACAGCAGGTATAATCTCCGAAGGTCCGGAGTCTCGTACCTCGCATACCTGAATTGCGACGACGATTCCGGGTATGCTTGTCTTTTCCTCAAGCGTTATCTTGAAAAACTTCGTCAAGCTCTTCACTACACACAGGCTGAGTTTGCCAAGCATCTTTAAAGCTCAAACCGGGTCAGAGTGTTTTGTACTTAACCTCCAGAAGAAAGAAGAGAGCGGATACTTTACTTAGCAATCCATACAATCAATTTTTTACCTCATCTTATCCACGAGAAAACATACAATAATATTTGGGTTAGCAATCATAATCATATATTGAGTTGATACCAATAAATGTTAGCCCTAACAATAGTATCCACTATCAATTTACCATTTTTTTCCTTCCATTGTAATACTCTCTTTGATTCATAACTTCTAAGCATGCCAAAAGTTATCCTTAAGATTTTTTCTTATATGGTGGATATAAACGGCACAGATCATAAATAAAAAATAATAATATAAATTAGAGGAGAACATCATGAGTATGCGAGGAGAACTAATATCTAAGGAATATCAAAAGATGGTATTTATCAACGACAAAGATGGCAAAGAGTATTCATGTTACGCCGATGATGTAAAGAGTCTTAGTCAAAACCAAGCTTTATCAGAAGAGCAAAAATCCAAATGTACGGATCTTTCAATGGTGCTTGGTGACTCGTGGTAAATACACAGACATTGTAAAATTTCTAAACTCAATATAATACCAAAGCAGCTCACTTAAAGCTGCAAAACATAACAAGAAAAAACAACATATAGAGAGGTATTCAAAATGGCTAATAGAGCACAAGATACACAAAACTGGCCCGACATGTTTGTAGGTTTGTATGAAAGACTCACTGGCAATAATGCTGAGATATCATACAACTTCGACGATTTAGAAATTGATATTCCCAGTAGCACTACGCCCAATTCACCGCAGGCGCACTGGAAGTTCAACGGAACGATGAGAATAACAACCCGTGATACCAGTCAATAAGCTGTAAATCCGAGGCCTGCTGGTTATAGGCCAGCAGGCATCCTCCAAAACCCATATGGAGGTATTACAATGAATGATAATGAGATTCTACATAGTGACAGATCATTAAATTATTTAGATAGCTTTATAACTTTATGTAAAGAGCTTGATATACATTCCGATTTAGACATAGAGCTGGATAACATACCTGTCCACCTCAAAGCGCGAGGTGATTCAGCTACATTATCATTTGATAAATTTGGAGATATATTCGCATTTGCAAGGCTTATTAAACGCAAATACATCATAGATAGATCCTCACTGCATTCATTCAAAGAGTTATTTAATAAATTAGGCATAACACTCTATCTCCACAACCACTACTTCGGCCTCATCGGACCTAAGTCAGGTGTTATCTTTCCCAGTTTATTTAAATTTGCTACACCCTCTGTCAAAAGAGAGTAGAGAATAAATCTTTTAAAAGTATTACATTATTTAGTTACACTCTAAAAGCATTTATACTATATTTATTCCCTATAGTTGCTGATAATGATCCAGCAATTCCTGGTAATCCTCAGGTAAATCGGTATCGAGAATTACCCCACGGTCATCTACATCCAGGCTAACTGTTTTTTGGCGATTTTTATGGACAATATCGCGGAGCGTAGGAACCTGGAAAAGATCTAGAATGAGAAATTTAGGGAAAAGTGTGGGATGTCCTTTTTTCTGGTTAAACACAGGAAGTATTATCGAACCAGGGTTATTATCATGGCAAATTATGAGTTTTTTTAAAGTAGCAGTCTGTACTAGAGGGTGATCCACCAAGGAAATAAGCACCCCTGTAGCCTTAGGATTCAAGCTGCCAAGACCACAGCGGATCGAACCGGCCATGTCACTTGCCGGATCCTGGTTAATAACAATTTGAAGTGGATATGTAGAAATTGCTTCTGCTATGTCCTTACTCCCATCACGCAGTACAACGGTGATATCATCCAAGCCGGCAGTATAATGGGAATCCAGACAGTGTTGGATAAGAAGTTTCGCCCCCAGCGGGAGAAG
>CAZWVC010000507.1:0-2770 GCA_964637245.1 uncultured Desulfocapsaceae bacterium
CTCCTCAACCAGCTCTGACCAGATATCGGTTGTACAGATAGATCCTGAACCGATGATTAACAAAGCTTCTTTGCCATAGGACAGCAGCACATTGGGCAATTCCTTGACTTTTCCCAAACCGAAACGTAATGAAGGTATAGGTTTTATGCCAAAGCTGTTCATCAGATTATTGGTCATAGCAGCACATTTTGGTTGTCAATTGATTAAGTCATTACAAAGTTCAAATTCTTTTCATACCGCTAACTTTAGATAGCCTATTTGCGCTTATTGTCTACCGTCTATTCAAATCTGTCTATAAAAAAATATGCTTGACCAGAAATTTTATTTCTGCTAATCAATGAGCAAAGTGATTGAAAAATCTACGTTCTACCAATAAATGATATGAATCTTAATAGACTGACCACAATATTTTCTAACATCGCACTTTCCAGCCTGGCGCTAGCTGGTGTCGTCGTGGTCGTCGTCCGAAAACTGTGGAGCGGAGCGCCAACGTAGGGATAGAAGAAAGATAACAACACCTTAACCCCTGTCGGCGCCCGCCGGCGGGGGTTTTTTTTTGCCAAAAAACAACAATAGAGGAGGAAAAAAAGATGGAGACTATGACTGGAGCAGAATTGATAATTCGATTGCTTGAGCGCCAGGGTATATCAATGATCGCTGGTATACCCGGTGGGGCTAACCTGCCACTCTATGATGCTTTGCGAACATCAACGCGAATTCGCCATGTTCTCAGCAGACATGAGCAAGGTGCTGGTTTTATTGCCCAAGGGATAGCCAGGTCGACTGGTAAACCAGGTGTTTGCTTCGCCACCTCAGGCCCAGGTGCTACCAATGCAATGACTGCCATTGCCGATGCCTACCTTGATTCTGTTCCGCTTATTTGCATAACTGGTCAAGTACCCAAGACTCTTATTGGCACAGATGCCTTTCAGGAAGTGGACACCTACGGTATGACTATTCCCATTACTAAACATAATTTCCTTATTCGAGCTGCGGAGGAAATTCCA
Organism: uncultured Desulfocapsaceae bacterium; assembly: GCA_964637245.1. Classification (GTDB taxonomy): domain Bacteria; phylum Desulfobacterota; class Desulfobulbia; order Desulfobulbales; family Desulfocapsaceae; genus Desulfopila_A. The sequence goes on from CAZWVC010000507.1 coordinate 1,008, forward strand.
CAGACCATAACCCGTGCCTTTGAAATTGCCACAAATGGTAGACCTGGACCTGTTCTTATCGATGTACCGAAGGATGTCCAACAGCAACAGATAAATATTTCAGACTATCCCAATCCGGTTGAGGTAAATAACTCCCTCCCCTGCTCAACTGACCGCATAATCCAGGCGGCAACCATGATCAACGCTGCCAGTAAGCCGATACTCTATCTAGGCGGTGGCATCATTAACAGCGGTGCCAGTGATTTCACCCTGGAGTTAATAAATAAAAGCAGTCTACCGACGACGATGACATTAATGGGCCTTGGTTCCATACCCAGCCGACATCCTGCAGCTTTGGGTATGCTCGGCATGCATGCCGCCCGCTCAACCAATATAGCGCTGGAAGAGTGTGATCTACTGATCGCCGCAGGGGTTCGCTTTGATGATAGGGCCACAGGTAAAATTTCAGAATTCTGCCCCAACGCCGATGTTATACACATGGACATCGATCCGAGTGAAGTTCACAAACTTAAACGGGCTAACGTTGCCCTAATAGGCGATGTTGCCGGCTGCCTTACCGAACTGCTGCCTTTTATACGAGAGCAAAATCGCAAGACGTGGCACTGCAGAATAGCCGAACTGAAAAAGCGTTATCCCCTGACCATACCCGAAGCTGTAGTCCCCCAGAAACCTTATGGTCTGATTCACAAAGTTGCAGAACTCGTTGGTGATGAGGTAATTGTGACCACCGATGTCGGCAAGCACCAAATGTGGACAGCCCAAGTTTTTCCCTTTTCCAGGCCGCGCCAATTCCTCACCTCTGGCGGCCTTGGTACCATGGGTTTTGGCCTGCCGGTGGCAATAGGAGCAGCTCTTGCCAACCCTGAAAGGCTGGTCGTCTGTTTCAGTGGTGACGGCAGCTTGCAAATGAATATCCAGGAGCTGGCAACAGCTGTTGAATTGCAGTTGAATATTAAAATTATTGTACTCAATAACAACTCTCTTGGTCTGGTTCGCCAACAACAGGGTCTGTTTTACGAGGCTAATCACTTTGCCTCTGATTTTCAGATCGATATTGATTTTGCCACCATTGCCAAGGGATTTGGCATGAAATCTGTAGATTTCAAGTTTTCGCCGATTGCAGGAGAACTGCTCCAAGATGCTCTCGCTGCTCCAGGACCTTGTCTAATAAACGTACCTATCGCCAAAGAGGAAGAAGTGTATCCGATGGTTCCGCCGGGGGCAGCCAATTCCGACATGATTGGTGGTTTTAGTACTGAGATGAAAAACTGAGAATGGTGATAATATGGCTACACATACAGAAGGAATACTCATTGAACTTACGGTAAACAACCACCCTGGGGTAATGTCTCATATCTGCGGACTTTTCTCTCGCAGGGCATACAATCTTGAAAAAATACTGTGTTTTCCGCGGGCCAACACTACAGAGTCGAAAATGTGGTTACAGGTCGGTGAGGAGGAAAAGCTGGAACAGGTTATCAAACAGGTCGAGAAACTGGAAGATGTCCGCAAGATCGTCTATCGCCATAAAAATGATAACTTTTTTCTGCAATTAGAAGAGCTGGTAGAAAGAATTTAATAAGAGAGTTTTTGACCAGAGTCAAAGATCTTCTGTTCTGGCTAGATTATATTAGCCCATACGGTCAGACAATGAATATCTTGTTTTGATAAATACTCTACCAAGGAGCTGTTATGAAGAAAATTGATTTGGAGACAACCAGAGAGTTCAAAGAAGGCCAAATGATGCGCTACTTTCTGGTGGA
>CAZWVC010000508.1:0-2764 GCA_964637245.1 uncultured Desulfocapsaceae bacterium
GCCATCTCTTTTTCCATTAAACTTCCAAGTATCCGCACTTCGCTATCGGTTAATAAAATATCCATGTATTCACCATTGTATTCTGAATAAACCAGCCAACACCACTTTCAAATCACCCATAATTCCAGATGAAAAGAAAAACTCGTAAAATGTCGTTTGCTCATTCTAGCGCCAATTTATTTCAGAAGAAATCTAATAATTACCTTTTTTCATACATTGAGCTGTAAAACCATTAATTTTAGACATTTACCCAAGCCTAAAATATAAATGCAGTATATCAGTATTTATCCTTTTCCATCTCTATCTCGCCGTTTAATGAAAATATTTCGTAAAAAACGACATAACAATATATTTGAAATTATTTACTTTTCTAGACACAACACTAAATATACGCAAATTATACAACAGACGCATAACTTGGATATTATTTCGTTATTGGCCACAGAATTTCCTAACAAAATAATTGCAAGGAAGAGGCGCTTATTATATCCTACTGGAATCATCTAACATTTTCTTTACATCAAGTGAATTATTGCTATTAAGGATAAAAAGAGGAAATGCTAAATGACCCAGAAATCCATTTTTCAAAACAGTTTCTTGCATATGCTCCGTAAAAAGCGACTGTCGTCTATTATATGTTATGTGATAAAAATAAATGATTAACAGAAAAGACAATCCAGTTGAATATGCGCTAATGGGATTGGAATTTGAAGAAATGCTGAAACATCTTGACGAATTAACCAATAAGTTTGCGTCTCAAGAAGCTATAGACGAAAACCATTTCAAAATAGATATTGCTCATTTATATGCTCACCTGAATCGTATCTATAATGGAAGAAATCATATTGGTGAAATAAGTGATGAAGATTTTACAGAGTATTCAAAGTTTCCAATAGATATTGAACCAATAGGATAGATTAAAACTATAAAGACATTAAATGCTGGCAGCTCTTTCTGAAAACCTAATAGCTGGATTATTAATCGGCCTGATCAGGCTAGTAGTTGTAGTTCTAAGTTTCTGTACAGGTGATATCATATTATTTTTATTATCACTTGGTCATAGAAAACCATTTTGGAAAAGAGATGAAGATGAACCACTCATTCAATCAATTTTCTTAATTGAGTTGAGTTGGTGGGTTGGTTTACTTTTTTGGTTAGCTATAATCGTTATTGTTAAAAATCTATTAAATGCATAAAAACAAACAAAAAAACACATAACACTTAAAAGGCCCCCTCCTGTCAAGGGGAAACAGTAGTCCATTACGATTTATTTTAATTAAATTTCGTTTCCGTCATCATCGCAATCTGTAAAAAGCCAAAGTTCATCTGGCTTTATTTGCATGCCTGGCATACAGGAGAACCTGCACCAAACACTTATTGAGGTTCAACCCTCCGGCCAAGAATCGCAATCCAGTAAAACTGCGATTCTCTAGCAAGACAGCTGCATCAAACACATGCTCCATGCGACCTAGAAACAGTAGAGTACCCTCATACCGTCCTAATCAAAAACAAGGAGTCAGGAGAATTCCTGCTCAGTTAGTTCCAGGTTCGGGGGAGGAGCAGAATCCCATACAACTTTTCACACATTTATGGTCTATCAAAGGAGCAAGGCGATGTACCAATCAAACCTACTGGTTATCTGGGGAGTGTCATATCCTGCTTGGTAAATAAAGCAGCCCCGGTGTCACAGGGGTATCACATACTATAGTTTTTATTAATGTTTTCAGGTTTTTAAAAGATTGGTTGGAGGTTCGATTCCTTCCGGCTATGCCGGTTTTCCCAACATGCGATTATTGCAACGGGGTGTTGACAAGCTTAATACACCCCCAGCGATTTATAGAGCCTGACAATGCTCTCAGCTTGGGCGCTTTGAGCCGTGACAAGGGCGGCATCAGCTTCATTAACCGTGCGTTGTGCATCGAGAACATCAAGAAAAGAGATTTCGCCCTCGCGATACAAGTTTTCGGAGAGCGTAAATGCCCGTTTGGCGTTTTGTAACGCTTTTTGCAGAATTACCCTCTGCTCATTTATTGCTGAACTATCAATGAGGGCTGTCTCAACTTCCGTAATAGTCTCTATAACCGTACGCCGATACAGCTGATACGCCTGAGCCTCACGGGCACGCGCAGAGTCAATCCGACCTTCAATCCGCCCAAAATCCAGCAATGAATAGGCTATCCCTGCCGTCACACTCCACACGCCCGTAGCGCTGGTTAACGTATTTTCAGCAATACCGTAGAGTCCACTGAGGGTAAAGGAAGGAAACAATTCTGCAGTCACACTTTCAGCAGCGGCTGTACTTGCTTCCAGATTGGCACTCGCCGCCCGGATATCTGGACGAAGCTGCAGCACTTCAGCGGGCGCCATCAATACTGGCCTAACATTTACCCCTGGAATATCAGCAGGCTGAGAAAGATACGTCATCAATTCTTGCGGCATCACACCGGTTAGCACGCTTAACTGTAGTCGCGAATTGTCGGCCAAACGTTGAAATTCAGGAATCGAGGCCCGGGTTGTGTTGACGAGCCTCTCAGAACGCTCAACATCAAGTTGCGGAGCTTCGCCAAACTGGAATTGCTGGCGAACAAGTTCAAGAGTTTTCTGCTGGAGTTCAAGATTATTCTGCGCGATGACGACCTGTTTTTGGAACCCGCGGTAGGTGATATAGCTACGGGCAACCTCACCTATAAGGGTCAGGCTGATATCATGGTATTCCGCTTCAAGTGCTGCGACGGCAGCTTCTGCTGACTCAATGTTTTTTCGG
>CAZWVC010000509.1:0-2758 GCA_964637245.1 uncultured Desulfocapsaceae bacterium
ATTTCAAGGCAAAAATATTCTGCTCAATGAACTTCCAGGTTTCCAGGTAATCACCTTGAGCCATGAGTGATTCAAGTTGCTTGGTATCTATATTGTCAAACATCTTCCAGATGTTATTAGTCATCCGGCTATTGGCTTCGAATGTTCCTCTGATATCCCACCTGGTAGGTGAGGTGTCAGAGGTCATGTAGTCGTTATAATTGTACTTTTTGAGATAATACAGAAACTCAACATAATCGAGGTAATGCTTAGTTCCACAGAAATAGTCCCAATCCCATTTTCCATCATTGTCATTGATATGGATATAGTAGCTGTATTGACTTGCTTCCAGCAATGAGACAGCTTCTGCTGGGTTTTCATTACCATACATAGAATGACCAAAATCAAGTGTCACTCCCATTGTGTCAATTTTTATATCATTAAGCAGACACAGTGCTTTTGCAGCGGTATCGATAAAGCAGCGGCCTCTGGTCTCACTAGGTTTGTATTCCACGTAGAGTGGTATTTCCCGGCGGTAATCACCAGCTGCGGCAAATGTCTCTATGAGATGTCGCCAAGCCTTGGCGTAATCATATTGGAAAGCAAATTCATAGCCATCACCCAAAGGACAACAGGTAACTTTATCGGCCCCAACTTCAGCGGCAAAGTCTTTGGCATTTTTAATAAACTGTACGGCTTTTTCCCTAATTTCCTGATCTGTTGAGGTCAATCCTCCATTACGGAATTCAGGTTCAGCTTTGACGTTAACATTAATTGCTGCGACATTGAGGTTGTGTTTTGCCAACGCTTGCCGGGTTTCATCTACTTCGTTAACTTCATAGGGATACACAATCTCCACCCCGCTATAGCCGGGTATTTGACCCATTAACTCAAATTTCTCCGCAAGCGTTAACGGCTTGTTATATTCATGGAAGCGATCTTTAGTGCGGGAAAGAAAGCCAGTTATTATTGCCAGTTTCAACATATTACTAATCTCCATCTTATGGTTATTGATATTGCTGGTATTACTTATCTCATGCGCTTGGACCAAACAGAGAGCCTTTGACTTTAGCAAGCAACCTTTTATACCAATCGAACTGACTAATAACAGTCCAGCAAATTATAATGAAGAGTATCAGTGAGACTGGCCGAGTAAATACCGGCATAAAACTTCCCTGCGACACCATCAAAGCTCTACGGAGATTTTCATCGGCCATGGGGCCAAGGATTACCCCAATAACCAGCGGTGCAATGGGATATCCCATATTGGTAAGAAAATAGCATATAATTCCAACAGGAAGCATGAGATAAAGGTTAAAGATATTAAGCCCCAATGAATATGAACCAATGATACAGAGTACCCCGATGATCGGCATAAAAAGGGGGGTTGGAATATTGAGTACTTTAACCACTTGTTTGGCCAATATCATGCCCGTCACCCACATAGCGAGTGAAGCTAACAGTAGAATTGCTGCAACTTCCAAGATAAAAGTTGGATGCTCAAAGGTGATCATTGGCCCAGGAGTCACTCCATGAAGCATAAGAGCTCCCAGCAACATAGCAGCAGGAGGACTTCCAGGAATACCCAGGTTGAGCAAGGGAATCATCGCCCCCCCGACACAGGCATTATTCGCCGTTTCACTGGCTATTACCCCCTTTAACTCTCCTTTTCCAAAAGTTTCAGGATGTTTCGATGTGTTCTTTGCTGTGCCATAGGAAACCCAACCCGCAATATCTTCACCGATTCCTGGCACAGAGCCGATCCCAACGCCAATGAGCGCAGAACGAGTAATTGCTGGTATATTTCGTAACACGGTACCAATTTCCGGAATGATACGTTGAAGTTTCTTTGCCTTGGGCATTTGGGATCTTGCCTTCAGAACTTCAATAATTTGCGGAATTCCGAAAGCACCAATCAGTACAGGAACAACCTCAATACCACTGTCAAGTTCTGGGATGCCGAAAGTAAATCGAGGAAAAAACTGGAGCTGATCACGGCCAATACACGCAAGAAACAGACCCAAAAATCCCGCAATCCACCCTTTGATAACAAGGTCAGGAGCAGTAAGAGTACCACTGATGAGGATGCCGAAAAAAGCCAGAAGAAAAAATTCAAAGGAGGTGAACTCCAAGGCAAACCTTGAAATCAATGGCGATATACTTACAACAAAAAGCATACTAATAATGGTCCCAATTGCTGATGCAGTTGTCGTCAAACCAATAGCACGGCCACCTTCGCCTCTTTGGGCAAGCGGATATCCATCCATTGCCGTGGCTGCTGCTGCTGCAGTTCCTGGAATGTTTATGAGTATTGAGGCATATGAACCGCCATATGTCCCACCAACATAGATTGAGAGGAGGCAGATCATGGCCATTGGTGTGTCCATACTGTAGGTGAGGGCCGTTAGCAGAGCAACACCAAGTGTTGACGTCAACCCAGGCATTGCGCCAAATAGTATACCCAGCAGGACAGAACCAAAAAGAATTGCCACAGATGTTGGGTCAGATACCATCCCTCCAGCAATTTCAAAAAAAGTCTGAATGCGTTCAAATATTACCATAGCAGCCTACCTCTGCGACCAAATATCGGCATACCAGACACCATCCAACATACTGACCACAATTCCTTCAAAAGGCATGGGTACTAGAAGAAAATATTTGAAAATAATGCCAATAGTCATGGGTGCTACGAAAGCAATAGTTATGCTCAACCTGAATTTTTTGCGAAGGTCTTGTGTTTTATTTATCAATCTCGCTCTAAATACAAGGAGACCAAAAA
>CAZWVC010000510.1:0-2756 GCA_964637245.1 uncultured Desulfocapsaceae bacterium
TTTATGATCCGCGAATTAACTGCAGCAAATTTAGAGAATGATGTTGAAAAACTTAGAGTAGTGGAAAAACTGTTGGTCGACTTACGCCAGACCTGGGGAGAGGCTGTAGAGATTAACAAGAAAGAAACAGCTGCGCTAAAACCCACAACATCTCCAGAAAATGTTTCAACTCCAAATCAACCTGATAATTATCAATCTCTTTCTATATCAAGATAAAAGTACAATTAACGTTTTCTAGATTGTTTATTTTGAGAAGACATGTTGAGTTTACCCACAAACTATATGACACAATTAAATACATTAATTGCAGAATCAATTGATCAATATACTGAAATGAGGGTGTTCCTTCTTCAACTTGAAAGTGAGCTTGAGAAAAGCTCTACGAGAGGAATTACCCAACTTGTTTCTCAGTTTAACATGTTGTGTAGCAAATCCAGGGAAAAGGATCGTATTATCTCTAAAGAAATAGCTTCGCATGGGGCAAATGAATCCTGCTATCAACAACTTGAGTCACGTAGAATTTTGCAAGCAGAGATAATTTCCCTCATCGAAAAAAACCTACCTAGAGCTAATACGATTAAATCTCTTTTTGCAGAAGAGGTGAATTCTTTAAAAAAGGGCAGGAAAGCCATGAATGGATATAAGCATAATGGTGGCGATCTTGGCAGAATTATTAATCGCAGCTCCTAATTAGTATATGAAAAATATTTGCTCCAAAAGCCAGTACCACCGGTGACATGTATAGACTTGTTATTATGTTTTTATGGACCCATTCAAAGTAGGGACGCCTGACCATTAGATGTTTAGATACTGTTTTTTAAGTTGAGAGCTGTCTGGTTATGGGGATCTCGTTTTAAAACATAGTCAACGATCATTTTTACCCCATCCTTTGAATTCATCTCTTTATAGATCTGACCGAGTTTTAGCATGGTTTTAAGATCTTCTGGTGCCTTGCCTAAATAGTCGGCATAAATTTCCAAGGCTAATTCTTTTTGGCCAGCAAGGTAGAGAAATTCAGCATATGTTGGCATATGGTCAACAGAGAGATCAGCAAGACACTGCAGTGCAAGTTGGGCATTTGCTAAATCACTCGTTGATATAGATATAGATGTAATTCGTGACAAACTATCTTCCAGTACGTTCCTGGGACTTTTTTCGCCTAATCCAACGATCTGGTTATAACAGGTTAATGCATCCTGTGTTTGTCCTTGAAGCTCATGATAGAGACCACTGACAAGGTGGAAGTGGGTTATGGTGGCCTCTGAGCTCTCCTGATTTAGCGAGGAAATGAGATTACCCAGTGTAGAGCTGTCCTTCAATTTGAATGCATGTAAAATTCTATTCCGCAGTTGATCGAGGCGATGCTCACTCCATTCACTTTCGGCTTTTGCATCTTCTTCACTTGTAATGGAATTTAAAAAATCGTCTTTCAGTTTATGCAGATGAGCCAGGGTATGTTCAGCAAATGCAGGTTTCTCTTCGGCATAATTATCTAAAAATATACCAGTTCTGCCAATTTGGTTATCCGCCTGCCATTGGGTGATAAGAGATTCTATATCAGGTTGTATTGCTATTTCTTCCTGGCGACTGGAGGTTCTTTTGATAGCCTTTTCGATATGGTCACTAAGCTTATCGATCGAAGATATAACAGCAGTAAAGTAGAGTTTGAAAAAGAGCAAACTGTCTTGACTCTCAGAGCTTTTAATACTTCTTGGTTTTTGCAAAGAATTGAAGAAGTGAATCCCAAATGAAGTGATAACATCAAAAATATATTGATTTTTTGCGCCACTTAACTTTGACATAAACGACTCACATGTATTGACTTTTTCTTCAAGAGTCAAATCGTCGCTTTGGTCGATTACGGTGGCGGTCTGAAAACCATTTGCGGCGATATCTCGTATATACTTTGCCGCATCTAATGCAGTTCTTAGTTCTGTTAGAATGGTGGAGTAGTGCTCTTTTAAATATCCATGAGATACGCTCAGTTCCTGTTGAGCAATATTTGTAAGTTGAGCATCTTTTCTGAGTTTTATGTCATTTAGTGCAACAACTTCAACACCATCAATTTTAGCTGACAGCAAGGATGGATTTAGTGTACGCACTCCATTTTTTTTAGCGTTCAAGACCATTTTGCCAAATTCAAGAATTCCCCTTTGAATAGCAAAAGTCGTCTCTACCAGGTGCCCGTCATTTGTTTCAACTTTTACATCTCCACCTTCAACTTGTACTGTCTGTTCTGCTTCCAGGGAGCCCTGTGCGTAGCTCCAGTTTTTAGCAGTGTAGCAGAGGTCGATTCCCCCTAGAATGATTTTACTAAACCCAAATTTGATAATTATTTCATAAGCTGCATGGCTTACGGTTGGGCCAATAAGATCCTTACTCGGACCGTTAAGTTTTGATGGCCATGGTAAAATATGACCCATAAAGCAACTCTTGCCCCACCATTGGGATATCAACTGGGGACATGCCTGAGTATGGTTGATGAGAATGCTCTCTTTATGGAACAACAGCATTTGCTTGCAGACCTCAAAACTGAGAGGTTGGGTGTTTACAGTGATAAAGAAATCAGGACTAACATTATGATTAAGTAGTTGTCTGGCAATTCTTGAGACTGCAAATACAACGAGTTTGTCTCGATTTAAGACCACCCATGGTAGAATATCATCAAGCGATGGTCCTCCGGCAAGAAGGACTGCGGTTTTTCCTCTGAATTTGCCATAGAGTAAAGAGCAAGGCACTTTATTCTCTGCAACATT
>CAZWVC010000511.1:0-2754 GCA_964637245.1 uncultured Desulfocapsaceae bacterium
GCAGAATGATCAAAGCTGGGGAACACTTTCATACCTTTTTCTTTGATTGCCGTTTCAAATCTGTTTGCGGTTTCAGCAACGCTGAAAGGACTTTTTTCTTTTATGATTCCACTAGAATTAGCATATGCTAAGGATGTAGAGAGGAGAAAATAGATAAGCAATAGAAATAAACGCATAAAACACCTCTTATCTGTATAAACCAGGTTGGTGGAAAGAAGTTTAGACACTGTCAGGGCAGGAGCCATACATTCTATACCGTTTGTAAATATAGTTTAGCGCCTTTACATCATGTCAAGTTCCCGAGCCTTAGCAAAAGCTTTCTCCATATCTGGTAGATTTGTGATATCGGGCACAACCTGGATGTATTGGACGATTCCCTGCTTATCAACCAGTACGATTGATCTCGCTAGAAGCTGTGGACCGTCAATGAGGAGTCCGATTGACCGGCCAAATTCGCCTGACTTATAGTCGGAGAGATAGGTTAAATCTTCCAGTTTTGCTTCTTCGGCGAACCTGGCTTGGGCAAAAGGTGTATCTCTGCTGACGGTTATTCGTTTAATAGTTGTTGGCAACGCATCACCTTCTTCGCCTAGATAATGAGTCTGTGCCTCACAAACTTTTGTGTCAATTGAAGGGACAATGCTTAAAAACAGTACACTGCCTTTGTAATCATCGAGATTTATAGATTTCATGCTACCTGTTTCAACAAGAAATGTTTCTGGCATCCTCTGCCCAATCTTAATTCCTGGACCAAGGAGAGACAAGTTTGTTCCTTTTTTGGAAACCTGTGTTCCGGGAGAGACACTGTCTGAGCGAATGACGATATTAGATTTTTTCGGTGCACATGCTGCAAGGATGATGACAAGCAGAAAGCTGACAGTTAGCCTCAATGAAATTCTTATCATGGTATACCTCCTGATTCGAAAAATTATACAGAAGTGACTGTTTGTTCCTTCGGATTATATAATCATCTCCTGAAAAGCGTGCTAATTTATCCGAGGAAAGAGTTAGTCATATCAAGCGTCTTTTTAGATGTTATTAACCAATCACATGGACAAAGCTACCTGGTGAAATTATCTTCGTAAATACCTAGTGATTAGATAAACTAGCGTATGCTTTTATCTCTAAACCTTATGAATAATATCAAAGGATTACAATGATGCGAAATATCACTTTAAATAATGGGGTTGAGATACCTCAAATCGGCTTTGGTACTGCTGCTATTGGTGAATGGCAACAGGATGATGACTATGTCAAAGATGTTATTTTGAGTGCAATCGATGCAGGCTATCGGCATATCGATACAGCGTCATTATATGGCAATGAACGCAGTGTTGGTCGAGCCCTTGAAGAATCAGGCGTTCCACGTGATGATTTCTTTGTGGTTAGCAAGGTCTGGGATAACGAGCAGGGATGGGATAACACGCTGGCAGCTTTCGATAAATCTATGGCTCGCCTGAATCTTGATTATCTGGATCTCTATCTTGTCCACTGGCCAATTCCTGATAAAACCCAAGAGACCTGGAAGGCTATGGAAAAACTTTATTCAGATAGGCGTGTTCGCGCCTTGGGTCTTTCAAATTTCAGGAAATCCGACATTGAGCAGATTTTAGCCTTTGCAGATATTAAGCCGGCCTATAATCAATTGGAGTTGCACCCGTATTTAACCCAGGAAGCTTTGTGCGGATATTGTGAGGGCAAGGATATTGTGGTTTCTTGCTGGTCTCCCTTGGGATCAGGAACATGGAGCGGTGTTGCGGTTGCTGAAAAACCGGTTTCAGATAAAGTTATTAGCGAGATTGCCGAAAAATATGGTGTTTCAACTGCACAGGTAATTTTACAATGGGATGTTCAGCAAAATCGAATTGTTATCCCAAAAGCTGAAAGTCCGGATAATATAAGCAATAATTTAAAACTTTTTGACTTTGAACTCTCAGCAGCAGATATTGAAAAAATCAATTCTCTTAATAAAAACAGAAGATTTGGTGCGGATCCGGATACAGCCTATGAAAATAATATGGAGATGCAGGTGCCAGAATAACCTTGCCGATAGGTTAATTTAGAAGAAAATGAGCTTCATTTTTTGTTACTGCAGCTTAGCTTGAATCACCAAAAACCTCGATAAACATTTAGAGCTAGATTTGAATTGTTTCGCAGGGATATTTTCCCAGCACCTTCCCAAAATAGTAGGGTGGATATTGCCAGCTCAATCATAAAACCGCTGATGATATCCACCAATCGAGTATATGTAAAACACCCAAGATAAAAGCAGTGTGCTATGAATCACCATTAAGCAGTAGTTGTAGGATTGGGCTATTCGATCCAATTGTTGCCTCCTGGACAGTGATACTATCAACCCAGCCAGCATCTTTATTGACAGAGTTGCTGCCGTTTTTCGTATATCTCCATTCCACCATACTTTCACCTTTGAGTACAAAATACTTTTCTTGCCATCCAGACTCGCCGGAAATTTTATCTACAATTTTACCATTGACCCTGAATTCGAGGAAATCCCGATTAGTTTCAGAGGATACCCTCCAGTAGAAAGTTAACTTGCTGTCTGTTGGCAAGGTGGTGCGCATATAGCTCATTTGGTTATTTGCTATACCACCGCTTTGAGCAGCATCTCCACCTACTATTGAAGTGATTTTTTGACCATAAAATGGCTGATTACCACCAGTTGTAAAACTTAGGACGAGGTTTTCAACAGCCTGTGGAATTGGAACAGCTACAGGCATTATTAGATTAGGAGTA
>CAZWVC010000512.1:0-2751 GCA_964637245.1 uncultured Desulfocapsaceae bacterium
TGATAACACTGAAATATGGTATCTCCGTATCATTGACCACAAGGTTTGCAGAATGTGCTAGCGCCTGCAAATTATATAGGGTTTTAAACTCCTGACCCACTATGGTGTAAAAAATAAAACGCCTGCGCGACATTGACATATCGCACATAAACTTGTGAAATGGAGACATGCCTAAACCATTTCCCTCATAACGGGAATGCAGCACAACAGAAGAATATTCCACAAACTGCATTTTTTCCATGGCCTCAAGAGAGCTTTGCACAATCTCCGTCTTGTAACCAATTCCCTCGATACTCTCGATAATTGTATCCCTACTCTCATTATCCTCCATCAGCACCAAAGCCAGGGGTACGTCCTCAATTACCTGGTCATCATCGAAAACCCCACCTTCAAGCCAAGATATATCAGGGGGGTCTGGTGGCTTTACAGGGCTTATACCAACTGTTGGCTTTGTTGACACCCTTCCTTCAACTGATTTTATTGCGGCTGTTTCACCTGTCAGAATTGAGCTATCAAGAATAATTGCTTCAGAGCAGCCTGGGCACTTTATCCGTATGGATCTCCCCGGTCCAAGATCCCTGATACTCTCAAGCATTTTGTCACTTAATTTTAATTGTTTTCCACAGGCATGACAACTTGTATTCATTTTTTCCTCTTTATTTCGGATGTACCATGAATTTCATCAGATAATCTTTTATATTACTCCATTAATACCGGCCATGAATCTCTTGTTCCTCCTCCATCGCAAGACCAGATAAGGATGTGGTGGCTTCACCACGCTCTGATTTAACCTGATCTATCCCTCTGTTCATCTCATTTCTATGGGAGCAGTATGTCATTGCCGTCTGTTCGGTTACTATGCCATTACTGTAAAGTTCAAGGATATGTTGATCAAAAGTACGCATATCGAGAGCCGAACCGTTTTTTATAACGTTGTAATATGTTTTGTCTTCGGTTTCGCCGTTAACTATGAGATCCTTTACCCTCAGGCTGGTACAGAGAACTTCCATTGCAGCCACGCGCTCACCGCCAACCCTGGGAAGAAGACGCTGACTGACTACCCAACGTATGGTATCAACAAGTCTGTTTCTGATCTGTGGCTGCTCCTCTTGTTCAAACATACCCAAAATACGGTTGATCGTCTGGCCTGCATCGATAGTATGCAGGGTTGACATAACCAGGTGACCTGTTTCCGCGGCAGTGAGACCAATTTCCATGGTTTCCCTATCACGCATCTCACCAACCAGGATAACCTTGGGAGCCTGTCTCAAAGCTGCTCGCATACCGCTGGCAAATGAACTGAAATCATTTCCCAATTCCCGCTGATTAAAGGTGGCTTTTTTATGAGGATGTACATATTCAATGGGGTCTTCAAGAGTTACTATATGTACAGGTCTATTTTCATTGATCCTGTTTAGCAGTGCCGCAAGTGATGTGGTTTTTCCTGTTCCAGTTGCACCTGTGAACAGGATAAGTCCGTTCAGTTCTCCTGCCATCTTGTCAAAGGCCTTGGGAAACTGCATATCCTCAATCGTTGGTACGGTGGTCTCAAGCTTTCTCAGTACAGTCGTAAAACATCCTTTCTGGGTAAAAATGTTTACTCTGAATCGAGCTTTATCTCCCAATGAATAAGAGAGATCACAAGACCCTCTTTCCACTAGGTCGCCTAAAAGGCGTTTATTATTGCCAATGAGATTCATCGCAAAAGTTTCGCACTGGAAAGGCGTAAGCTGCTTAACCGGAGGGAGAACCTGAACAGGCATCAGTTTTCCATCGGCTTCCACCTGCAGGGTTTTACCCACCGTTATATTTAAATCGGAGACGTTCTTATGCGACTCCAACATTGTTGTAATCCAGTAATCTATTTCCGGTTTTTTCATGTTTTCCTCCTGAAAAAATGTGCAATCCCCATTCTTTTCATAGTATATTGTCGTCAAACGCACAAGATTTTCAGTGCATCATATCACATAATACCATTTCCTTTCCAGTAAATTTGACAATATATGCATAACTTAAGAGGTTAGAAATATGGCAATAAAATTACGAAGTGCTACGACAACCGAAGGGCGAAGAATGGCTGGAGCCAGAAGCTTGTGGCGCGCCAACGGCATGAAAGAGGAGCAGATTGGCAAGCCCATAATCGGGATTGTTAACTCCTTTACCCAGTTTGTTCCCGGGCATGTTCACCTTCATGAAATTGGTCAGCACTTAAAAAAAATCATAGCAAAACATGGTTACTTCGCCGCAGAGTTCAACACCATTGCAATAGACGATGGCATAGCCATGGGGCACTCCGGGATGCTTTATTCACTGCCATCTCGTGAACTCATTGCTGACAGTGTTGAATATATGTGCAATGCGCACACCGTTGATGCCATGATTTGCATCAGCAACTGTGATAAAATAACTCCAGGTATGTTGATGGCGGCAATGCGCCTTAATATACCAACCATTTTCGTCTCCGGCGGTCCAATGGAAGCTGGAATCGTCGGTAACAAGAAGTATGACCTGGTAGATGCCATGGTATTGGCAGGAGATCAACAGGTGAGTGATCAGGAGATCGCTGAAATTGAAAAAAGCGCCTGCCCAACCTGTGGGTCCTGCTCAGGCATGTTTACGGCCAACTCGATGAACTGTCTCAATGAGGCCCTGGGATTGGCTCTACCTGGCAACGGCACCATTGTTGCAACCCATGCCAATCGTACCAAACTATTTGAGAAGGCAGCTAACCAGATCGTTAAAAATGCCAAA
>CAZWVC010000513.1:0-2749 GCA_964637245.1 uncultured Desulfocapsaceae bacterium
TTTCCAGTGCCAATTAATAAATAAGACAGCGACAGACAGAACCACCTTTAATTGCCGCTCCGAGAAGGTCGAGCTGCTCCTTCCATTCTCTGCACCAGCCAAATAAACAGCAATACAGGAATGCCCATACAGGCTGTAAGAAGAAAAAAGGTACTATAGTCAAGAGCCTCGACAATCGTCCCGGAATAGCCTCCAATCAATTTGGGAAAAAGAGTCATGAGCGAAGTAAATAGGGCATACTGTACTGCTGTAAATGAAACACTTGTTAAGCTTGAGAGAAATGCAACAAAAGCAGCTCCTGCAATTCCTGCACTAAGATTATCAATGGCTATGACAACGGTAAGCATACCAATATCTGCTCCTTGGCCAGCTAAGCCCATAAATAATAAATTGGTAGCCGAGGAAAGTAGCGCTCCAAGAAACAGGATAGCATATACACCATATCGCAGAGTCAGCATGCCACCCAGAAATCCTCCAATGATTGTCATGCCTAATCCATAGGTTTTGGCAATGGCTGCAATGGTGTTCTTACTAAAACCCAAATCAACATAAAAAACATTCGCTATTACACCAAGAACTATATCTGAAACGCGATAAAAGCCGATAAGAAAGAGTAAGAGAAATGCTGTTTTGAGACCATATCTACGGAAAAAATCTGCAATTGGATCAATGTAGGTCTCTACTACAACCTCTTCTTCGATTAGACCAGCTTTTACCATTATGGTTGTCATTAATGCTGCAATTGCAAAAGCAAAGAGCAGACGTGTACATTCAATGCTAAAATTTATTAGTGCTTGTTCGCTACCCATCATTTCAGCAAAATATTTCTTTAACTGCATCACCGCCTGACCACTATAGAAAAAAACAAGACAGAAGCATAAACAGCTGACAATAAATATACAGAATAATTTTATATATTGCTCCTTCGAATAGGAATATACTCCAGGTAGCTTATTACTCTGTGGTTCTGAAATTAATAAAGTGGTAAGCACCCCGATTAACATGAAACATGCTACAGCTGAGTACGTTAATCGCCAGGCAGGATAGAGGTAATTTACCTCAGTGGTGCCTAGATAAGAAGCAAGAAAAAGTGCTCCGGCTCCGGCAACGACCATACCGATTCGATAACCGGCTATATATGTAGCAGCTAAAAGTGCCTGATATGACTCATCTATACATTCGATCCGATAGGCATCTATGACGATATCCTGAGTTGCTGAGGAAAAACCCAACATGACTGCAGCTAGTGCCATGAATGTAAGAGATTCCTTTCCGGTTGAAGGATCTATACTTGCCATCCAGAGAATTGCTGATATGATTGAGAGTTGGGCGAGCAACATCCAGGACCTTCTTCGGCCTAATGCTTTAGATAGATATGGAAATGGTATTTTATCTATAAGTGGTGCCCAGACGAATTTAAAAGAATAACCAAGTGCAGCCCAGCTGAAAAAGGTCACCGAAGATTTAGTAACACCAGCTTCAGTAAGCCAAATTGAGAGTGTGCCAAAGATTAGCAATATCGGAGTACCTGCAGAAATGCCCAGAAAAAACATGGTTATTACGCGTGGATGCGTCCAGGAGTTAACGATCTCTTTCCAGGATCGATTTTCCAAGGCTTGATTGCTCATTATTGTCTTTTTCCCAATATAGAATTATGCTGTTATTTTAACCTGGAAATGTTACGTTTTCGCAACCCATTACTACACTTATCTGTGTGAGATGTTTACAATCAACAAATAGATTAGAGAAAGAATATAGCGAATTTTCTTATAAAAGATACAACCAACACCATGTCAATAAAAATATACAATACCTTAACTCGTAAAAAAGAAACTTTCACACCTCTGGAACCTAATCATGTCAAGCTCTATGTATGTGGCATAACTTCCTATGATTATTGCCATATAGGGCACGCTCGTTCAGCATTAGTCTTTGATATGATAGTATCATATTTAAGATTTAGAAGGTATAAGGTAACCTATATCCGTAACTTTACAGATATTGATGACAAAATCATCAATCGTGCTGCAGAGCAGAATACCTCACCTGATGATCTTGCTAAACGTTTTATAGATGAGTTTTATACAGATATGGACGGTTTAGGTATAGCCCGTCCGACTCTTGAACCAAAAGCTACTGAAAACATTGATGAAATGATAGAATTAATTGAAGAACTCATCAATAAGAAGATGGCTTATCAATCAGGCAATGACGTCTACTACTCAGTCGATAGTTTTGCCGAATATGGCAAACTTTCCGGTAGAAATCTTGACGATATGCAAGCCGGTGCCCGGATATCCATAAATGAGCAAAAAACTAATCCCATGGACTTTGTTCTCTGGAAAGGTTCCAAACCAGGGGAACCTCAATGGAACAGCCCTTGGGGTCCCGGTAGACCAGGGTGGCATATAGAGTGCTCCGCTATGAGTAAGAAATTTCTAGGAAAAACTTTCGATATTCATGGTGGCGGTCAGGATCTTATTTTTCCCCATCATGAAAATGAACTTGCCCAAAGTGAAGGAGCAAATGAGAAACCTTTTGTAACCACTTGGGTACATCATGGTTTTGTTACTATTAAAGATGAGAAAATGTCTAAATCATTAGGCAATTTTCTCACTATCCGCGATATCACCGCAAAGTACCACCCCGAGGAACTCAGGTTTTTTGTGTTCTCAACCCATTACCGCAATCCCCTGGATTTTTCAGAAAATGCTATGCAGGATGCAATCATTGGCTTGGACCGCTTATA
>CAZWVC010000514.1:0-2721 GCA_964637245.1 uncultured Desulfocapsaceae bacterium
CTGAAGTCCTGATTATAAGAACGGCAGGAATGGGTCAATTTCTCAATCGTCACATGAAACCTGGACTGGTGCCGGACTGGGTAATCAAAAAACTGGCCCAGGCACCTGAAAAGCAAAAAGCCAGCATTGAAATCTTCACTGACATTGTTTCCGGCCTCAAGGATCTCTGTCAGGGAGTACACATTATAACCATGGGAGGAGAGCAGCGCCTGCGACATTATCTGGATGCTGCAAAATTATATTAACACAACACATTTAACTGCCATTGTCATTGCACGTTATCATACAGAAAAACGTAAATATTCTGATTAACTTTGGGCCTTAACTTTTAGCAGTGCTCCAATTACGATCAGGTGGTGTACGGCTAACAAGTTACTTGATTTGCCTGCAAATGAGGAGTCAGCCTCATGGAAAACATCAGCCTCACGATCAATGGAAAGAAGATCACCTGCCCTGAGGGGCAAAGTATTCTTGTAAGTGCCGAAGACCACGGCATAAAGATCCCCAAACTGTGTCATCACCATAGCCTTAAACCTTACGGTGCCTGCAGGATTTGCCTGGTTGAGGATGAGAAAACCGGAAGGCTTATGGCATCCTGTGTCACCCCGGCAGCCCAAGATATGGTGCTGCTTACGGATTCGGCAGAAGTCCTCAGACATCGTCGCAACATTGTCTCACTGATGATGGCAGAACACCCAGAATCCTGTGTTGTGTGTAACAAAGGAAATCGCTGTCACCTGAGGATGATCGCTGCTGAACTTGGCATTGCGGAAAACAGGCTCTACCAGATGCCTAATCACAAGCCGTTGGAACAGGCAAATCCTTTTATCATGCGGGATCTGTCCAAGTGCATACTCTGCGGCAAGTGTATACGTGCCGACCACGAACTGGTCTGTGCCGGAGCAATTGACTACAACAACAGAGGCTTCAACTCCCGCCCCGCAACACTGCATGAGCTCCCTCTGGAAAAATCAACCTGTACCTTCTGCGGCACCTGCGTTTCCATCTGCCCCACCGGTGCACTTTCTGCCCAAACTGAATTCGTAGGTACACCGGAGAAAGAGTCCACCTCCATATGCGGTTTTTGTGGTATTGGCTGCAGCCTGGAGCTGGGCGTTGCCGCAGATAAGGTTGTGGATGTAAATCCTTCACATCTGGAGAATAGTGTAAATGATGCCACGCTTTGTGTTCGTGGCCATTTCGCTCACGACTTTCTGAACTCTGCCCAACGACTCATCAAACCTCGTCTTCGTAAAGAGGATGAACTCGTCCCAACTTCCTGGGATGATGCTCTGGAAATAGCAGCACAGCGATTGCTGCAGATCAAAGAAGAGCATGGCCCCGAGAGTATTGGTTTTCTCGGATCTTCCAAATGCACAAATGAAGAAAATTACCTCTTCCAGAAAATCGCCCGCTCGCTCATTGGAACAAATAATATCGATAACGGCGGCTACATGTACGGCAGACTCTTTCTCGATCTGGTTGAAAAAAGAACCGACGAAGCCGGTCGTTTCAACTTCTTTGCCGGGCCTCTTTCAGGCCTGGAACAGGCAGAGGTTATTTTCGTTCTCGGTGCGGAACCAGCCCAGTCAGCTCCAGTCCTCGATTATTATCTCAAGAGAAGCGCGCGGAAGGGTATTCCACTGATTGTGGCCCATCCCCAGAAAACAGATCTGGCTCCAACCGCCTCGGTCTGGTTACACCCTTCACGTTCTCTCTCGCCACAAAAGAACAATATAGATGCATTTTATCTCGAGTTGACGAATATACTCACAGCTGAATTAGTCGCTCAAGAAGCAACCGACTCATCCTTCATTAACCGTTTCACCACAGGTTTCGATGATTATGCAGCTGTTTTAGGTAGGCTAGACCTGGCCGTTGCTGCACAAAAAGCCAACCTGGAAACAGAACCTCTCCGATCTGCTCTCAAGATATTAGCTGGAAAAAGGATAACCTTTGTGGTCGGTGAAGGTTTAATGCTTGGGCGATACAGCAAAGAAGCAATGAATGGTCTGCTTAACCTTGCCTTGATGACCGGCTCCATAGGGTACAAAGGAGCTGGGTTTCATATCCTTGCCAAAGAAAACAATCTTGTAGGTGCCTGGCATATGGGCACAGTTCCACATGCCCTACCAGGACGGTTAAAAGTTACAGATGAAACGGAGCGCCAAACCTGGGAGAAAGCCTGGAATACAGCTATCCCCAGTAGCAACGGCCTGGATCTGTGGCAGATGATAGAGCAGGCAGAAAAAGGAAATCTCAAAGCAATGTATATAATGGGCGAAAACCCTCTGCGTAGCCTTCCCCAGCCGGATCGCCTTCGCAAAGCAATGAATAATCTCGAATTTATCGTGGTACAGGACATCCTTGAGAACGAAACAGTGAAAGTTGCAGATGTAGTATTGCCGGCTGCGGCCTTTTCTGAAAAAGCCGGCAGTTTCACCAATATGGAAGGCATGGTTCAATGCTTTGGGAAGGCACTATCACCACCTAGTGAGGCTAAGTCAGACCTGGAAATCCTCGGGCTCATTGCAGAAAAGATGGGTTCACCCCACTGTAATAGCACCCATGAAGAGATTAGAACGGAGATTAGTTCGACAATCTCCTTTTTTAGAGAAAAAGATGCCCGCAAGCATCCAATTTGGATCGGTGAAAAAAGCCTCGGAGAGGAGAACGTGGCTGAAATGCTGATCGATTTTTCTCCTGTAATCTCTAGTCAGA
>CAZWVC010000515.1:0-2718 GCA_964637245.1 uncultured Desulfocapsaceae bacterium
ATGATAAGGTACATTTCACCCTGCATTTTCTCGATGGTACAAAAAATGTCTATCATATTGATGATTGTAATCGTGAGCAAATTGGCCAGGTACTTAAAGAACTCAAGGGGCGTGGTATAAAAACAGAGTATCCTGATGGGTGGAACCTTGAATAAGCTTTTGCCGGCTTGATTTCTTTTTTAGATTGCAGGTGATCAGCATAAAACAAATAACTCTAAAACACTCCGATGTTTAGGGCAGCACTCATTTGTCTCTCAATTTCCCTTCAAGCTCTTGTATACGGCCCTCCAGCTTTTCTATATGTGTCTGTACATTTTTAAGCGGTAATCTTTTGTGGATGTGCTGCGGACAGTTTACATCCCAGGCGGCTATGGTGAAAAGAATTGCGCGTTCGGCGACTGCGTTATACTCCTGGCCATGTAATTTCCTGATAAGTGAAGGATCATCTTCAATCACCTGGGCCGTGCCCCACAATTTAATCCTGCGGCTGTGTATATAATCGATGAGGAATATAAAAGCTTTTGCGTTTTCTGCTAGGTTCCCAATGGTTATGTATTGTCTGTTGCCGGAGAAATCGGCAAAACCTAAAGTTGTATCATCAATGACATGTAGAAAACCGGGACTACCACCTCGATATTGGATATAGGGCTGGCCAGCAGCATTGGCGGTTCCAAGGTAGAACATATCCAGCTCAGCAAGAAAGGATTTCAACTCAGGGGTAATGGTTGTTTGCCAGCCAGATTTCTTTTCGATGGCAGCATAAATATCTCGAGATCCTTTATGAGTTTGGACCATCTTAACACTATCAGTAAAGGCAATATCGCTGGGATATCTTTCATTCATGGTTCTACCTCCATTCTTCATGGATGTGAATATTGAGTCTGACAGGAAGTATCAGACTCAATGGATCCGCTTTATTTGACCGCTGCGACTTGACGTGCGAGAAAATCGCGGATCAGTTTGCTTATGACCAAGCCATCTTCTTCCAGGGCAAAATGGCCGGTATCAAGGAGATGGAACTCAATATTCTTGAGATCCCGCTTGTAAGGATAAGCACCTTCTGCCGGAAAGATCGGATCATTTTTTCCCCAGACAACCAGAGTTGGTGGCTGATATTTACGGAAATACTCCTGCCATTCTGGGTAGAGGGGAGGGTTGGATCCGTAGCTGTAGAACAGGGCTAATTGTATTTCCTGATTACCAGGCCGATCTAGCAGCGATTGAACATGACCCCAGGTGTCGGGGCTGATCGCAGAAACATTCCGTACACCATGGGTGTATTGCCATTTGGTGGCATCAAGTGTCAGCAGACTGCGTAGTTTATTACCATTTTCCACAGTCCTGGACTGCCAGTATTGTTTGACCGGTTTCCAGAAATCATTGTCAATCCCCTCATTATAGGCATTACCGTTTTGGACGATCAAGCTTTCTACACGCTCAGGATAAAGTGTAGCTATACGATAACCAACCGGGGCACCGTAATCCATCAAATAAAGAGAATAATTTTCAAGGCCTAAAGTGTTGACAAATTTGTCTATGATTGCGGCAAGGTTATCGAAGGTGTATTCAAACTGATCAACTGATGGAGCTGAACTATAGCCAAAACCAGGATAATCCGGAGCGACGACGTGATACGCATCAGCCAGACGAGGTATAAGGTCGCGAAACATATGTGATGATGTGGGAAACCCGTGGAGGAGCAGAACCGTAGGATTACTTGGCGAGCCTGCTTCGCGGTAGAAGATATCCAAATTGTCGATTTTTACCGTATTGTAAGACACTTGAACCCTTGGCGCATGTTGATTTGCTTGAACTGCATAGAGTGATGAAAGAAGAAACGAGAAAAAAACTGATGTAATTAGAGTGAATTTTGTAAGGTAATTCATGACGACCTCCAATATTGATGTGTAAAAATAAACTCAAACTTGATTTTACCGATCGTTCGGTTTATTATATATGTATACATCAGCTAGGTGCTGTCAAGAATTTAATTTACCGACCGTTCGGTAATGGAGGAACGATGTCTCGAACTAAAAAGATCAATGACCAGGAACTGTTAGTGAGACTATTTCAACTCTTTCGTGAATATGGATATGATGGAGCTTCTCTAGCACATCTTGCAGAAGCTTCAGGCTTGAAGAAGGCAAGCCTCTATCACCGGTTCCCCGGGGGCAAGGAAGAGATGGCTGAGGAGGTACTTACATATACAAACCATTGGATTAAAAAATATATTGTTGAGCCTCTGCAAGAGGTAGAGTCACCAGAGAAAAAAGTAAAACTCTTTTCCCATCAGGTTGGTCGACTATACAACAATGGTAACGAATCATGCCTGTTGAATATGCTTTCACCTGCAACCCAGAGCGGGTGTTCATTTACACAACCGATAAAAGCGGCCATGCAGCTTTTAATCACAACACTTACAGAAATCTCGCAGGAAGCAGGCTTCGGAGCTAAAGAGGCAAGTAAACGGGCCGAGCAGGTACTGGTTGAAATTCAGGGAGCTCTGGTGGTGTGTCGTGGACTAGCTAACGGTGCACCCTTCAAACGCATGCAGAAACGCTTGCCTGGTATATTACTGGCCGAGAAGTAGCAAAAAGACTCTATTTTAGTAATGAAAATTCATCTTCATCATGTCCATCAAGTATTGTAATCCCATCATGGTGTGATAAACTAACTACATGAAAATAAATCAAATCATAAGTACAGATGGCTATATCA
>CAZWVC010000516.1:0-2701 GCA_964637245.1 uncultured Desulfocapsaceae bacterium
GGGCTCTGCCTTATGGGTAATGGACACATTTTCCGAATATCCGAAAATTGTTATTAATGGCTGGTTGCAATATCTGGATTTTTTCTATTCTGATATCTCCTGATGATTGGGGAATGCATCTTATTATGCAGACTCTATGCGAGTGAGATACGGTGCATGCACTGAAGTGTATTTCTGTGGAAAAGTGCAAATCTTTACATAGAGCTTACA
The DNA here is from genome assembly GCA_964637245.1 of uncultured Desulfocapsaceae bacterium. Lineage (GTDB taxonomy): Bacteria > Desulfobacterota > Desulfobulbia > Desulfobulbales > Desulfocapsaceae > Desulfopila_A. The sequence continues at coordinate 211 of CAZWVC010000516.1, forward strand.
GAGACTTACCTTTGTTGACATCAGCATCTAAACATCAATATCTTGCCTCAGTATCATCATCGCATTTGATCACTATAGGAGAATCCTGCCATGATTAATTTAACCAATATACGACCATTATACCTTATGGCCATTATCGTATCGCTTTTTTGCTTTATTCTGGTTCTACCCCAAACCGGGTTTGCCGCGAGTTCGTCATCATCATCAATATCCAAGCCATTAAGTGCAAAAGAAAAACGCGCGAAAGCCAATAAATATTTTACCATTGCCAAGCAGGACCAGGATAAGAGTGAATATAAGCAAGCTATAAAGAATTATAAGAAAACCATAAAGATAGATAATAAATATGCTGAGGCTTACAGCAACTTGGGCTATTGCTATCGTAAGACCCAGGATTATGATAGAGCCCTAAACTCGTATAAAAAAGCGTTGCAAATCGATCCAAAACTTGCCCCGGCACATGAGTATATCGGTGAAGCCTATGCTGAGTTAGGTAAATTTGATAAGGCCGAAGAGCACTTGGCAATCCTGAAAACAATCGATCTAGAGGATGCCGAAGAGTTAGAGGCATTTATTATTAAGATGAAATCCAGCTCATGACTCTCACATGAAGTAAAGCATACTAGAGGATCATTTTTCATCTCAGCTACTGGATAGTTAACGGAGAATGAAGGATATTATTTCCTCAGCCGAAAGTGACCCTTTGGGAAATATGCTGCTTGATTATATCAAAGGATCAAAAGACGCTTATGTTGAGATGGAGTCTCCGACCGTAGCAATGTGGACCATGACAGGCGCAACGCTTTGCAGGAGCTACCATGATATGGATGCCCTCGATCGCAAGGCTTTGGAGCATTGCCAAGGTCGGGTGCTCGATGTGGGGGCGTGCGGCGGTTGTCACAGCCTTTATTTACAGCAAAAAAATTTCGATGTGAAGGCGCTTGATATCTCCCCTGGATGCATTGAAGCAATGCGCATAAGAGGGGTGAAAAACCCTATTCACAACAACCTCTTTAATCTCATTGACCAAAAGTATTCAACTATTCTCATGTTGATGAACGGCCTGGGAATTTGCGGAACAGTAGATGGCTGTAATCTTTTCCTCCAGTATCTTCGCAATCTGCTGGATGAGGGAGGTCAAATAATTGCCGATTCCACCGATTTATCCCTTTATTATGATGTTAAACCTGATTATTCGACGGATTACTATTTTGGCGAAACTGAAATGGTGATGAAATACAAAAATAGTATTTCGGATCCCTTTAACTGGCTCTATATTGATTTCGACCTCTTGCAAAGCTTTTGTACGTTCAATGATTTTCTTTGTGAGAAACTCTATGGTGACAATAACGGCAGATTTCTAGTAAGGACTTATTAAATTACCCAAACAAATCTTGCCAAGAAATTAAATCATTGCGAAAGGAGCTCTACGACATGAGCTTCAATTGTGGATAACCTGAGCTCCTTAGCGGCCCTGAAGCGGTGGTGGCCATCCACTATATAAAAATCCTCTTTTATCTGGTAGAGGGAGATTGGGGGCATTCTCTTGCCTTTTTTCATCGCAGCCAAGATTGAGAGGAGTCGTTCGTCCCGCAGCCCCCTGCCAATCTTAAACTGTTTTTTAAATTCATGATATCGACCCACACTGCCGATTATCTTTTTCAGTTCTATCTCAGCACATCCCCGTCTTTTGGGAACATACACTCCCTCCAGATGCTGACGAAATTTAAAGCTATGTCGAGTCTCAATTTCCGTCATGCTCTGTGATTTACCAGTAATTTTACTTGCCAAATCCAGAGGTATAAAATCAGCTATTTCTCGTATCATCGATTTTTACCAAAGCTCTGTAAATTGATTGTATTAGCGTAGTGTACAGTCTGCACCAGCAGCACCTAATGGTTTTAGCTTTGCTTATCTAAAGTAAAATAATTGGAAGAAATACTGCTATACCAGACCAAAAAAGGGTTTTCAATGTACCTAGGATAACAGCCTGGAAACCAGAGTAGTTTACTGTGTTTTTCGCTTCATTGATTTCAACAGTAGTGTCCTCTGGAGAAATGAGATAGTTGATTCCTTGAATGATGGACTTGTCGTATGTCATGGCAACCTCCAAATTCTTTTTAGTAACAAACGTTTTCTTGCCTATGAGGAGAAGGTAGGGCGGTCATGACAGAGAATCCAATAGTCCTTTTGGATGAAGACCTTCAGAAAAACTGATTAACTTGGTTTAATGCAGGTAAAGTTTATCGGTCAAAAGCCAACAGCTTTAAAGAATGTAAAAAATTAGAAATGAAAATGATAAAAACAGGTGGGTGTGGGAGTAAACAGGGTACGTAATAATGCTACGGGGCAGGGTAGCACCCACATCTGCTGTGATCTGCCTAGGTGAATGCTACCCATTGCTTTATGCCCTTCTTCAACCAGTATATTATAATTTTACCTTACCACGAGGCTGGCATTACGGTGCCTGTTGCCTTGAAAAAAGTGTCGG
>CAZWVC010000517.1:0-2693 GCA_964637245.1 uncultured Desulfocapsaceae bacterium
AATTGGGGGTTTGTTTACTAGATGAAACTTGCCGTTCGACTCCTGCCAGCACCGGAGGAGTCCTTTTTTTGGTGAGACTATGCCGTAAACGGTCTTTTGTTCTAGCTGCCGCCTGCGAAGCTCTAAAGCAGCCTGGGCCCGCCTTTCGAGATCAATCCTTTCTGGAGTTTTGACGGCATTCTGATTCATTAATTTTCGATAGTAAAGATTGCACTTCTTTGGATTGACGCGCCTTCCTTGCAGCCTCGATTTGAATCAGCAACGCATTGATTTCAATGTAAAACTTGTCGCCTTTACCCATCCTGATCACCAGACTTCCCGCCATTTATGATCGCCTGCAACTCATCATCACTCATGCCGGAAACATCTTGGGTTTGGATTGGGCCACCATCTGGACCTGAATGGATATTGCTGACCTTATCCTGGAGGCCGAGATCTCGAGCAATTATCTGTGGATTCAACAACTCAGCAGCTGCCCCGGAGAACTTCTGATCCCGGATAATCTCTTCTACTCGCGTGGTGACTTGGGAAAAATCAACTTTTGTACAATAATCCTTCCAAGTTGTTCTATCAATGTCTAAGTATAGACAAAGGCCGCCCAACGTCATCGCACGCATTTTACGGACCGGGTGATCAGTCACTTCGCCCTGAAAATGAAACGGCTTCTCTTCCCAAAGAGGATTAGCCTCTATCCACTCAAAATACCCACAACATTCCTCCCAAAGCTGATCAGGAGAGGAATAAATCGGCGGACGCCCATCCTTAGAGCGCATTTGCCATAACTTATTACCCTTTTTGAATGTCACGTTACAAAACTCCGAAATACTTTCCAAACTGATCAACCAAGACCGACCCGGCGACTATGACAGATGACGTAACGCCACAAAAAAGCCAAAGCCGAATCAATTCTTTCCTGGTCACTTATAAAACCCCTTGGAATAAGGGCTCATGTTTTTTTTGCTGATCTTCCGGGCTTTTTTCTTCGCTGCTTTCTTTTTCGTTGGATCCATTGCTTTACGCCCAGCTCTAAGGGGGGCATCTCTACGGTTTTTAATGCTTTTAGCTATCCCGCTTTTTGCAAAAATGTCAGCTTTCCTCGATTTCGCTTTCTTCTTGACTGGCATTACTTTCTCCTCCGGCCTGATCCGCGTTTCCGCTTCGATTTATTACACGGCATTGATAGGTTTCTCCTATGTTTACCCTGATAAGTTTATTAGATTATCCTGTAGTGTCAAATCGCTTCTGCATATAAACCAAAGTTATGTGCTACGTAGTTTTTCAATTAAAAGCTGGTGAGATTTCATTCGATCAGCTAACGCTCTTGTGAATAGCTCAGGATGACAGCAAGAGAAATCAGCAACACACTCATTGTCTACATGATTATGTTCTGGCGTTCCGTTTAACCACTTTAAACTATGCTGTATCACCCTGTCTTGATAACCGTCACACATAACCATAAACTCCAGGTTGTTATAAAACTATTTTTTCAAAAGCTTCTTCAGCTTCGTCTCAAGCACATCAACGCTCAGAGTCATAGGCTGAGCCCAGTCCCCAACCTCATCGAGATAGATCGACTTTCCCTGCTTCCTGGCACCCAATTTTCCCCACATACCAACCGTTTCAATATTGGTATTGGCAAACAGCAAGGGCACCCCTTTCTCCCTGCAAATCTGAGCAACCCTCCAATACAGAGACAGCAGCACCTTGAAAGGCATTTTCCCACTATGCGGCACAGCCAACATCTGGCATTCGTATCGATTCAAAGACTCATTCAGCAAAAGCCTAACAGTCCCTACCGCCTTTTCATTCTGGTCATAAGCCACCAAGACCGGAAGATACAAATCTCTATGCTCAATGAAGAAAGCTTTTTCCTCGAACTTCCCGGTCCCTTTGAATGCAGAAAACCTCAATGCATCCGCATCCCTCAACTGCTCTATCGTTTCCGCAACAATAACTTTCATTTTAATAGCCTAACCTGAATCAATATTAACCAATAAACCGGCCAAAGAAAGAACAGTATAACGTAATGAGTCGGCTTTTCTTGGTGATAAAAATCTTGAGCTTCTTTAATCCCAATTTTTTTCGCATCATAAATCATCTGCATAGAACTCCTAAAATCCAGTGCAGAAAAAACCCATCCAATAGCCCATAATGCAATTAAATAATCCATAATCACACCTTCAACAAAAACACCCTATGGCCTTTCTTGTGCTCAGAATACTCCTTAGCAAGATTAGGCATTGCCTTCTGAAATCTCTTCGCATTAAAACGAGTTCCATCCTTTGTTTTTTTGTGAGTCACAATCAGATCATTCTCACCATTAAGCAAGCATGAATATTCAGCCATGAATTCCTCGATGAGAAATTTCTTTTCATCTATCTGCTTATTTAAAGCTTTGACCTGATACTTCAAGATGGAAAGTTGATAAACCTCCTTTTCGATCTCCTCAGAAGCCACTAGCGCATCGCCGTTATCACGCGCATACATCAAGGCAAGGTCGCTGTCGTTCGTTGGCTCAGGAGGGTTTCTCGCAAGTACATGGTTAAACCAAAACTCCTTTGCTTTTCGGTAAACCATATCTTCAAGGCCAGGTGAACGCTCAATAGGATATTGACGAAAATCATTACCACCGATCAACACAGCAATGACCGATTGCGGATAATTCAACGCTTTCATGTACCAAACCACTTGAG
>CAZWVC010000518.1:0-2692 GCA_964637245.1 uncultured Desulfocapsaceae bacterium
TGATTTATGTTGGTTCCGTCTGGGTCAACACCAATGGTAGTAACCTTGGCCCCCAGTTCCTCAAAGACGTGTGGTGCAACCTTGTAGGTTGCACCATGGGCACAATCGAGCACGATATGAAAGTCATCCAACTCATAATTGCTGGGGAATGTGTGTTTGAGAAAAACTATGTATCTTCCCTTGGCATCATCTATGCGTGCGGCACGACCAACTTCGCTTGCCACCGGACAAAGCGCTGCCATTTTGTTAGAGAAAATAAGATCTTCTATCTGGTCCTCGGTATCATCTGGTAATTTGAAGCCATCATTGGAAAATATCTTTATGCCATTATCTTGAAAAGGGTTGTGCGATGCAGAAATAACTACTCCGGCGTCTGCTCGCATGGAGGTTGTGATAAAAGCTATGCCTGGAGTTGGCATGGGACCAACAATGAGAACATCGACGCCCATTGAGCAAATTCCTGCAGAAAGTGAGTTTTCCAACATATAACCAGACAACCTGGTATCCTTACCAATTACGATACGGTGTCGCCTGCTGCCATTCTTAAAAACAAAAGCAATTGCCCTACCCACCTGCATGGCAATCTCTGTGGTCATTGGAAAAATATTAGCAACGCCTCTTATTCCGTCGGTTCCAAATAATTTCTGCATTTTTCTCAGCTCAGTTTAAGTCTCTGGTTGGGTTTCTTTTTCCTCATCTGCTTCTTTTTCTACAGGAGGAATAACCAATTTTACTTTTTCGGGTTCAATTGAAACAATTTCCAACGGCACGGTAAGTTCGCCCGATGGTATTACCTGGACTTTTAATTCATCACTGCCATTTTCAGCAACAGCTGTTACTGTAAATAGTCTTTTAAAATCCATCTTCTTTTTAATTATCATTTTGGGAATTTTTAACGTTACTTCCACTTTCGCTGGTTCAACTTTTTGGAGAAACCCATCTGTTAAAACGCTAACCGGTACATTTTTAACGGTCTTTTCAACTGTATCAAAGTTAATGGATATATCAGCGGTGATAGAAGTTTCGCCGATGAGATCAACCATAGTAGCGTCCAGTTCGAGCGGGATCTGTAATTGCACAGATTCAAATAGACCATTTATGTTGATTGGTACGGTTTTTAAAACCTCAACCTGGGAAAGGATTGTCTGCGGTCCGGTAATTGTAATTGAATCCGGGTCTAACCTGAGACCTTCAAGAATATAGCCAGGCGTGACATTTCCACTTGTAATCGGATTAATTTGAAATTCCTTTTTAATGAGTTTATCTAAAGAGAGGATAATGGATGAGGGCTGAACGCGCTGCACATCTAGTCCTCGGGTTACTGGAATCGAATCATTTTCGATACTTTCGACTTTCGTGCCTGGTGTTGCCATCGAGAGGTCGATCTGGAATGATCTCTGGTCTTTACCCATCTCAATAATCAGCGATCGTGGTCCACGGACGGTCACTTCTAATTCCTTCTTATATCTATTAGAAATAATCAGATCTGCAGGCATATTAATAACATCGACAGGAACCATGACATTCTTTTCAACCACGTCCTCGCCACCGACAAAATACCAGAGCATAGCGGCAAGACAGAGGGAAATAATTTTCAATACCCATTCCTTGGACCATAAATCCTGTATTTTCCAGATTACATTCAGCATCAAACTTTAAAAAATGTGTTTCTCCATGTCGAGTTTTGCCCTTCTTTGCCAATGAATATAGCACGCATACTTGTGCGTAAGGCAATTTCATCACTGACTGCGGTCAGGGCACCATGTTGTACCAATGAGACATCTTGTGTTTCTTCGGAGACAACGAGTACCACCGCATCAGTTTCTTCTGATAAACCAATTGCTGCGCGATGTCTGGTGCCGAAGCGTTTGCTTATATAGGGGTTTTGAGTGAGCGGCAAAATACTTCCAGCAGTCTGCACTCTCCCCTTGCTTATAATTACTCCACCATCATGAAGCGGAGAAACCGGCATAAATATGGATATAAGCAGCTCTTTGGTAAGGTTAGAATCCAGATCAAAACCTGACTCAACATAGTCACGCAGGCCTGTGTCACGTTCGATTATGATAAGTGCGCCAATTCTTCTTTTTGAAAGATAAAAAACTGCGTTAATAATTTCATCGAGATCCTTATCCATGATATCAGCTGCTTTTTGGAAAGGGGATTTCCCAACTTGGGTTAAGGCGCGGCGTATATCCTGTTGAAAGACGATGATTATAATGAGGAAGATTGAGCTTAGAAAGGTCTTGAGCAGCCACATCAATGTCGCTAAGTCAAGGACGCTTGCCATGAAGTAGACAACGGTGAGAACAGCGATACCAATCAACATTTGCACGGAGCGAGTTCCGCGGATAATTGATATTAGCTGATGGATTACAAATGCAACTACCAAGATATCCAAAACATCCTGCCAACGCAAATATTCAATAAATTCAAACATCTAACACACAATATAAGGTTTTTGTAACTCTTTTACCACTGGACATCAAAGACGTTACACAATGGGAATACCCTTTTTGAGGCTCGTAATGATAATACTTTTCTCATTCCTCAATGCGTTATTCTACAAATATTTTTAACTATTTACCAAATAAAAAATGAATTACTTAAATTTTGATAAGTGTTGAGAAAATTATTTTAAAACCCTAATTCAAAGTTTGTTCAATTATTGCTATTATCTCAGAAGCTTCAG
>CAZWVC010000519.1:0-2685 GCA_964637245.1 uncultured Desulfocapsaceae bacterium
TACTTACGCCCAAATACAGCATGTTATTCATATTGTTTCAGGCAAGGTTTATGTTTTCTTGATTAATTTCAAAGAATCAGTGTGTATGATGTATCTATACTCGCTGCGTAAAATTTTAAGGATGGTTTCTTTGTGCATTGCGAACCACTTCTCTATACTGACTCAATTTCTGTTAAAATACCAAGAGGATCTAAAAGAGCTATCAGTCTTGAGAATCTAGAACAGGATGTTGTCTTTCAATGATTCAGAAAATCACATACTGCCAGTTAGCATCTGCATATATATAACAACCTAATATTTCATTATTATTTACTCGCGTTAGTTTTGAGTTCCACAAGTGCATTAACTACATCGTGGTCAAAATCAATGCCTTTTTTCTGCTGCATGAATTCAAGAACCTCTTTTAGCGATCTGCCACCACGATAAGGTCTATCACTTGATAGCGCATCAAACACATCTGCCACCGCAATTATTCTTCCAGCAATACTAATTTCGTTACCCATGAGTTGGTCAGGATAACCTTGACCATTAAATCGCTCATGATGTTCATATAGACCTTGAAGAGTAAGTTCGGGTAGGTTCACCGATTGCATAATCCGATAGCCAATATCAGGATGATCTTCCATCATTTCCATCTCTTGCTCGGTGAGTTTGCCTGGTTTCGCGAGGACCTTATCAGGTACACCTATCTTGCCGATATCATGAATAAGTGCACCAAGAAAAATATCCTCTTGTTCCTGATGCTCCAAGTTCAGCTGGGCGCAGATCTCTTTGGTCACTTCACTTACTCGCTGTGAGTGACCTCCTGTTACAGGATCTTTAGCATCAATCGCCGCAGTAATTGCATGAATTGTATTCAATAATAATGCTTTACGGGTCTCAGCCTGTTTCATCATATCAAAATACCACGAACTCGACAGTGCCACAGCAATCAAGGCCTCAATATAGCTATCTTCGAAAAAATCCTGCCACCCCAGCACAGTAAATGTCTGTTCATTGATACTACAATCACGAGAAAGAGGAATAATTGCAAGGTTGCGGTAATCGCCTGCGCTTTTTTTTATTATCAATGCTGATCCCGATTCAGGAATGCGGTTTTGTTCCAGCGCATGACCCAATTCCTGTTTCACATTCTCGTAAGTGGACTTCGGGTTGAGCAGCTTGATTTTATTTTTTTTCTCAATATACGGCCATATACTCTGTATATAAGCTTGATAACTCTCATACTCCAGAGCCAACAATCTTGGCAATTCATTGATGTAAGAAATTGACAGGGATTTAACTTCAACTTCATCATGTAAAAGTTTAAAACGGAAATAATGAAATACAAAGAAAGTGACAAGCAACCCTAGAGAGGGGACAATTTGGGAAATCCACACGTTCTGCATCACGAACAAATAGGCACCTAGAAGATGATAAAGTAGTACAGTAAGCAACAGGCCACTATAGCTCAATGTCGGTCTCCTCACCATTGCCAATGTTGCTCCTCCAATAATAAAAAAACAAATGAGGAACAAATCTTTAACTGGAGAAAGCCTGTGCAACAAATTTCCTGCAAGTAATACACGCAACATATGCGCATTTAATTCTGCACCGGACACCTCCTTGCTTGAGCCTTTGAAAGGGATTGAAAAAAAATCTTCCACACCCGAGGCGACAACTCCGATGATGACTATCTTGTTTCTGAATTCATCAGGAGCTATATTACCATTGACTACTTCCACATACTCATATTGAGGAAACTTCACATCCGGCAAAGAAAGCCAAAGAGCGTTTTCTTCATCTGACACTATCTGATGACCATGCAGTAATGTTTTCATTTCTGCTAACGTCACACCATCACCACGTAATGGCTGCCCGAGAATACTGGATAGAGCAGAAAGAGCCAAGGTAGGTATCGCCTTATCTTCTATGTTGAAAAACGGCATCACTTTCCTTATGAGGCCGTCTGTATCGGTGGAAATATTCACATAACCAAAGCTTTGCGCTAGATCGGCCAGATCCTTAATTGGCTTTTTTACCTGAGGATTACCTCCTGTGGGACCGGAAATGAGATGTGTGGCAAGTACAAGATTAGAGAGTTTTGCTGCTGCTTCAATGAGTTCTGTGTCTTCCTCTACTGAAGTATATTCAGAAAACAGAATATCCAGAATAACGGTGTCAGCTTGCGTTAGCTGGTTCAGCAGGGTTGCGTGCTTTTTTCGTGACCAGGGCCAGCGCCCCAATTCCTGGATCGATTGCTCTCCCGCAAGAATTACTGCAATTTCAGGATAAACAAAATGAGCAGTAGATCGTCCACTGTAGAAATCAAAAAAGTGGTATTCAAGTTTCTCCGTTAGATTACTACGAAAAAAGCTATTCCCACCAAAGAGGAGGAGAATAAATAATAAAATAAATAAGAGGCCAAGTTTCAGGCTTGTACTTGATATGGTGTGAAAATATCGCATGGACATTGCCGTATATTAGATCTTCCTAATCAACAACACAATAAAATGTGTGATTGCTAAAGGAATAGTTGACTAGAATGCAACACCCATTGACTAGGTGATTACTCAAATCAGAAGTAATAACGTTATTTTCGTGGTCCCGACAGTTTCATTTTCCTCAATGCTATGATCAACAGTATTTCTTACTGTTAGTCATCGTCGTCATCGTCGTCATCATCGTCGTCATCATCGTCGTCAT
>CAZWVC010000520.1:0-2669 GCA_964637245.1 uncultured Desulfocapsaceae bacterium
TTGCAATATTATTAGGAAATGTTTTCGCACCATTGTTTGACTACTTCGTCGTTCAGGCGAATATGAAAAGGAGGGCACTCCGCCATGGCTAATGAATCTCCTTATAAACCATTTTACTCAGTTCTTGTACTTGCCTTTTTCTGTTCGTTGATGGTTGCAGGAGCAGCTGTCGGTCTTCGTCCGTTGCAGGATGAAAACCGCAAACTCGATCAGAAAAAGAATATTTTGCTCTCTGCCGGGCTTTATGACAGCAGTCAGAATGTTGATCAGCTCTTTGCTGATATTGAAACCCGTATTTTTGAACTCGAAACTGGAGAATTTGTCGCAGACGAAACTATCGCGGTAGCTGAATATAATCAGTTGAAAGCGGCAATGAGCAGTGATATGGGAGAACCAGTTCCTGCTGACTCTGATATCGCAGGTATCCGCAGACTCGAAAAATATTCACTGGTATACATCGTAAAAAATGGATCAGCAATAGATCAGGTGATTTTGCCAATTCGCGGCAAAGGACTGTGGTCTACCCTCTATGGATATATAGCTATCAATGGCGACCTTACCACCGTCAATGGCATATCATTCTACGAACACGGAGAAACACCAGGTCTTGGTGGAGAAATAGAGAACCCCCGCTGGCAGGCTGAGTGGAAAGGCAAAAAAATCTACAACGAAGCAGACGAGGAAGTCGTACTAATAGGCAAGAAAAAAGGCAACATCGATGAGATTCATCATATTGATGGGCTTTCTGGGGCAACCCTTACCACTGATGGAGTAGATGATCTCATCACTTTCTGGTTTGGCGAAAATGGTTTCAAACCTTTTCTGAACCAGTTGAAAATGGCAGGAGGAAAACTCAATGGCTGAAACCAATGTTGAATTACTGACAAAGTCGGTCTTTAAGCGTAATCCCATCGCTCTGCTGGTGCTGGGAATCTGCTCGGCACTGGCAGTAACAGGGCAGATGTCAACCGCCTTGGTAATGTCGATCTGTGTTACCCTGGTGACGGCTTTTTCCAGCCTGACCATCAGTATTGTACGTTTTCAGATTCCCAATAGTGTAAGAATAGGTCTCCAGATTACGGTTATTGCCACCCTGGTTATAATGGTTGATCAGTTTCTGAAGGCATACTACTTTGAGCTCTCAAAACAATTATCGATATTTGTCGGTTTGATCATCACTAACTGTATTGTTATGGGAAGGGCCGAAGGATTTGCGATGAGCAATCCACCCATTGCCAGTTTTATGGATGGATTCGGCAACGGTCTGGGATACAGTTTTATCCTCATGGTAGTGGCTTTCATTCGTGAACTGTTGGGATCTGGCAGCCTGTTTGGCTATGAGATACTGCAGCTTACCACAAATGGTGGCTGGTATGAAAGAAACGGCATGCTGGTTCTTCCTGCCAGTGCATTCTTCATAATAGCTCTTATGATATGGGTGCTACGAACCCTTGATCCGGATCAACAGGAGGAAGATTGATGGCTCACCACTTTGATATTATCCTTCGGTCAATCTTCCTGGAAAATCTGCCACTCGCCTTTTTTTTGGGGATGTGTACATTTCTGGCGATTTCCAAGCAGGTAAAAACAGCCATTGGTCTTGGAAGTGCTGTTTTGGTGCTGCAAATTATCACGGTACCATTGAATAACCTCATCTTGAGCAAACTGCTCAAACCAGGTGCCTTTGCCTGGGCTGGATATCCAGATATTGATCTCACATTTCTCGGTCTGCTCACTTACATTGCCATAATCGCTGCAACGGTACAAATTCTGGAGATGGTACTCGATAAATTTATCCCTGCTCTCTACAACACTCTGGGTATCTTTCTCCCACTGTTGACAGTAAACTGTGCCATCCTCGGTGCCTCTTTATTCATGGTTGAGCGTGATTACAGTTTTACTGAGAGCGTGTCATATGGTTTTGGAGCAGGAGCAGGTTTTTTCCTGGCGGTGGTAGCCCTCGCTGGTATCAGGGAAAGACTTGAGTATGCAAATCCTCCTCCTGGACTTAGAGGGCTTGGATTAACGTTTATTACTGCCGGCCTTATGGCCATGGCATTTATGGGATTAGCTGGACTATAGAGCATTCCCTTTACATACATTTACAATGGAGTCACTGGATGAATGAGATACTTTTCGGCGTAGGTTGTTTTCTCGTAATTCAGTTTATTTTGGTAACCCTTATTACCGTTGCCAAAAAAACAATGTTACCCGATGGTGAAATTACCATCTCTATCAATGAAGACAAACAACTCACTACTTCCCCCGGGGGGAAATTGCTTACCTCACTTGCAGATCAGGAAATATATCTCCCCTCGGCCTGCGGCGGCGGTGGAAGTTGCGCGCAGTGCCTGGTAAAGATCGAATCAGGTGGAGGCTCGATTCTGCCGACTGAAAGATCGAAAATAAATAATCGTGATGCCAAGGCTGGTATTCGTCTGGCCTGTCAGGTTCCGGTCAAGCGTGACATGGAGATCAAAGTCGATCCCGAGGTCATGGAAACCAGGAAATGGACCTGCAAAGTAAAATCAAATAGAAGCGTAGCCACATTTATAAAAGAACTTGTTCTTGAAGTACCCGAGGGTGATACGGTGGATTTCAAATCGGGCGGCTACATTCAGATCGAGGTACCTCCGCATACGGTATCCTATGCCAACTTTGATATCGAT